>JBBIJB010000065.1:0-12401 GCA_037446215.1 Armatimonadota bacterium
GGTTCCCTGTACCCGCAATCCGCTACAGCGGGGCTGAACTCCCGCCCAGAGGCGGCATCCTTTGGGGCCGGGCCCACGTGCGCAGCGAAGAGGGCCGGGTCCTGTGCAACGGAGACTGGCGAACCCCGCTAGGCCCGGAAGGGAGCAACGGTAAGCCAGGCACCCCGTGTGCCGCAGGGTAACCTGACCGGAGCAGGCGGCGTGTACGCCGCCTGGAGGGTGACCGTCGAAGGCGGGTGCACGGCCAAACCACCCGCTTGGCTCCCAGGGCGTCCTCTACTCCTTGGGCTCCTGCGGTTCCTCCTTGCCCGCGGGCTCGGGACGGCCCGCCTCCTCTCGTTCGGGCCTCTGAGGGCCAAACCTGCGCAGGCTCTCCGCCAGGGTCTGCAGCCTCTGTCCGACCAGGAAGTTCACGGTGCCCTCGGGGAAGTTGCCCTCTGAGTCGGCCTCTCCCGCCGGGGTACCGGTGAGCACCTCGATACCCTCGTCTATCGTGCCCACGGCCCAGATGTGGAACTTACCCTCGCGGACGGCCTCGGTCGCCTCGTCGTTCAGCATCAGATTTCGGAGGTTCTGGCGCGGGATCATGACGCCCTGGCGCCCAGTCAATCCCATCGCCTTGCAGACGTAGTAGTAGCCCTCGACCTTCTCGTTCACGCCTCCGATCGGCTGGACCTCGCCCTTCTGGTTCACCGACCCTGTGACCGCGATCCCCTGATCGATCGGCACACCGGCCAGGTCGCTCAGCAGGGCGTAGAGCTCGGTCGAGGAAGCCGAGTCGCCGTCAACCTCCTCGTAGGTCTGCTCGAAGGTGATCGAGGCGTTGAGCGACAGCGGGCGCCTCTGTGCGAACTTGCCGCCAAGGTACGCCCCCAGGGTCAGTACGCCCTTGCTGTGGATCCTCCCCGACATCTGTATCTCACGCTCGATGTTCACGACACCTCGCCCACCCACGAAGGCTCGGGCCGTAACGCGCGAGGGCCGGCCGAAGGCGTAATCCCCGAGCAACAGCACCGAGAGGCCGTTCACCTGCCCGGTCACTCCGCCCTCAAGCGTCACCAGGATCTGGCCCTCCCGTATCAGGTCGCGGATGCGCTCCTCGATCCGGTTGCTGCGGCGGATCCGCTCGTCTATCGCGCGGCGGACGTGGTCGGCCGTGACCGCGGAGGCGCCGTCCTGCCTGGCCCATGCAGAGGCCTCGAAGATCACGTCAACCATCTCGTTGAAGCGCATCGACAGCCGATGCTGGTCGCCGGCGATGCGGGCGCTCTGCTCGAGGGTGCGGGCGATCGCGCCGCGGTCGAACGGCAGAAGCCCCTGCCGGCGGCAGATGGTACCGATCGCCTGCGCGTAGTCGACCATGGCGGCATCGGTCCGTTCGACGTCGACGTCGAAGTCGGCCTTGATCTTGAACAGCTTGGGGAAGTCGTCGTCGTACTGGTATAGGATGTGGTAGATCAGGGGAGAGCCGATGAGTATCACCTTTATGTTCAGGGGGATCGGCTCTGGGCGAAGGGTCGCGGTGGCAAACAGGCCGTACTGCTCCCCCAGGTTCTCGATCCGTACCTCACGGCTCTTCAGCGCGCGCTTCAGCCCCTCCCAGGCAAACGGCGTGGTCAGGAGATCTCTCGCCTGCAGGATCAGGAAGCCGCCGTTGGAGCAGTGCATCGCCCCGGGCTTGATCATAGTGAAGTCGGTGACCATGGTGCCCATCTCGCCCCTGTACTCCGTCTTGCCGAGCAGGTTGAAGTGCGTGGGGTTCAGGGGGATCTCGACCGGCGCGCCCTTGCTGTGGTCTATGAACAGGTTCACCCGGTAGCGGGTGAACTCGGGCCTGCGCTGCATGAAGGGAAACTGCGGCTGCTGCCCCTCCCCTTCGTCCTTGAAGTCGTCGTGCCGCTCCACGATGTCCTCCAGGAAGCGTTCGAGCCAGGCCACGATCCGCTCGTACTCCGAGTAGCGCTGCTTCAGGGCGTCCACGGCATGGCCGGCAACCGACCGCACCGCGGTTTGCTCCAGCTCCTTGACCGCCTCCCTGGCCTCGCGCTCTATCACGCGCACCTTGCGGGTGGTCTCCGCCACGCTCTCCTGCAGGGCGCGCGCGCGGCGCTCCAGCTCCTGCCGGTGGGCGGGCCCGAGCTGAGACAGCTGCTCCTCTGCGAGGGGCTCACCCGACGAGGAGATCGCCACCGTCGCGATGCCCATCGGGGTTCGCTGCAGCGCGAACCCCTGGCGCCTGGCCTCCTGCTCCAGATCGCGCCAGATGGCGTTTGCCTGCTGCTCGAACGTCTGCACCAGGCCCCCGCGCTTGGTCTCGTAGGTCTCGCTGGCGAACAGCTTGCGGATCGAGTCCTTCATCTCCTCGACCAGCTGCTCGACGTCGCGGCGGAACTTGCCGCCCTCGCCGGGCTTCAGCGATATCGCGATCGGCTGGTCGGGCTGCTGGAAGTTGTGGACGTAAATCCAGTCCGAGGGCGCGGACATGGTCTCGGCGATCTGCCGCACCCTGGTCTGCGCGTAGGTTGCCCGCCCCGTTCCGGGAGGCCCGGCAACGAAGATGTTGTAGCCGGGCTGGGGCACGGTGAGCCCGAAGTTGAGCGCCCGCACTGCCCGATCCTGCCCGACTATGCTCTCTCCGGCAGGCAGTTCGGCCGTGGTCTCGAATGGCAGGTCCTCGGGCCTGCAGGTCCATCGGACCTCCTCGGCAGGCACGCGCCGGCCGGTGCGCATCTCCTCACTTCGGCTATCGTTGGGTGTGCTCATACTCTGAAGATTCGCACCCCCCTGAGGGCTCTCCTGTGGCTAGGGGCCGCCCCTGGGGGAATAGGGCCTCATCGGAGCGAACTCCCCAGCGTAGGGCCTTGGGAGGCCCCGGGGCACGGTGGGGCGTCCCAGGTAATCCGGCGACAGGAGGGCGAGCGCAATGGCAACCTACCTGATGCTAAGCAACCTGACCGACGACGGAGCCGGCACCATCAAGAAGAACCCGGCCCGGATCAAGGAGGTCAACAAGGAGGTCGAGGCCTGGGGCGCGAGGATCGTCTCGCAGTTCGCGGTGCTCGGCCCGTTCGACTTCGCCACGATCATCGAGGCCCCCAGCGCGGAGACGGTGGCCAAGGTCTCGATCGAGCTCGGCGCGCGCGGCAGCGTCAAGATCCAGACGATGCAACTGATACCGATTGACGTTTTCATCTCCAGCATGCAGTCGTAGCGACACCTGCCGGCTTCGCACAGGGCAGGGGCACCACAACCGGAGCGACAGCGGAAAGTGGCGGGTGAAAAGATGCTCGATGTGCTCATGATCGGTCACTTCGCGAAGGACCGACTGATCTACCGCGGAACCACCGAGATCGCCTCGGGGGGAGGCATCTACTACGGCTCGATGGCGCTCCGCCGGCTGGGCTACTCCGTTGGGGTCGTCACCAAGATGCACCCGGACGACTTCGGCATGCTGGACGAGCTCCGCGGCGAAGGAATAGAGGTCCACGCATCCGCCGCCTCCGCGACGACCGGCATCGAGAACACCTATCCCACCGACGACATGGACCGGCGCATCTGCCGGCCCCTGGGCTCTGCCGGGGCGTTCTCGGAGGAGGAGATCCCCCACCTGGACGCCGGCGTGACGATCATCACACCGCTGATGGCAGGCGAGATGCCCCCGGAGCTGGTTCGCGCGGTCGCCTCGCGGGGGCCGACCGGGATCGACGTGCAGGGGTTCATCAGGGTCCCCGAGGGCGAGACGCTGGTCACCAGGGAGTGGCCCACCATCAGGCAGGACCTCGAGGGCGTGGCCTTCCTCAAGACCGACGACGCGGAGGCCGAGATGCTCACGGGTCTAGCCGACCGCGAGCGCGCCGGCCGGGCACTGGCCGGCCTAGGCCCGCGAGAGGTCGTGCTGACGCACGCCCGCGGGGTAATGGTCTTCGCGGAGGGAGGGGTGTTCGAGGCGCCGTTCGTGCCGCGCGGAGTGACGGGCCGCACCGGGCGCGGAGACACCTGCTTCTCGACCTACCTGGCGGGCCGTCTCTCGCTGGGACCGGGGGAGGCGTGTCGGCTCGCCGCCGCGGTCACTTCGCTCAAGGTGGAACGCCCGGGCCCCTACCGGGGGACGCGTGAGGAGGCCGAGCGCCTGGCCGCCACGTTCGTGTAGTCGCCGCGGTGAGGGGCTACCGTAGATGAGACTCACAGGGCTGCACCTGCTCCTGACCTACCGGTGCACCGCGGAGTGCGAACACTGCTTCGTGTGGGGAAGCCCCCGCCAGTCCGGCACCATGACGATGGCGACGATCCGGGCGATCCTGCGCCAGGCCTCCGAGGTGGAGAGCATAGAGCGGATCTACTTCGAGGGCGGCGAGCCGTTCCTCTACTACCCGGTCCTGGCATGGGGCGTCAGGGAGACAGCGGCCGCCGGCTTCCGCGTGGGCATCGTCACGAACGGCTTCTGGGCGACATCGGTAGAGGATGCGCTCGAGTGGCTGGACCCCTTTGGGGGGCTGATCTCGGACCTCTCGATAAGCACCGATCTCTACCACTACGAGGTGCCGGTCAGCTCGCAGGCGAGGGACGCGCAGGCCGCAGCGCAGAGACTCGACATTCCGACAGGGGTTATCTCCGTCGCCCAACCCGAGGCCACTGACGCCGTGGCGTCGGAAGGGCAGCTGCCCCCTGGTGAGTCGACGGTGATGTTCCGCGGGAGGGCCGCGGAAAAGCTGGCGTCCGGCGTGCCCGGCAGCCCGTGGCAGCGGTTCGAGGAGTGTCCCCACGAGGACCTTCGCGAGCCCGGCCGCGTGCACGTGGACCCCTTTGGCAACCTCCACATCTGCCAGGGCATAGTCGTGGGCAACCTGCTGCGGGCGCCGCTAGGTGAGATCTGTGCCGGCTACGACCCGGAGGCCCACCCGATCGTGGGGCCGCTGCTGGCTGGTGGACCGGCGGAGTTGGCGCGGCGCTACGCCCTGCCGGTCCGCGAGTCCTACGCCGACGCCTGCCACCTCTGCTACGAAGCCAGGCGCGCGCTTCGGGAGCGGTTCGCCGACATCCTTGCGCCCGACCAGATGTATGGCGTTCCAGACGGCTGTTTGTGCTACGCTAAGAGGTGACCCGGTCTGCCAGGGGATGCTCCCGGGGCCGGACCGGGCGAGGCGACGCGATGAAGATGCTTCGAACCGCCCTGCTCGCGATGGTCGTCACCGCAATGGCCGCGGCCGCAGCGCACACCGCCGCACGGACGCGCAGCGCAGCGCAGCAGCTTACGGCCCCGCCGGTGCCGCCCGAGCTCCGCGAGTTCATACCCCTCCCTGGGCCCGGCAACCAGAGCCCCGGCCCGGGACAGGGCCAGGAAGAGTGCGAGCCGGTCATCCTCTTCTACCATGAGGGGCGCCTCTACCGCCTGCAGCCGGGTCAGAGGGACGGCCAGGGCAGGCCGACCGTGCCCCCGGAGTTCTTCCCCCTGGATCCCTACCAGGGTCCCCCGATCCCAGGCCTTCCCTTCCCGCAGCAGGAGGGAGTCCCCGGTCTAAGACCTGGCAGCCCGAGGCTGTAGGCCTGGGTAGCGGGATAGAGAGATCTCCAGGAAGATCCACTTGAGGGTTGCCCGCAGCGCCGAGGCCATCGCCCCGCTCCTCGTGATCCTGTTCGGGTTCGAGGTGGGCGTCTCGCTATTCGGACCGCTGCTGCCCCTGGTGCAGCAGGAGTTCGAGGTCTCCGCCGGCAGCGTCGCCGTCGCCCTGTCGATCTACCACGGGATCCGGCTGCTCGTCAATGTCCCTCTCGGGCGGCTGGTCTCGCGATCGGCCCTCCCGGCCATGCTCGCGATCGGCGGTGCCGTGATGGCCGCCGGTGGGATCATCGTGGCGATGGCGCCGGAGTTCTGGGTAGTCCTGGCGGGCCGAGCCGTGATGGGCGTGGGCTCGGCGCTCTTCTTCATTACGGTGCAGTTCTGGATCTCAAAGGTCGCCACCCCCCAGGACAAGGCGCAGCTGTTCAGCTACCACCAGATCTCCGCCCTCGCGGGGACCGCGCTTGGGCCCGTGCTGAGCGGCGCAATCGCCGGCTGGCTCTCGTGGCGGTACTCGCTGCTGCTGGCGGCGGTGACCGGCCTGATGACGCTTGCCGCGAGCAGGCGCCTCGTCGATCCGGCCGCGGTCAGGATCGCGGGGTCCTGGCGCGCACAGCCACTGGAAGCGGGCGTGGTCCTGGCGCAGTACCCTCCAGAGGAGCAGGCGGCGGACGCCGCCCTGGGGTGGTCCTTGGTCCTGGGACCGGGCCTGATCATGATGGCGCTCTTCTTCTTCCACGGAGGGGTGGGGATGACGCTGCTCCCCCTGTTCGGGGCGCGCGAGGTAGGGCTCGGACCGGCCGCCATCGGCGGGATTCTGATGATCGGCACGCTCCAGAGGTTTGGCGCGGCGCTGCTGGGAGGACGGCTGGCGTCCCGGTTCGGCGTGCGGCCTACCGTGTTGTGGAGCCTCGCGGCGCTATCTGTTGGAGTGATGAGCTTCCTCGCGGTGGGATCGCCCGTCGGGCTGGTCGTCGCGGTCTCACTGGTCTCCTGGGCCAACCTGGGAGGCAGCCTGGTCATAGCGCTCGTCACCGACGTGGTCCCGGAGAAGCATTGGGGAACGGCGCTCGGCATCAACCGGACCATGGCCGATCTAGGCGCGATGGTGGCGCCTATCATGGTTGGGTCGCTGATAGATGGCTTCGGCTTCAAGGTGGCATTCGCGGCGACCGCGGCTGTGATGCTGGCGGGCGCGGGCGCGGCGGCCGTGCTGACAAAGGTTGGGAGCCGCCAGTAGGCAGCGGGGGAAGGTGATCCACGGCATGGCGCGGCGTAGCGACAGCGGTCACCGCGCCGCCTCCGACGCGGCGGCGGGAAGGAATCCGTTCGACCTGCTCGTGACGAACGCCCGGATCGTCAACGTGCACACGGGCGAGATCGTCGAGGGTCACATAGGCATAGCGGGCGGGAGGTTTGCGCGCGTCATCCCTTCAGAGGAGACCGAGGCGGAAGGCCCCTTGCGGATACCCGCCACCCTGGTCATCGACGCCGGGGGGCAGTACGCGGTGCCCGGTCTCGTGGACTCCCACCTCCACCTCGAAAGCAGCATGCTGCTGCCCGGGGCGTTCGCGGAGGCGGTGGTGCCACGCGGCGTGCTCACGGTCACGCCGGACCCACACGAGATAGTGAACGTCATGGGGCTGGACGGGATGCGCCTCCTGCTCGATGAGAGCCGCGGCCTCCCAATGGACCTGTTCTTCCAGGTGCCGTCCTGCGTTCCGGCGACGTCTCTGGAGACCGCGGGGGCAGCGGTCGGCCCCGAAGAGGTGCGGGAGGCGCTGGGCTGGGAGGGAGTGGTCGCCCTCGGCGAGGTGATGGACTACCCTGCGGTGATCTCCGGGGATGACCGCATGGCCGGGATCCTGGGAGCCGCGCTGGACGCGGGCGCGGTGGTGGAGGGACACGCGCCCGGACTCTTTGGCGCGGATCTCGCGGCTTTCGTCGCGGCCGGGGTCACCTCCGACCACACCCTGATGACCCCTGGGCTTGCCTTGGAGCGGCTGCGCAGCGGGGTGGTCGTGCAGCTCCAGGAGAAGTCCCTCTCGCCCGAGGTCCTGGCGGTCGCGGGCAGGGCGGCGCAGGCCCTGAACCTCTGCCTGGTGACGGACGACGTGCCCCCTGACGACCTGCTGGCGAGGGGACACCTCGACGTGCTGATCCGCGAGGCGGTGCGCAAGGGGATGGATCCGATCCAGGCCGTGCGGGCGGCGACGCTGGCGCCGGCCCGCCGGATGCGGCTCTACGACCGCGGCGCCATCGCGCCCGGGATGGTGGCGCACATGGTACTGGTATCCGACCTGGCGGAGTTCCACGCCGCGGCCGTCTTCTCGAGGGGGACGCTCGTTGCCAGGGACGGCACCCTCACGCCCGAGGCGGCGCAGGCCCTGCGATCGGCCGGGGAGGCCGCGCCGGCGCAGGCACGGGGGCGGAACACGGTGCGCCTCTCTCCCCCAGGCAAGGACCGGTTCGGAGTGGGCGCGCCGCGGGGAGCGGCGCGGGCACGCGTGCGTGTGATAGAGATGAACAGGCAGACGACCCACACCAGGAGCGGTGAGGCCCTCCTGCGCGTCGATGGGAGCCTGCTCGCCTGGGAGGAGAGCGACCTCTGCCTCGCGGCGGTCTTCGAGAGGCACGGCCGCGGCGGCGCCCCGGGCGCGGGGAACGTGGGATATGGATTAGTACGCGGGGCGCTAGTCCAGGGCGCGGTCGCGACGACATGGGCCCACGACAGCCACAACCTCCTGGTAATCGGCCGGAGCGCCGACGACATGGCCGCCGCGGCCCGGTGGGTGGTGGAGCAAGGCGGGGGGATGGCCGCGGTGGTCGAGGGCAGGCTGCTGGCCGGCGTACCCCTGCCGGTGGCCGGCATCATCTCCGATCAGCCGGTCTCGGTCGTGGGGGCGCTGGTCGCCCGCTTCCGATCGGCGCTGGCGGAACTCGGCTTCACACACCGCTCCCCGATAATGACCCTCGGGGTGCTGACGCTGGCGGTCAGCCCGGAGATCAAGCTGACCGACCGCGGGCTCGTGGACGTGGGCCGGGGTCGGATCGTCGATCTGTTCATCGAGTGACGGGAGGAGAGGTATGAGCGAGGTTCTTCCCCAGCGACACCTGAAGGTCACGCCGGGCGCGGTGGCACGCGCCGTCCTGATCCCCGGCGATCCGGCCCGTGCCGAGCGGATCGCGCAGAGATTTGAGCGAGCCCGCGAGGTGATCCGAAACCGCGAGTACCTCGGCTACACGGGCGAGGTCGACGGGATCCCGATCTCGGTCTGCTCCACGGGCATCGGCGGGCCGTCGGCGTCGATCGCGGTCGAGGAGCTGTGCAACCTGGGGGCGGACACCTTCATCAGGGTTGGGTCGGCCGGCGGCAGACAGCCCAACATGGAAATCGGCAGCCTGGCCATCGTCACCGCCGCGCACAGGGATGAGGGCACCGCGCTCGCCTACCTGCCGTTGGGGTTTCCGGCGGTGGCGGACATCGCGGTTACGACGGCGCTGACCGAGGCGGCGCGCGCGCTGGGGCGCGAGCCCTACCTGGGGGTGGCCACGACGCGCGACGCCTTCTACAGGAAGGACCCGGTCCTCACGGAGTTGCTCACGACGCAGGGGCGCGTTGTGGCCGCAGAGCAGGAGTGCGCGACGGTGTTCATAGTCGCCCACGTGCGCGGCGCGCGCGCCGGTGCCGTCCTGGCGACCGACTCGAACATCCTCCGTAGCAAGCTCCCCCCGGAAGAGGCGGAGCGGAGGTTCCGGGAGGGCGAGGCGGCCGCCATTGAAGTGGCGATAGAGGCGGTGCGACGGCTGGCGCGGCCGACACCGCGAGCATGAAGGAGATGAGTGCGCTGGTTGCCTGGAATGTCTTCTGGATCACATACACGATAAGGAAGGCGGTAGGGAAGAAGCAGTAGGCACCCGGCACCGCTGCCCCAAGCCCTTCGCTAGCGGCCCCCCATCAGGTCGAACAGTGTGTGCGCGAACTTCGTGTTGTCCATGTAGCCCCGGAAGCGCTCCGCTCCTACCCCGATCGCCGCGCCGTGCCGAGGCCGCGTTCACCGAGGTCCTGGCCACCCGGGCCATCGCGAGATGCGCCGCGGTCGGGTAGACGCGGTCGGCGCTTGCGGTGTGTGACAGGCTGCGCTGGGCGTAGGTCAGCCTGACGCCCCTCTCGAACTCCTCGCGCGCCGCGAGCGTGGAGGGGAGATCGTTGTCGTGGGTCGCCGCATCGGTGTTCTCGTTCTCGAGCATCGCTATGAACTTGCCCGGGCTCGACTTCATGACCCGAAGGCCCGCGGCCACCATCTCCGCGTAGGAGGGCTCCTCGGGGTCACGGTCCAGTTCGAGGCTGAGCCCGCCCATGTCGAAGAGGCCGAACACCTTCCCGCCGGTGACCTTGCGCAGCTCGTCGCCGCCTCTGCCAGGTTCCTGACGGGCTGCTTGTTCGGGGTCATCCCGATCATGCCGATGGTCGAGCCATCCTCTGCAGGGCTCCACCGATATCTGTTCCACGGGGAAACCGGCGAAGCCCTCCAGGCCTTGGGAGGGACCCACTACTCGAAGAGCGGCCTCATCTCCAACCGCGCAACAAGGGCCTCCATCTCGCCCTCGGAGGGGAGGGCCTCAAAGCGCTCCGCCGCCTCTATCACCTTCGGGAGCAGGTGGATGTCGCCGACCGTGTTGAGGAAGAGGGTGGGTTGCCCCAGTACCCACTGGACGGCCAGGTCTATGTCGGCCTGTTCCTCCAGCGGCCTGTACCATGTCGCCCGACTGCGAGGCCTGTCGCCCCACGGGGTGTGTACTATCGACTTGATGGTCTGCACGGCCACGCTCCGGGTTCGGCAGACGCTCAGCAGAGCCTCAACGTCGGCGCTGTACCGGGCGTTCCTCATCATGACGTAGCTGTAGGGCAACAGCACCGAGTCGAAATCGAACCGCTCGAGCGCGTCCCTGTGCATCGCGGCGATTGACCAACCGTGCCCCGTGACGCCGATGAAGCGCGCAAGGCCTTGCTCCCGCGCCTCCACGGCCGCCTCCAGCGCGCCTCCGGCTCCGAGGGCAACCTCCCACTCCTGGGGATCTGCCAGGTTGTGAAGCTGGATGAGATCTACCCTGTCCACGTGGAGGCGATCGAGCGAGCGGTGGATTTCCTCTCTCGCGCGGGCGGCAGTGCGCTCGCCGGTCTTCGTGGCGAGGAAAGGCGGTCGGCCGTGGCGATGGATCCAAGACCCAAGCCGCACCTCGGATTCGCCATAGCTGGCCGCGGTATCGACGTGGTTGATTCCGTGCCCAAGAGCGAGCTCCATAGCGGCATCTACCTCGGCCTGGCCGGCGCGGGAGAAGGCCGCGGCTCCCAGGATCAGCCGAGTGCTGAGATGGCCGCTGCGACCGAAGAGCTGCTTCTCAACCCCGATCATGGAATCCGCACCCTCTGAGACGGCAGCAACTTGGAGAAGGAAGGCTCAGGGCTCGCGCTCGCGGCGCCGAGTAGGAGCAGCACCGCCAGCGCCAAGATCATCCACCTCATGGTAGGGCGCGCTCCTTGTCGCTCGGTGTTCGGGCGACGATCCTATCTTCAGGAGACCGCCGCCATTCCCCTTCGCAGACGATGGAGGCCGAACCCAACGGCGGCGAAGAGGGAGATGCCGACCAGCCAGTCCGTCCCTGGGACGATCCGGATGTGGCCGTCCGTGAAGAGCTGGTTCAGGAAGGCGTCCTCCACCGGGCCCAGGCCCCTGCCGACCACCAATACCAGCGCGGTGAGCACAGGGTAGACGAGAAGCGCGACGACGTACCATACCGCGTTCCCCTTATAGTTCGGCCTGACCCCGAAGTTCCTCCAGCCGTCCCCCGCGAAGGCGCACAGCAGCAGGCAAAGGGCAGTCGGCACAATCAGCCGCAACCCCATGCCGAGGCTCTCCGTGGCGGCGCCATCCATAAGTACGTCCAGCCCTCTGCCTATCCAGCCGATCGAGAGGACGACGACAGAGAAGATCACGAGGTTGCGGATTGCGACCCGGTCTGCTTGTATCGGCTTGTTCAACGGGTTCGATTCAGTCGTGGTTGAGGGTAGCTCGGAGCGACCGATTGGCGGCTCGAGATACGGATGGCTTCGACAGCCCCTACTTGCCGATCTCTCGCCATGCTCGAATGCCTCGCGCAACTCGTTGCGCGCGGCTCCCGTGATGAACTCAGCGGCGTCGAGGAAGAAGCCGGGACGAACAGGCTCCCCGGCTTCCATCTCACACCTCCTATGGGCGCGCGGGCATGGGACCGCCGTTCTCCTTCCTACCCTTCCTCAAGAGCCCTCTTCAGGTTTTCGCCCTCTTCCCTCATGTGCTTCTTGACGCTCGCCAGGCCTTCCTGAATGGCTCTGCCAAAGAAGGTCTTCCCAATCCAGCCCACGCGGAAGGTCACCGATGCGACGAACAGACAGGGCTCGCCCCGCTGTACGATTGTGAATTCGTTCTTCGGAAAGAACGTCCTGAGAAGACGCGAGACCGGGGTGTATTCGATTCTCTTGTTTGGCACTATCTTCGTGACCCTGAACCTGAGCTTGTGCAGCTTCCCGTGGAGGTACTCCTCCGCGCACAACACCGACCCCTCGGCCCACGGCTTCCCCTCCACCCACCGGAAGCTGACGTGGTCGCCTTCATGCCACGCCCTGTACGTCTCATCGTCGACTATGCTTGTCAGGAAGGCGAAGATCCGCTCGGGCGTTGTCTTGATCTCGATCGAATCCGTGAGTGTCACATCCTCGAGGAGTGCCATCCCAGTGTCCTCACATTACTGCACCGGTCCCGGTTTCCTGGACAGGTTCTTGGCTTCGTGGATCACGCTGCCA
>JBBIJB010000066.1:0-12263 GCA_037446215.1 Armatimonadota bacterium
AACGTCTTCAGCGGCTGGCTCAACTATCCCGAGTACTTCTACCTGTGGGTGCTGCACGGTCAGAACTCCGCCTTCAACACCAGCTCCTACCAGAGCCCCGAGATGGACAGGCTGATCGACGCCGCCCGGTTCGAGACCGACCAGAAGAAGTACGCGGAGCTGGTCCGAGAAGCCGTCAAGCTCGCGCTGCACGACGTGCCGATACTGCCGCTATTCCAGCCGTCGATGGACATCGCGATGCAGAAGAACGTCTCGGGATACGTCTACTGGTTCCACCGCCAGATCGACTTCCGGTCGATGGCGAAGAACTAGCGCATTGGGTGCGGGCGTGAAACCGGCAGGCGCGGTTCGCACTAGGCCGACCCTCAGGATGGTCGCCAGGCGGCTGGCCACCGCCCTTCCGGGCGTGGTTGGGGTGATCGTCGTCACCTTCTTGCTGAACCGCGCCCTGCCGGGCGATCCCGCCGCCTACTTCGCGGGCCCGGCGGCGACGCCGCAGGCGATCGAGGAGATCCGGGCGAGGCTCGGCCTCGACCGCAGCCTCCCCGAGCAGTTCGCGTTCTACGTGCGCGACCTCGCAATGGGGGACCTGGGCCACTCGATCACAACCGGCCAACCGGTCGCTGCCGACCTGCGGACCCGCCTGCCGGCGTCGATCGAGCTGGCCGCCTGCGGCCTGCTGTTGGCGCTCGCGGTGGCGCTGCCGCTCGGCGTGATAGCCGCGACGCGCCCGGGGTCCGGGGTCGATCACCTGACCAGGCTCCTGGCGACGATGGGAAACTCGCTTCCGGTATTCTTCACGGGGCTTCTGCTCGTGTATCTCTTCTACTACCTGCTGGGCTGGGCACCGCCGCCGCTCGGCCGGCTCGAGGTCTTCAGGTCGCCGCCGCCGCAGGTGACCGGCGCCTTCCTGATCGACAGCCTGCTCGCGAGGGATCTGGGGCTGTTCGCGGCCGCGGCTAAGCAACTGGTGCTTCCCACGCTGACGCTGGGCCTCGCAGCCCTCGCCCCGATCACGCGGATGACCCGAGGCGCGATGCTGGGAGTGTTGGGCAGCGACTACGTGCGCACCGCGAGGGCAAACGGACTCGCGCCCAGGACGGTGCTCTATGTCTACGCGCTCCGCAACGCGATGCTGCCGGTGGTCACCACCCTGGGCCTCGTCTTCTCGTTCCTCCTCGGGGTCAGCGTCGTGGTGGAGAAGATCTACGCCTGGCCGGGGATCGGGGCCTACGCGCTCGAGGCGGTGATAGCGTCGGACTACGCCCCTGTGCAGGGGTTCGTCCTGACCATGGCTCTGGTCTACGTGGCCCTCAACCTGATGATCGACCTGGTCTACGGCGTGATCGATCCGAGGATCCAGATCGAGTCATGAGCTCATCCGCTCTGGGCCGGATCCGGCACGGCAGGCGGGTTGTCTCTGAGAACCCGCTGACTCTTACCGCCTTCCTGCTGCTTGGAGGCCTCGTCGTGATCGCCCTCTTCGGAGAGTGGATCGCCCCGTACGATCCAATGGCCACCGGGGTGGGGCCTCGTCTGTCCCCGCCGTCGTCGGCGCACTGGTTCGGCACCGACCACCTCGGCAGGGACCTCCTGAGCCGCGTGGTCGTGGCCGCGCGCCTCGATCTCCTCATCGCGCTGTCGGCCGTCGCCCTCTCCTTCGCCGCAGGCAGCGCCGCCGGGGCCTGCGCCGGATTCTACGGCGGGTGGGTGGAGCGGATTGTCACTCGCGTCGTGGACACGATCATGGCCTTTCCCCTGTTCGTCCTGGCCATGGGGATCATGGCCGCGGTGGGGACCTCGGTCATCAACATCGTGCTCACCGTGGCGCTGATCAACTTCCCGTCGTACGCGAGGATCGCACGCGCCGAGGTGAACGTCCGCCGCACAGCGGGATATGTCGAGGCCGCCCGCCTGGCGGGCAACTCGCCCCGGCGGATCCTGGCGGTTCACATCTACCCCAACTGCCTGCCGCCGCTGATCGTCCAGGCATCGATGAACATGGGGTGGGCGATCCTGAGCGCGGCAGGACTCTCGTTCATTGGCCTCGGAGTGCGGCCCCCTACCGCTGAGTGGGGGATCATGGTGGCCGATGGGTCGGCGTTCATGATCTCGGGCGAGTGGTGGGTCTCCACCTTCCCAGGCATCGCACTGATGATGGCGGTCCTCTCGTTCAACCTGATGGGGGACGGCCTGCGCGATATCGTCGATCCTCGGAGGCGCACATGAGCGGCGGACCGGCACACGAGCTCGGGCCGCTGCTTACGCTCGATGGCCTGTCTCTCGAGTTCCGCGGGCGGGGAGGAGTCTCGCGGGTGCTGGACGCGGTAGGCCTGACGGTGGGTTGGGGAGAGACCGTGGGCCTGGTCGGGGAGAGCGGATCGGGCAAGACGGTGACGGCGCTCGCGATCATGGGGATCCTCCCGCCGCAGGCCAGGGTGACCGGGGGGGCCGCCCTGTTCAAGGGCACCGATCTCCTAGCGACGGACGAGAAGACCCTGCGTCGCTACCGCGGTGGCGAGATCGCGATGACCTTCCAGCAGGCCCGAGCCGGGCTCAACCCGATCCGGCCGGTGGGACGCCAGATAGAGGACGTCATCCGACACCACACCGACCTGGGCCGAGCCGACGCCAGGGAACGGGCCGTCGCTCTGCTCTCCCGCGTGCAGATACCTGACCCGTCGCGCGTGTTTGGCGCCTTCCCATTCGAGCTCTCCGGCGGGATGTGCCAGCGCGTGATGATCGCAATGGCGGTCTCCTGCTCGCCGTCGCTGCTGATCGCCGACGAGCCTGCCACAGGCCTTGATGTGTGCACGCAGGCCGCGGTGCTGGAGCTGATCGGCGAGCTGGCCTCGGAGAGGCGGATGGCAACGCTGCTCATCTCCCACGACCTTGGGCTGCTGGGGGAGCGCGCCGACCGCATCGTGGTCATGCACGCCGGGCACGTCGTGGAGTCGGCGCCGACCCGCGCCCTCTTCGCCTCGCCGAGGCATCCCTACACGGCGAAGCTGATCGCCTCGTGCCCTCGGCCCTCGGTGGAGCTAGGCGACCTCGTGACGATCCCTGGCACGATCCCCGACTTTCGAGAGCCGCTTCCGCCGTGCCGATTCAGGTTCAGGTGCGAGCGGGCCTCTCCCGAGTGCGACCAGCCGCCGCTTCCGCGCTTCGAGGTCGGCCCCGACCATTTCGTCGCCTGCTGGAGGCCTCTCTGATGGCCGACCTGCCCCTCCTGCATGTGCGAGATCTCTCCAAGCGCTTCCCTGTGCGCGGCACGAAGCGGATGGTGCACGCGGTGGACCGTGTCGGGCTGTCCATGTACGCCGGGGAGTCGGTCGGGCTCGTGGGCGAGTCCGGGTGCGGCAAGTCCACCCTTGTCCGGCTGATCGCACGGCTCCTGGACCCCAGCGGCGGCGAGATCGACTTCGAGCAGCGGCCCATCGGGTCGATCCCGGCGGCGGTATTCGCGGGACGGCCGGAGCGCGCCTTGATCCAGATGGTCTTCCAGGACCCCACCGACAGTCTCAACCCTCGCTTCACCGCGTTCGAGACCATCGCCGATCCTATCCGACACCTGTCGTCGAACAGGACCAGGAGGGCGGTGGAGGAGAGAACCGCCGAGGTCGCGGAGCTCGTGAGGTTGCGGGGAGAGCTGCTGGGTCGGTATCCACACCAGCTCTCCGGAGGGCAGGCCCAACGGGTGGGGATCGCCAGGGCCATCTCGGTCTCGCCGCGCCTGCTGATATTGGACGAGCCCACCTCGGCGCTGGACGTCTCGGTGCAGGCGGTGATCCTCCACCTGCTCGCCGAGCTGCGCGTGCGCCTGGGCATGACCTACCTGTTCGTCTCCCATGATCTCAACGTGGTCAGACTGATCACAGAGCGCGTCTTGGTAATGTACGCGGGCAGGGTAGTCGAGGTAGGGCCCACCGCCGATGTGCTGTCCCGGCCGAGCCACCCCTATACCCGCGCGCTGCTCTCCGCGATCCCCGCGTTTGACCCGACCGCCAGGAGGGCGCGGATACGCCTTCCCGGCGAGCCCCAGAGCCCCGTGGATCCCAGCCCGACGGTCTGCCGGTTCTTCGGGCGGTGCCCTGAGGGTTTCGATCGATGCCGCCTCGAGATGCCGGAGCTGCGACCGGTCGGCACCGGCCGCTTCGTAGCGTGCCACCTCTTCGACGATAGGAGCGGGCCGGACAGGGAGAGCGATACAACTTCCGGATAGCCAAGAGACGATGGAGTCGGGAGGTTTCAGGTGAGCAGTCTGAGGGAGTCGATCGACGCAGCCAACGAGGCGGCAGTCGAAAGGATGGTAGCGGCGGATCCGGTCTTGGTCGATGTTGCGCGGGCCGAAGAGGTGATCCCGGGCCTCTCAGGCCGAACGGTACTTCACGCCGGGCCTCCCATCGGATGGCAGCGGATGTGCGGCGCGCAGCGAGGCGCCGTGCTTGGGATGGTGCTCTTCGAAGGGTGGGCCGAGGATGCCGACGGCGCCGCGGCCATGCTGGAGCGGGGCGAGATCGCCCTTGCACCCAACCACCACCATGGAGCCGTGGGCCCGATGGCCGGCACGATCTCGCCCTCGCTTCCCGTCTTCGTCGTCGAGAACAGGGCGCATGGAAACCGTGCCTTCTGCAGGCAGGTCGAGCGCCGCCAGCAGTTCGGCGACTACAGCGACGAAGCCCTCGGTGCGCTGAGGATGTGGCGCGACGTCTGGGCACCCTCGATCGCGGCTGGGCTCCGACAGATGGGGGGCCTGGGGCTGAGGACGATGATCGCCAAGGCGCTGCAGATGGGGGACGAGCTCCACAACCGCCAGGTGGCGGCCTCGAGCCTCTTCGCGAACGCGATGGCCGTCCCTATGATCAAGTCCGGGCTGCCGGCCGACCGCCTAATCGGCACGCTCGCATACCTCGCGAACCACGAGGTGTTCTTCCTGTCTATGGCGATGGCGGCGGGGAAGGCGACCGCCGACGCTGCTTCGGGGATCGAACCCAGCACCGTGGTCACGGCGATGGCGCGGAACGGCACCGAGTTCGGCATCCGTGTAAGCGGCCTGGGCGACGAGTGGTTTACCGCGCCCGCGCCCCGCATAGACGGCCTGTACTTCCCGGGCTACGGCGAGAAGGACGCCGGCCTGGACATGGGCGACTCGGCGATCACGGAGACGGTGGGGTGGGGGGGATTCGTGCTCGGAGGCGCCCCCGGGATATTGAACCTCGTGGGAGGCACCCCTGAGCAGGCGATGCGCTACAGCGCCGAGATGCGAGAGATAGCCGTCGGCAGCCACGCCGTCTACCGGATACCGGCGTTCGGCTTCGAGGGTGCGCCCGTCGGAATCGACATACGGAAGGTCGTTCGCACGGGCATAGCCCCGATCATAGACACCGCCATAGCGCACAAGGATCCGGGCCACCCGATGATAGGTGCCGGGCTGGTCAGGGCGCCGATGGAGTGCTTCGAGAAGGCCCTCGAGGCCTTCGTCAACCGTAACAGGTAGCGAGAGGGGAGCCACGGGCAGGACCCCGAATCCCGCAGCGTGGACCCTCTCTGGCCTGCTGTGGCCGGTCGCTCCCGGGGGGGCTTCCGGCAGGATCTTCCTGCCCGGTCGCAAAAGAGCCTATTGCGCGCCGGCCTGCCTGAAACGCGCTAGGGTGTTGGGGTGCCGCGGTCGGTTCGTCAACGGATGCACCGCCCATGCACGGCTGCTAGGGTAGGGAAGGCTATCCAAAGACCGCAAGGGGGCGATCCTAGTGCCAGTACTGAAGTATACCCGTGAGGAAGTGCTCGAGTACCACTCGACCGGGCAGCCGGGCAAGATCGCGCTGGCGCTGACCAAGCCTTGCGCCACCCAGAGGGACCTGACGCTCGCGTACAGCCCGGGCGTTGCTGAGCCGGTTCGCGAGATCTACAAGGAACCGCTCGACGCCTACAAGTACACGGCGAAGGGCAACCTGGTCGCGGTCGTCAGCAACGGGACCGCGATCCTCGGGCTCGGAAACCTCGGGCCGCTCGCAAGCAAGCCGGTCATGGAGGGCAAGGCGCTGCTCTTCAAGCGTTTCGCTGATGTGGATGCCTTCGACATCGAGATAGACGCCAAGACCCCCGATGAGATAGTTGCCGTAACCGCGGCCATCTCTCCCACCTTCGGCGGCATCAACCTCGAGGACATCAAGGCGCCCGAGTGCTTCGAGGTCGAGGAGCGGCTGATCGAGATGCTTGACATCCCGGTCTTCCACGACGACCAGCACGGTACCGCGATCATCTGCGCGGCCGGGATCCTCAACAGCCTCGAGATAGTCGGCAAGAAGATCGAGGACGTGCGTTGCGTGATCAGCGGGGCCGGGGCCTCCGCGCTCTCCTGCGCCGAGATCTTCATCCATCTCGGCATGCGCCGCGAGAACGTCATGCTCGCCGACTCCAAGGGCGTGGTGTACGCCGGCCGGGCGGAAGGGATGAACAAGTACAAGGAGAAGTACGCGGTCGAGACGGACCTGCGCACCCTCGCAGAGGCGATGGCCGGCGCCGATATCTTCGTCGGGCTCTCCGTGAAGGGGATGGTCAACCGCGAGATGATCGGGAGCATGGCACCCAACCCCATCGTCTTCGCAATGGCGAATCCCGACCCCGAGATACCCTACGACGAGGCGCGCGAGGCCAGGCCCGACGCCATCGTCGGCACCGGCCGGTCAGACTTCCCCAACCAGGTCAACAACGTGCTCGGGTTCCCGTTCATCTTCCGGGGGGCACTGGACGTCAGGGCCAGCCGCATCAACATGGAGATGAAGGTCGCCGCCACCAAGGCACTGGCCGCCCTGGCCAAGGAGGAAGTCCCCGAGAGCGTTCTGAGCTCGTACGGGCTGACCAGCCTCAGCCTGGGGCAGGAGTATGTAATCCCGAAGCCCAACGATCCGCGCGTGGCCCTGTGGCTCGCCCCCGCGGTCGCCGAGGCAGCGATGGCGACCGGAGTAGCCAGGGTGCAGATCGATATCGCGGACTACCGCGAGAAGCTGAAGGAGAGGTTCATGCCCAAGTAGCCCGCCGTCGGCCGGTCCCAGGCCGCCGGAGCAGGAGGTTAGAGGAGCCGGGGCGCCCTAGCGGGTGCGCTCCGGCTCCCAACCGTATACGGGCAGGATATCCACCGGCGCGTAGTCATCCGTCAGCAGCGGGACGTCGTCGGTTGGCACACGCCGGTCGTAGTAGTCTTTGGCGTAGCGGTCGAGGGGCAGGCGGACCCGCTTCTCGGCCCGCAGCCGCTGGGCCGCCGCGGCTATCTCCTCGGCCTGCATCCCTGCGCGCCCCGCGGCAACCAGGATAATTGTCCGCGTCTCCGTGGCGTTGCGGTCCAGCCCGAACGCGGTGGGGAAGGGGTACAGCCCGGGGAAGACCCGCGAGTACGTCTTGTAGAGCGCCCGGAAGAGGCGGCTCTGCGGCCCATCGAGGGCGCCTATGATGTTCGAGACCACGATGCCGCCGGGTGCCAGTCGATCACGTACCTGCTCCAGGAACTCCCGGGTGGCCAGATGGAACGGGATCCCCTCGGCGAAGTAGGCGTCGAGGACGATCAGGTCGTACCTGGCCTCCGATCTCCGGATGAAGACGCGCCCATCCTGTATCGCGATCCGGTGTCTGGCATCCTCCCTGACCTCGAAGAACCGCTTCGCGACGTCTACCACCGCCGGGTCTATCTCGATGCTGTCGAACGCGACCTCGCCGTAGTCGCGCGTGAACCGCTTCGGGATGCTGCCGGCGCCAAGGCCCACCAGCAGCGCCCGCCGGATCCCACTGTGGAAGACATGCGCCAGATGGGCGTACGAGGTGTAGAGGAAGGGGCTCTCGTGGGGGTCGCGCAGCACCATCCCGCCCTGGAAGGAGCGGTTGAACCGCAGATAGCGGTTGAGCCCATCCTCGACCACGCTTATCTGGTGGTAGGCGCTGTCCTTCTCGAAGACCACCCGATAGGTGGGAAGCCTCACGGGCGCGGCAAGCGCAACCCCTTGGGAGGCCGCCAGCAAGGCCGCGATGAGCGCTCCCGCCGCGGCCGGGACGAGCCCGGTCCGACGCCGTGTGGACGCGGCCAGCGTCAACGCGAGCGCGATGAGCGTTCCTCCCAGCAGGTGGAGGATCGTGCGCACGCCCAGCGCAGGTATGAGGAAGAAGGCGGTTCCGATCGTGCCCGCGATGCTTCCCATCGTGGACAGCGCGTACAGGCCCCCGGCGCTGCTGCCAACCCTGGCCAGGTTGTCCGCCACCAGCTTTATCGCGAACGGCGAGGTCGTTCCCATCAGGACGCTCGGGACGGAGAACAGCACGATCGAGGCCAGCATCGGGCTCATGCGGGGGCCCAGGCCCCACGCGTCGAACGCCGACAGCACAGGCCTGGCGATCAGCGTGAGCGATAGGATAGTGAGGCCTGCCCCCGCGAGCAGGGCTGCGAGCAGCCTCGGTGCAGGCCACCTGTCCGCCACCTTCCCGCCCAGGTAGTAGCCCACGCTGAGTGCGCCGAGGAAGATGCTGATAAGGGCTCCCCACACGTAGACCGAGCTGCCGAAGAAGGGCGCGATCAGACGGCTGCCCACTATCTGCAGGCCCATCAATACCGCACCACTGCCGAAGACGACGACACGTAGAACCACTGAGAGACCTCCCAAGTGCGGACGTTTGGGTTCCTCTTCAAGTTCGCCCTGCCCCGCGAGCGGGCCTTCTGCGGCACCACGGCCGCTGGTATACTTCGGGAGGAATCCTGCCAATGGGCACCTATCGTCGTACCAAGATAGTAGCCACAATCGGCCCGGCCTCGCAGGACTCGGCCGCGCTGCGCGGGGTCATAGGTGCCGGCGCGGACGTCCTGCGGCTCAACCTCTCGCACGGCACCCTCGAGGAGCACTCCAGAAGGCTGGAGGCTATCCGGCAGGTTGCACAGGAGAGCCCGCGGCCGGTAGCGGTGCTCGCGGACCTGCCCGGGCCCAAGCTTCGGATAGGGCCACTGCCCGGCGGGGCGCTTCAATTGGAGCAGGGTGACGAGGTCAGGCTGGTGGAGGGCGACGACTCCCCCCCTCCCGAGGTCACCGGGACGATTTCTGTTGCCTACCCGGGGCTGGCCGACGATGTCAGGCCGGGGGACAGGATCTCCCTACAGGACGGCGAGATCGGACTGTCGGTACTCCAGGCGATTCCTGGGCTTGTCAGGTGCGCAGTTGAGGCGGGCGGCCTGCTTCGCGAGCGGGTCGGGCTGAACGTGCCCGGCGTGCGCCTGGGCCTACCCGCGCTGACCGACTACGATCTGCGCTGCCTGGAGTGGGGGGTCGCCGGGGGAGTGGACTACATCGGCCTCTCGTTCGTGGAGGGGCCGGACGAGATCCTCTCCGTGAGGGAGCGCATCCGCTCCCTGGAAGGGACGGCCGGGATCGTCGCCAAGATAGAGCGTCGCCGAGCGCTGGATCGCATAGAGGAGATAGTACGGGCGGCCGACGCTGTGATGGTGGCCCGGGGCGACCTGGCCGTGGAGACCTCGATAGAGGAAGTACCGGTGGTCCAGAAGAGGATCATCGGGCTGTGCAACGCCCACGGCAGGCCTGTTGTGACCGCAACGCAGATGCTGGAGAGCATGGTGAGCCGTCCGCGGCCGACCAGGGCAGAAGCCGCCGATGTCGCCAACGCGGTCTTCGACGGGACCGACGCGCTGATGCTCTCGGCCGAGACGGCCATAGGCAGCTACCCCGTGGCGGCAGTGGCCACGATGGCCTCGGTGGCGTCGGCCGCGGATGCCGCCCTGCCCTACGATCACCTCCTGGACGCCCGGGGGCGCGAGCAGACCGATGAGGTCAGCGGGGCGATCGCGCTGGCGGCGTGCGAGGCCGCCGAGGCGATCGGCGCGGCCGCAATCGTGGCCGCCACCGAGTCCGGCAGCACGGCCCGCCGCGTCTCCCGCCTGAGGCCTCGTCGGCCCGTGGTGGCCGTTACCCCGAACCCGGTGACCTGGAGGCAGCTGGCGCTGGTCTGGGGCGTGAGGGCGGTGCTCACTGACCAGGTGGAAGACCTGGAGGAGCTCATAGACGGCGGGGGGCGGGCCGCGGTCGCGCTGGGCGACGCCGCCGTCGGCGACCTGGTCGTCGTGACCGCCGGGGTGCCCATAATGCAGCCGGGTACGACGAACTTCCTCAAGGTGGTGCGGGTGGAAGGGCGTCACGTCGAGGGAGGTAAGTGATGGCAGAAGCGGTCGATCTCAGGCGGCGGTTTCCCAGGAGGTTCGTCCCGGCCGAGGCCGACATGGGCGACTTCGCGCAGATCGAGCCCTCCTTCAGGAGGCTGCTCGACGCCGCGATCGACTCCCCCGAGGCCCTCGAGCAGTGGCTGGAGGACGCCAGCGAGCTGGCCTCGGTGATAGACGAGGAACGGGCGCGCCGCTACGTCGAGATGACCTGTCAGACCGACGACCCCGCGCGCGAGAAGGCCTATCTCCATTTCATCGAGCATATCGCGCCCAGGGTCAAGCCGCTGGGCCACGCCCTCGACGCCTTCTTCATCGGCTCCCCGCACAGGAAGATGCTCCCGGCGCGCTACGCCCACCTCGACAGGATCGTCACCAACCGCGCAGCGCTGTTCAGGCCCGAGAACGTGCCCCTCGAGACCGAGGAGGCGAAGCTGAAGCAGCAGTACCAGAAGATCACAGGCGCGATGACGGTGGTCTTCCGTGGGAAGGAGCACACCCCTCAGCAGATGGCGCCCTACCTGGAGGAGACCGACCGGGCGGTGCGCGAGGAGGCCTGGCGGCTGGTGGCGGAGCGCCGCCTCCAGGATAGGGAGCGGTTGGACGAGCTGTTCGAGCGGCTCATCGAGCTGCGCGGGCAGATCGCGGCGAACGCGGGCTGTTCCGACTACCGCGACTACTCCTTCAGGAAGCGCGAGCGGTTCGACTACACGCCACAGGACTGCCTGAGGTTCCACGACGCCATCGAGAAGACGGCGCTGCCTCTGGTGCGCCGGCTGCGACGCGAGCGCAGGCAGGCGCTTGGCCTGGAGATCCTCCGCCCCTGGGACCTGGAGGTGGACCCGCTCGGCAGGGACCCGCTCCGGCCGTTCTCGGGAGCAGCCGAGCTGGTCGGAGGCGTGACCGAGATCTTCACGCGTGTCGACCCGGAGCTGGGCGGCCAGTTCAGGTCCCTCGACGCCGAGGGCCTCCTGGACCTCGAGAGCCGCAAGGGCAAGGCCCCGGGCGGCTACCAGAGCACGATGCAGGAGCGGCGCGTGCCGTTCATCTTCATGAACGCGGTGGGGCTCGACAGCGACGTCCGCGTCCTGCTTCACGAGGGAGGCCATGCCTTCCACATGCTGGCAGCCCGCGGCGAGCCGCTCATCGACTACCGAAACGCCCCGCTGGAGTTCGCGGAGGTCGCCTCTATGGCAATGGAGCTGCTGGCCGCGCCCCACCTCGACGTCTTCTACGACTCGCAGGCAGACGCCGCCCGCTCCTACAGGGAGATGCTGGAACGGACCATCATGGTCTTCCCCTGGGTCGCGACGATAGACGCCTTCCAGCACTGGATCTACACGCATCCGGGGCACTCACGGGCCGATCGCGAGGAGGCGTGGATCGCGGTCTTCCGCAGGTTCGCGCCGGAGATCGACTACGGCGGCCGCGAGGAGGTAGAGGCGAGCCTCTGGCACCGGCAGCTCCACCTGTTCCTTCTACTACGTCGAGTACGCGATCGCCGAACTTGGCGCCCTACAGGTCTGGCGGGGTGCCGCCAGGGACGGCGCGGCGGCGGTCCGCCGCTACAGGGATGCCCTGGCGTTGGGTGGGAGCCGCCCGCTGCCCGAGCTGTTCGCGGCGGCAGGGGCGGAGTTCGACTTCACAGAGAAGACCCTGGCGCCTCTGATGTCGGCGATCGCCGAGGAGATGGCGGGGACAAGGGCGTAGCCCCGGCCAGGGAAGAGCTACGCGGCCTGCTCCCGGCTATGCTTCACGCCGGAAGCGCGAGATAAGCGCCTGCCAGACTTCGGCCCTCCGACCGGGCACCAGGGGCTCGTAGGCGCCGATGCGGTCCGCGAGGTCGCGGTACTCCTCGGCGAGGCGTTCACCGACCTCTTCCGGCGGCCCCCACACGGCGCAGGCGTCGAGCATCTCATCCGGAACCGCGCCGGGCATCTCGCGCCACCTGCCCTGCGACGCCAGCCCGCTGAGCCGCTGTCCGACCTCGCCCCATCCGTGGAGGTCGAGGAGGGCACGGTAGGCCTCGCCGGTCAGCGCGCCGGACTCCATCGCG
>JBBIJB010000067.1:0-12257 GCA_037446215.1 Armatimonadota bacterium
CTCCTCCGTCTCGCTCCTCGGCTTCCGCCGACTGCAGGAGCCCGCCGGCTCCGCGCGCGACCCTGCGGGCCACAACCAGGAACCCGGTGTGCCCCACCATCCGGTGGGCCGGGCGGACGCTCTGCCCGGCGACGTTCCACGGCCGCAACATGGCCTCCACGGTATCGATCATGGCGAAGGCCCGGCTGGCCTGGAGCGCTTCGACCGTGCGTGCCACCTGCACCACCGTCGGCAGGTACGACAACAGGATCCCCCCGGGCCGAAGCCCTTCCAGGGCCGGCCCAATCACCAGCCAGGGCTCCGGCAGGTCCAACATGAGCCTGTCGGCGGGCCCATCCGGGATGCCGGTCGTGATGTCGTGCAGCCGCAGCGTCAGCGCAGGGCACTCCCCCAGGAAGCGTGAGATATTGCGGGCCGCCGTGCGCTGGAACTCCGGCCGCACCTCGTAGGAGAAGACCTTCCCGCCGGCACCCACGGCCCGCAGGAGCGCCATCGTGAGTGCGCCTGAGCCAGTGCCCGCCTCCACCACCGTGGCGCCCGGGTAGACGTCGGCGAGCATTACGATAAGCGCCAGGTCCTTGGGGTAGATCACCTGCGCCCCGCGCGGCATCGACAGCACGAAGTCGGCCAGCGTGGGTCGAACGGCCAGCACGCGCTCCCCGCGAGACGACTCCACGGTCACTCCCTCCGGCCCGCCGATCAACTCGGCGTGGGGGATGCGGCCGCCCCGAAGGTCGTAGCTTCCACCCTCCTGGAGCCAGAGCAGGTAGGTGCGCCGCTTGCGGTCCACCAGGAGGACCGGGTCACCGGCGGCGAATCGCCCACGGCCGTTCACGGCCTGTCCGCCGTCCCGGCGCGCGGCACGCTGGCCCTCACCCATCGAACTATCTCCTCGAGAGGCGTGCCCGGCCCGAAGATCCTAGCTATGCCGGCCTCCAGGAGGCCAGGTATGTCCTCCTCCGGGATTATCCCCCCTCCGAACACGACCATGCCGGCGGCCCCGCGCTCGCGGAGCAGCGAGGTTATCCTTGGGAACAAGGTGCCGTGAGCGCCGGAGAGGATCGAGAGCCCGATCGCGTCGGCATCCTCCTGGATGGCGGCGGAGACAATCATCTCCGGGGTCTGATGCAGGCCGGTGTAGATGACCTCGAAGCCGGCGTCGCGCAGCGCCCTGGCGACAACCTTCACCCCCCGGTCGTGCCCGTCGAGGCCGGGCTTCGCGAGCAGGATCCGCACGGTGCCCGCCATAGTCACTCTCCCTCCCAGGCGGCCGGCGCCGGGGCGCGGGCCGCAACGATGATAGCGCGCTCCCTTCCTCGGGTCAAACCACGGCGGGCTCGCGGTAGCCGCCGTAGGCGGCGCGGAAGGCGCCGCAGATCTCACCCAGCGTGGCATAGGCGTGGACGCACTCGAGGACGTGCTCCATCGTGTTGTCCGTGCCCCCCAGGGCCGCCCCGAGCGCGCGCAGGCGGCTCTCGACCCGGGAGCCGTCTCTCTCCGCCCGTACCCTCCGGGTGCGCTCCACCTGGCGCGCCTCCACCTCCGGGTCGATCTTGAGGAGCGGGATCCTCGTCTCCCCCTCGAGCACGAACTCGTTGACGCCCACTATCACGCGCTCCCCCCTATCCACCTGCTGCTGGAACCTGTAGGAGGACTCGGCTATCTCGCGCTGCGGGAAGCCCGCCTCGACCGCGGCGACCATCCCGCCAAGCTCATCGATCTTCCGGATGTACTTCCATGCCTCTTCCTCAACGCGGTCGGTGAGGGCCTCCACGTAGTACGCGCCCCCCAGAGGATCCGCGGCGGCGGCGACCCCGCTCTCGTGCGCGATGATCTGCTGCGTGCGAAGGGCGACCCGCACCGCCTCCTCGGTCGGAAGGGCGAAGGTCTCGTCCATCGAGTTCGTGTGCAGCGACTGGGTTCCGCCCAGCACCCCTGCCAGGGCCTGCAGCGTCACCCGGGCGATGTTGTTCAGGGGCTGCTGCGCCGTGAGCGACACCCCGGCGGTCTGGGCGTGGGTACGCAGCCAGAGCGACCTCGGGCTCTTCGCCCCGAACCGCCCCCTCATTATCGTGGCCCACATCCTGCGCGCGGCCCTGAACTTCGCTATCTCCTCGAAGAAGTCGCTGTGCACATCGAAGAAGAACGAGAGGCGCGGCGCGAACTCGTCGACGTCCAGACCGGCGGCAAGGCCGGCCTCGACGTAGGCGATGCCATCCGCGATCGTGAAGGCGAGCTCTTGGACGGCCGTGCTGCCCGCCTCCCTTATGTGGTAGCCGCTGATGCTGATCACGTTCCACCGCGGAAGGTGCCTCGTCCCGAAGACAAGCATGTCCTGGATCAACCGCATGCTGGGGCGCGGGGGTACGACCCACTCCTTCTGCGCGATGAACTCCTTGAGCATGTCGGTCTGCGTGGTTCCCCCCAGGCTCTCCCGAGGGGTGCCGCGCCTGTCTGCGACCGCCACGTACATCGCGAGCAGAACGTTGGCCGGGGCGTTGATGGTCATCGAGGTCGTCACGCGGTCCAGCGGGATCCCATCCAGCAGGATCTCCATGTCGGCGAGCGAGTCCACCGCGACCCCCTCGCGCCCTACCTCGCCCAGGGCCATCGGGTCGTCGGAGTCGTAGCCCATCAGGGTGGGCATGTCGAAAGCCACCGAGAGCCCTGTCTGTCCGTGTTCCAGCAGGTAGTGGAAGCGTCGGTTTGTGTCCTCGGCGGTCCCGAACCCTGCGAACTGGCGCATGGTCCAGAGCCGGCCTCGGTACATCGTGGGATGGATGCCGCGGGTGAACGGATAGTCGCCCGGGCTCCCTATCGTTGAGGCCTGATCCGCCCCGGCGGCGTCCTGTGGGCCGTAGACCGCCTTCAGCGGGATGCCCGAGGGCGTCTCCCTCTCCATGGCCTCATCTCACCTCTGCCCGTTCACGCTCCGGTCGAGAAGCTCGGCCACGTCCATCGACCTGGTCGCGGCCTCCCTCGCGGCCAAGCCATCCTCCAGCATCAGCATGCAGAAGGGGCAGGCGGTGGCGACGATCTGTGCCCCGCTCTCTGCCACCTGCGCCGCGCGCACGTGGTTGATCCTCTGGCCCGTGCGATCCTCGCTCCAGTAGAGCCCTCCGCCGCCGCCGCAGCAGAACCCCTGACCGCGGCTCCGGGCCATCTCCACCCGCGTGGTCCCTGGCAGGGCGGCAAGCACCCTCCTCGGGGCATCGTACTCGCCGTTGTGGCGGCCCAGGTAGCAGGGATCGTGGAAGACGATCGAGGCCGCGGCGCCGTCCCTTGGCACCAGACGGCCCTCGGCGACCAGTCGCGCCAGGAGCTGCGTGTGGTGCCGGACCTCGTAGCTGCCGCCCATCTGGGGGTAGACGTGCGCGAAGGTGTTGTAGCAGTGAGGGCATACTGTGAGGATCCTCTTCACGCCGTAGCGGCCCAGCGTCTCGATGTTGGCCGCCGCCATCGTCTGGAACAGGTACTCGTTGCCCATCTGCCTTGCGGGATCGCCCGTGCAGGCCTCCTCGTCGCCAAGGGTGGTGAACTCAATGCCGGCGGCGTCCAGGAGCCGCACCAGAGCCCGCAGGCTGGCGTGGTTCCTCTCGTTCATGGCGGCCGCGCACCCCACCCAGAGCAGCCACTCCGCGTGCTCCCCCTTCGGGAGCTGCCTGACTGCGAGTCCGTCGGCCCACGCCGTCCTCGAGAGACCTGCCCCTTTGAAGGGATGACGGCGGGCCTCCAGGCTTCGCAGCGCGTCCTCCATCAGGCCGGGAAGGCGCGCTTCCTCCATGGCCAGATGGCGCCTCATCTCCACGATCTTGGGAACGTGCTCGATGAAGACCGGGCACGCCTCCATGCACGCCAGGCAGGTGGTGCACGCCCACAGCGTTTCGGGCGTGGTTACCTCGCCTGCCAGCACACGGCCGGGGCCGGCTCCGGCCCGGCCCATCTCGTCGCGCAGGTCCAGGATCACCTGCATGGGCGACAGCGGCTTCCCGGTGCCGTCTGCAGGACACTGCGAGGTACAGCGGCCGCACTCCGTGCACACGTCCAGGTCGAACAGGTCCTTCCAGCGGAGGTCGGAGAGGGCCGAGGCACCGAGGCGCTCGCTCTTCTCGAAGTCGATCGGGTCCACGCCTGCGGGGTTGCTCAGCGGCTGCAGGTAGACGTTGGCCGGTGCGAGCGCCAGGTGGAACAGCTTGGAGTAGGGGATATAGGCGATGAACGCCATCGAGAGCAGGAAGTGCAGCCACCAGAGCGTGAAGTGGCCGCCCCGGATCGCCCCTTCGCCGAGCCCGACGGCTCCCACCCCCAGCGCTACGGCATTGCCGACCGGGGACCACGCGGCCCACGCGTCGGCGGTCCCGGCGATGCGCAGGCCCTCGACCAGGAACCCGGTCAGGAGGATGAGTCCCAGCAGCCACAGGATCAGTCCGTCGGCCAGCACCCCGCGGCGCAGCCTGGGGGGCCGGAGCGCATAACGGACGACCACCGCCGCCACCACGGCGGCGAGCGCGGCCAGCCCCATCAGGTCCAGGAAGAGCGACTGGAAGTAGAGGTAGAACGAGCCGCGCATGATACGTATCCGGAAGTCCGCGTGGACGAACACCACGAGCGTCCCTGCGAACAGCGCGACGAAACCCCAGAACAGGGCCAGGTGGTAGAGGCCCGCGGCCCGTTCGGAGAGCAGCCTGCCGTGTCCCAGCACGTGGCGCACAACCATCAGGAGCCGCGGCCACACGGGCGACGCTCGCTCCGCAGGCCTGCCCTGGCGCCACATCCGGAAGCGGCGCCACAGCCCGTAGCCGAATAGCGAAAAGGCGGCCAGGGCGAGTAGGTACATCACGACGACCCCGAGCACCGGGATGTTCCAGTAGATCTCCCTGGTGGGCACCATCGGCTACTTACCCTTGGCCTCCTTGATCCTCGCCATCAACTCCGGCAGGACCTCCCTGTAGTCGGCCACTATCCCGAGGTGGGCCGCCGAGAATATGGGCGCCTCGGCGTCGCGGTTGATCGCCACGATCGTCCTGGATCCGGACGCGCCGGCAATGTGCTGGGTCGCGCCGGAGATGCCTACGGCCACGTAGAGGGCCGGGCGGATCGTCTTGCCCGTCTGGCCGATCTGCCAACTCAACGGCACCCACCCTGAGTCCGCCGGCGGCCGAGAGGCGCCGACCGCTCCGCCCAGCAGCGCCGCCAGCTCTCCCAGCTTCTCGAAGCCCTCGGGGCCGCCGATGCCTCTCCCGCCCCCTATGACGACCTGGGCGTCCTCCAGCCCCACGTCCGACTCCTCGCGCAAGACCTCTAGGACCCGCGCAGGCAGCGTCTCTGGGTTGATCTCGACGGCCAGATCCTCGGCCTCGCCTGCGGTCGGAGCCGGCTTGGGGACGTCCATCGCCCTGGGCTTCACCGACACCACCACCGGCCTGCGCGACGCGGCGGCGGTGGCGATGGCACGACCGCCGTAGACCTGCCGCCGCCCGACGACCGCCTCGCCGTCCATCTCGAGCTCGACGCACTCCGCCAGCAGCGCGGCCCCGATCCGGTGGGCCAGCCTCGGCGCCAGGTCCCTGCCGACCGTGTCCGCGCTGATCAGGACTATCTCCGCGCCGCTGGCCCGGACCGCCGCCTCCGCCGCCGCCAAGAAGGCGTCGGTCTGCCCCGCCTCCAGCGCGGGCGACTCCACCTTGTAGCTCTTCGACACCCCGTACTCAGCGAGCGCCCTCGCTCCTTCCTCCACTCCCGGCCCGCTACCCAGGACCACCGCCGCGAGCCCGGGCTCCAATCCAGCCCCCAGCGCCCTCGCGCCCTCGATCAGCTCGAGGCTCGACCGGGTCACCGATCCGTCCGATACGGTTGCGACCACCAGCACTCCTGCCATGGCACCTCTCCTCGGCTGTATCTGGTCTGCTGACTAGAGGAGCTTAAGCACACGCAGCTTAGCGACGAGGGCCGCCGCCTGCTCCGAGGGCTCGCCGGCCAGGAACTCGCACTGCGTAGTTCGCTGGGGCACGGCCACGTCACGGACCGTGACCCCCTCGCCCGTCGGCGTTGCCTCGACGCTGCCGAGGTCGGCGGGGGCCCACGTGTGAACTGGCTTGCGCTTGGCGGCGACGATGTCCTTGACCTTGGGCAGCCTGGGGCGGTTCGTCTCGTCGCTGGTTATCGATATCACCGCAGGTGTCCCGGCCCCGATTACATGGAAACCGTCGTCGGCGAGGCGGCGCACCTTGAGCCCGCCCCCGGAGGGCTCGACCCGCGTAGCGAACGTCACGCAGGCGGCCCCCATCTCCTCGGCGAGCAGCGGGGCCACCACCCTCTCGGCCCAGTCCGCCGACTCGCACCCCACCAGCACAAGGTCGCACGACCCTATCTTGCGGATGGCCGCGGCCAGCATCCTGGCCTTGACCGCTCCGGGGAGGTCCGGGCCGGCCGGGTCGTCGACGATGACGGCCTCGTCGCTACCCATCGCCAGTGCCAGCCGGACGCTGTCGCCCAGCGTGGCCTGGGGTCCGATCGTGAGGGCCGTCACCTTGGCGCCGGAGCCGTCCTTGAGCTGCAGCGCGACCTCGAGGGCGTTCTCGTCGTAGGTCGAGATCACCAGCGGTCGACCCGAGCGCACCTGCCGGCGCGTCGAGCCGTCCAGGGAGAAGTCCTTAGCCGGCAGTTCCGGATCCACGACCTGCTTGAAGCAGACGACTATATCCATATCGCCTCCAGGCTAGCGCCTTGACAGCAGGGAGCGGGCAATGACCAGGCGCTGTATCTCGGATGTACCCTCGTAGATCTCGGTGATCTTGGCATCGCGGAAGTACCGCTCCACCGGGTAGTCGGCCACGTAGCCGTAACCGCCGAACAGCTGAACGGCGCGGTGGGCGCACCACATCGCCGTCTCCGATGCGAACAGCTTCGCCATCGCCGCCTCGCGCGAGCAGGACACTCCTTCGCCGCGCATCCGCGCCGCCCGGTGGACGAGCAGCCGGGACGCCTCCAGGCGTGTGGCCATGTCGGCGATCGCCCACCGCGTGGCCTGGAACTCGGCGATCGGCCTGCCGAACTGGCGGCGCTGCCCGACGTAGGCCGCCGACTCCTCGAGGCATGCCCGCGCTATTCCGAGCGACTGCGCCGCTATCCCGATCCTCCCGCCGTCCAGGGTGGCGAGCGCGATCCTGCCGCCCTCGCCGCGCCCCCCGAGCAGGTTCTCCTGCGGGACGCGGCAGCCGTCGAAGACGAGCTCGGTCGTCGAAGAGCACCTGATGCCGAGCTTCTTCTCCACCTTGCCCACCGCGACGCCGGGAGAGGCCTTCTCGACCAGGAACGCCGAGATCCCACGGGCGCCCGCCGCCTGCTCGGTGCGGGCATAGACGATGCACAGGTCGGCCTCGAGGCCGTTAGTGACGAACGACTTCGTCCCCGAGAGAACCCACTCGCCGCCGCGCAGCTCGCCCGTCGTCCGAAGCGACATCGCATCCGATCCCGCCTGCGGCTCGGTCAGGCAGTAGCAGCCCAGACGCTCTCCGGAGCACAGGCCGGGCAGGTAGCGGCGCTTCTGCTCCTCGCTGCCCCAGCGGGTGATGGGATCGCAGACCAGCGAGTTGTTGACCGTGACGATGGTCTGGAATCCGGCGCTCGCGCGGGCCAGCTCCTCTTGAGCGACCACGTACGCGACCACGTCCACGCCGGAGCCGCCGAATTCCTCGGGCACCATCATGCCCATCAGCCCGAGCCCTGCGGCCTCTGCGACTGCCTCTTTGGGGAAGCGGGATCTCTGGTCAAGATCCGCCGCAATGGGAGCCAGCGCGCGGGCGGCGAACTCCCGGACCATCGCTTGGATCATGCGGTGTTCGTCCGTCAGGACAGCGTTCATGCAGGCCTCAGGAGTCCCTGGTTAGAGTTCTATCCGGCCGGGGAGCCGTTCCTGCCGCCCGCTTCAGTACTCGTAGAACCCGCGCCCGCTCTTGCGGCCCAGGCGCCCGGCCAGCACCATCTGCTTCAGCAGGGGTGGGGGCGCGTACCGGGCGTCCTTGAACTCGTCGAACATCGCCTCGGCGATGTAGTAGGTGGTGTCGAGGCCGACGAAGTCGAGGAGCGTCAGCGGTCCCATCGGGTGCCCCAGGCCCAGGGTGATCGCGGTGTCGATGTCCTCCCTCGAGGCAACCCCCAGCTCGTACGCCCGCACGGAGTCCAAGAGGTAGGGTACCAGCAGCCGGTTGACTATAAAGCCGGGGGTGTCCTTGGCGACTACTATGGTCTTCCCGAGGGATTGGCCGAACGCCCTCATCCCCTCCATAACCTCGTCCGAGGTGGCGAGCCCTCTCACGATCTCCAGCAGCGGCATCACCGGGACCGGGTTGAAGAAATGCAGCCCGACCACGAGCTCCGCGCGGCCGGTGGCCGCTGCCATCTCGGTGATGGACAGCGACGAGGTGTTGCTGGCCAGCACGACCCCTGGGGCGACCAGGCCGTCCAGTTCGCGCAGGAGCCGCTTCTTCTCCTCCATCCTCTCGACTATCGCCTCTATGACCAGGTCGGAGGCGGCAAGCTCACCCAGCGAGGTGGTGCCTCTGATCCGCGCCCGGGCGGCGTCGCGCTCGGCCTCGCTCAGCTTGCCACGCTCGCAGGCGCGGCGCATCGAACCCTCGACCCTGCCGAGCCCCCGGTCCAGCAGCTCCAGGCCTACCTCGCAGACCACGACCCGGTAACCGCTCCGCGCCGCGATCTCGACGATCCCGGCGCCCATGAGCCCACAGCCAACAACACCGACAGCGCTGATCATGCCACCCTCCCGTCTAAGGTCGCTGCTGCTCCACGAATCCGGCGATCAGGGGTCTTGGCTCGACCGGGCCGGGCCCAATGGAGAAGGCGGCGGCGACTTCCGCCAGGGCGGCCCTTCCCGACGCTTCGGTCCGCGCATGCACCGTAGCGACGCTGTCGCCTTCCCCCACCTCTGAGCCCGCCGCCCGCTCCACCACGACGCCCACCGCGTGATCTATCAAGTCCTCCTTCGCGGTTCTACCGGCCCCGAGCCGCATCGCCGCCAGCCCCACCGCCTCAGCGTCGATCTCGGCCACATAGCCTCCTGCCGGGGCGGGCACGGGCAGCGTGACTGGGGCCGCCGGCAAGAGGTCCGCGTCGTCGAGCGCCTCGGCGCTGCCGCCCTGCGCACGCACCATCTCCCGGAACTTCTCCAGGGCCGCGCCCGACTCAATCCTGGACCGGAGCCTCTCCTCGCCTTCCTCGTAGGAGGAGGCGACGCCTCCGAGCACAAGCATGCGGGCGCCGAGCGCGAGGCAGAGGTCCGCCAGGTCTGCCGGCCCCTCTCCCCGCAGGGTCGCGACCGCCTCGCGAACCTCCAGCGCGTTGCCCACCGCACGGCCCAGCGGATGCTCCATGGCGGTGATCGCGGCCATGGTGCGCCTTCCGGCCGCGGCCCCGATCCCCACCATTACCCCTGCGAGGTCCCGGGCCTCCGCCTCGTCCTTCATGAAGGCGCCCCTCCCGAACTTGACGTCGAGCATGATCGCGGCGGCGCCCGAGGCGATCTTCTTCGACATCACGCTGGAGGCGATCAGTGGGATGCTGTCCACCGTCGCGGTCACGTCGCGGAGCGCGTAGAGGCGGGCGTCCGCGGGGACGAACGAGGCGCTCTGGCCGGCGATCGCGCAACCGATCCGCTCCACCTGGGCTGTGAACTCCGCCATCGAGAGCGAGGTGGAGAAGCCCGGGATCGCCTCGAGCTTGTCGAGGGTCCCGCCGGTGTGGCCCAGGCCCCGACCCGACAGCTTGGGAACCGCCACGCCCGCGGAGGCCGCGAGCGGCACCAGCACTAGTGAGGTCTTGTCGCCTACTCCGCCCGTGCTGTGCTTGTCCACGCACCTGGCCGCGAGAGGCCCCAGGTCGAGTGTCTCCCCGGAGGCGACCATCGCCTCGGTCAGCGCTGCGGTCTCGACCGCGCCGAGCCCCCTGAAGTAGACCGCCATCAGAAGGGCGGACATCTGGTAGTCGGGGATCGCGCCCGACACGAACCCTTCCACCAACCAGGCGAGCTCTCCCTGCGAGAGGACGCCGCCGTCGCGCTTCCTCCGGATCAGATCGTAGGCGCGCATCCGGCCCGACACAGGGCCTAGCCCGGAAGGGTCGCCACGATGCGGCGCACCAGCCGGACGAAGGCGGGTTCTATCCGCTTCGTCACGGCGATCACCTCTTCATGGGTGACCGGGGCCTGCGCCTCGCCGGTGGCCATGTCGGCGATCGCCGTCAGGCCGAGCACCCGCATCCCGGCATGGCGCGCCGCGATCACCTCGTGGACCGTGGACATCCCGACAGCGTCGGCGCCCCAGCGCGCCATCATGCGCAACTCCGCGGGCGTCTCGTACGAGGGACCGCTGACCCCAATGTAGACCCCCTTGCGCAGCGTGATAGCCTCCGCGAGCGCAGCCCTCTCCGCCGCCTCGATCAGATCCGGGTCGTAGGGGGAGGACATGTCCGGAAACCTCGGCCCAAGCTCCTCCTCGTTCGGTCCTATCAGGGGATTGGTCCCCATGAAGTTTATGTGGTCGCAGATCACCATCAGATCGCCGGCCCTCCAGTTGCGGTTGAGCCCGCCGGCCGCGTTGGTCACTACCAACAGGCCCGCGCCCAGGGCTCTCATCAGGCGCACGGGGTAGACGACCTCGGCCATCGCGTACCCCTCGTAGAAGTGCGTCCTGCCCTGCATGGCGACAACCCCGCGGCCCTCCAAGGATCCGATCACGAGGCGTCCGGCATGTCCCTCCACGCCGGGCCGGGGGAAGTGCGGTATCTCCGCGTAGGGAATCGCCACGTCCGCCTCGATCGTCTCGGCCAGCGCCCCAAGCCCTGAGCCCAGTATCATCGCGATCTCGGGGGGCCGCTCGGTACGCGTGCGTACGGCCTCCGCGCCTTCGCGGGCCCGCGCTGCCCAGCTCATATGCGCCCTCCTCTCACTCCGGCTCTCCCGGTCTGAGCCACGCTCCGCCCACCGCGGGTCCGCAACCCAGGAGGGACCAGAAGCTCCGACCCGCTCCCTCCCAGCGGACGCCCAGGGCATCGGCCGCGGTGGCGCCCGCGTCCGCGAAGCTCTCACGGACCCCCAGCCGCAGCCCAGGGGTCAGGCCCTGCCTCCAGGCCAGGATCGGCACCTGCTCCCGCGAGTGGTCGGTGCTCTCGGTGGTAGGGTCGTTGCCGTGATCGGCCGTGAGCATGACGAGATCGCCGGGGCCGCACGCCGCCAGCACCTTTGGGAGGGCCGAGTCTATCTCGGCCAGGTGATCGGCGAACCTCTGCGGCGCGTTTCGGTGGCCGTAGACCATGTCCAGCTCCACCAGGTTGGTGAAGACCAGGCCATGTTCCAGACCTTGCAGCGCGGCCGCGGTCTGCTCGATGCCGTCCGTGTCGCCGGTCGTGTGGATCGCTTCCGAGAGCCCTCGGCCGGCGAACAGATCCTCGATCTTGCCGACGCCCACCACCGGCACTCCCTCCCCGACGAGGACGTCGAGGATGGTGGGGCCGGTCGGCGGCAGCGAGAAGTCCCTGCGGCGCTCGGTCCTGGCGAACGCGCCCGGGCGCCCCTCGAAGGGCCTGGCTATCACGCGGCTCACGGCGTGCTCGCCCACCAGCAGGTCACGCGCGGCCCGGCACCAGTCGTACAGGGTATCCACCGGCACGATGCTTTCGTGGGCCGCGATCTGGAAGACGCTGTCCGCGCTGGTATAGACGATCGGCGCGCCGCTTAGCAGGTGGTCGCGACCCAGCTCTTCTATGATCACGGTCCCCGAGGCCGCCACGTTCCCGAGAACGGCCCGGCCGATCCGCTCCTGAAAGGCCTCGATGACCTCGGCCGGGAACCCCTCCGGATAGGTCGGAAACGGGCGCTGGACCACGAGGCCCGCGAGCTCCCAGTGGCCGGTGGTGGAGTCCTTGCCCGCCGAGCGCGGCCGCATCACGCCCACGGCCGAGCCGCTCTCGCCAACCCGGGCTACTCCCCGAATCCCTCCCAGGACGCCGAGGCCCATCTGCTCCAGGAACGGCAGCCTGAGGCCGCCGACGGCCCGAGCGGTGTTGCGCAGCGTATCGCTGCCTTCGTCCCCGTAGTCGGAGGCGTCCGGCAGCGCCCCGATCCCGCACCCGTCCAGGACGACGAGAGCGACCCTCAAGACTCGCGGCCTCCGGTTGGGCGGACCTCCATGTGGTCCCTCGGATGGGCCCGCCGGTAGAGCTCCCGCAACCGGCCGGGCGTCACG
>JBBIJB010000068.1:0-11747 GCA_037446215.1 Armatimonadota bacterium
ACGCTGCGCGAGAGCACCACGCCCGAGATCGGCGAGGTAAGCACCGCGTTGGCCCGCACCGCCAGCGCAAGCCGCAGCGCCGCCTCGGCCTGGGCGAGCGCGGCCCTGGCGGCGGCGAGCTCCTGCTCCCGGGCCGCGACGAGGTCGAGCGAGGCCCTCGCGCCCGCGGCAGCCGCCTCTGCCTGGCCCGCGCCTGCCTCGGCCACAGCGACGTCGCCCCTGCGGATCTTGACCTGCCGGGCGGCCGCCTCGGCGAGCGCGAGCGCGGCCCGTGCCTGCTCCACCTGCCTGGAGGCGGCGGCTTCCTGGGCCGCCGCCGCGGCCTCCTGCGCGGCGAGCACCTCGACCGCCGCCTTCGCGGCATCCACTGCCTGGGCCGCTATCGCGCCCTCACGGTGCAGGGCGCCTGCGCGCGCGAGGTCCCCTTCCGCCTTCCTCAGGCCGGCCCGTATCGCGGCGCGCCCGGCCGCGGCCGACTTCGACCCCGCCTCCGCGACCTCCAGCGCTGCGCGGGCAGAGGCGATCTGCTGCTCGGACTGGTCCTGCTGGAGGAGCACGGCCTCCCTGGCCTGGGGCACGCGCGCATCGGCTGCGGCCTTCGCCGCCTCTGCCTGGTCCACCGCCGAGGCCGACTGCCTGCGCTGCATCCGCAGCGCAACCTCGGCCTGGCCGACCCGCACGCGGGCCGCCGCGACCGCGGCCTCTGCCTGGGCCACCTGCGCATCCGCCTCGCTCGTATCGAGACGGACCAGCACCGCTGCCTGCTCTACGCGGTCGCCCGAGGCGGCCAGGATCTCGCTGATCCGGCCCGGCGTCTTGGAGGCGACGTAGATGCCGGTCGCCTCGATCGTGCCCGAGCCCTCGATGTAGTCGCCGTCGGCCCTGTCCCGAACGGAGAGCCGAAACGCCCCGTAGGCGGCGAGCGCCAGGAGCAGGAGGATCGGGACGAGCGGAACGCGGCGGCCGTGGATCGTGACCATGGCGCCCTCCTTACTCCACCGGCCCTCCCACCGCACGCTCGAGCTGGGCGCGCGCCAGGTTGACACCGAACAACGCCTGCATCCAGCCGGCGTGCGCCTGGGAGAGGATCGCGGCCGCTGTGACTACCTCGAGGTTGGTGGAAACCCCGGCGGCGAAGCGGACGTTGGCGATCCGAAGCCCCTCCTCGGCCTGCTCTATCGTCTTCTGGGCGGCGTCGAGCTCCTCGCGCGCCGAGCCGAAGTTCAGCAGGGCGCTGCGGACCTCGAGCTCTATCCCCTGACGCAGCTGTGCCTCGGCCGCCTTGAGCTGCTCGATCCGTGCCTCGGCCTCCTTGATCCGCTGCGCCGTGGTCCCGGCGTCGAAGAGCGTGAGCGTCGCCGCCAGCGTGACCGCCCATCCCGTCGCCAACGCGCCGGCCGTGTTGCCGTAGTTGGGGCCGGCCGCGAGGCTGACGGTAGGGCGGCTCCCGGCGCGCGCCAGCTCCATCGCGGCCTCTGCCGCGGCCAGGCGCGCCTTGTGCTCGGCCAACTCGGGCCGGGCCTCCAGCGCCCTGCGGATCAGCCCGGCGGCCTCGCTCCTGATCGGCACCACCGTCATCGCCTCGCGCGGAGCTATCGCGGTGTCCAGGGCCAGGCCCATGAGCGCGTTGAGGCCGTGGCGGGAGAGCGCCACCGAGTTGCGCGCCCTGATCAGCCCCTGGCGCGCACCCGCGAGGTTGGCCTCTGCCTGGACCTCGTCGAACTTGGGCGACGCGCCCGCGGCCACGCGCGCCTTTGCCACGCGCAGGTTCTCCTCGGCGGCGGCGACGGTGCGTGAGGCCACCTCCACGCCGCCGAAGCCGAGCAGGAGATGGTAGTAGGCAACCTTGACGTCGAAGACAAGCTGCTGCCTGGATCGCTCGAGCGCCGCCTCCGCGCCCTTCAGGCTTGCCCTGGCCAGGGCGACCTGCGACTCGATCCGCCCGCCGGTGTAGAGCGGCACCTGGTACATAAGCGACGCCGAGTAGACGTTGGGATCGGGCGGCGGCAGGGTGATCGTGATCGGGACGTCTATTCCGGGAATCGTGCCGGGAGGGATCACCATCGCGCTTCCGGCTCGCTCGTTGATCCTGGTGTAGGAGGCGGAGAGCACTACCTGCCCGCCGCGGGCGGCCTCGGCCTGGGCGAGCTGCGCCTTGGCCGCGGTCACCTCGAAGGCGGCCACACGCAGGCCGTGGTTCTGCTGCGCGGCCAGGGTGAGGGCCTCGACCATCGTGATAGGCCTCGCCGCCTGTCCCGCGGCAGGCGTTGCGGGTACGAGCAGCCCCACAACAAGGAGGGCCGCTGCTCCCAGCCCCATCGCGCGGCGCGTTGTCGTCTTCATATCATCCTCCGTCCGTATGCTCCAGCGCCTGGCGGACCGCCTCCAGGTTCTCGGGCCGGTCGGCGTCCACGTCCAGCACCAGCTCGGGGCCGTCGAGTATCACGGCGCGCGCCTTCACGCCCGCGATCTCCTCGGCGCGCCTCTCCACCTCGGCGATCGCCAGCCGTCCCGAGGCGAACTTCATTATGGTCGCCATGCCGAACATCTGGGCGAGCTGCCAGGGCTTCTTTCGGGCCGAGATCATCTGCTCGATGAGGGGCTTGACCCTCTCGATCACCTCGAGGGAGACCACCATCGCGCTTCCCCCACAGAACATCCCGTCTGCCAGCCTCACGTAGGTCTTGCGGGCCGTGGGGAAGCGGCGCTCTACCGCGGCCTGGGTCGCGACCGAGTAGTAGAAGTCGGCGTCGCCGGCGCACCTCGCGAGGAAGCCTTCGACCGCCTCCGCCGTCACAAGGGGAAGGTCGGAGGCAAGCGCCAGGACCTTCCCGCTGCCGCCCAGGTGTGCGGCGGCCGCCTCGATGTTTCCGACCAGCGTCTCCCGCTCCGGGACCAGCTCTATCGAGGGGTCGAGGATCTCGGCCAGCGGCTCCGTCGGACCGACAACGACCACGCGGTCGATCGCGCCGCAGTCGAGAGCCGCACGGGTGACCCTGACCACCAGCGGGATCCCGCCTATCGCCAGGAAGGCCTTGTTGGGCAGGCCTGGGGCGAGCCGCGGCTCGGGGCCGCCTCCGGCCAGCACCACCGCGGCGGCCACTAGCGCTCCTCCGCGAAGGTGCGCTCGACGTGGACGTCCACGCCCTCGACCGAGGAGAGCTCCTCTGCCACGTGCCGGGCGGCCGCCTCGTTCGCCATCAGGCCGTAGACCGTGGGACCGGTGCCGCTCATGCAGGCGCCGTAGGCCTCGCCGCGCAGCACGCGCGCCTTCAGATCGAGGATCAGCGGGTGGTGACCGGCGACGACCTCCTCGAAGACGTTGCCGAGCAGCCGTCCCAGCGCCGGCACGTCGCCGCCCCGTACCGCCTCGGAGATCATCGGGATGCTCGGCCTGTTCTCGATCGACTCGGGCTTGAGCTTCTTGTAGGCCCACTCGGTCAGCACCTGCACCCTGGGCCTGGCCAGCACCACCCAGGTAGAGGGCAGCGGGGGAAGCTTCTGCACCCTCTCGCCGCGGCCCCTGGCCAGCGCCGCGCCGCCGGTGAGGAAGAACGGGACGTCCGAGCCCAGCCGGCCGGCGAGCGCATGCAGCGCGCGTCCGTCCAGGCGCAGCTTCCAGAGCTGCGCGAGCCCCATCAGCGTCATCGCGGCGTCGGCGCTGCCACCGCCCAGGCCGGCCGCCACCGGGATCCGCTTGGAGAGCTCTATCTCGACGGGCCGCTGTACGTCGAACTGCTCGCGCAGCAGGGCCGCCGCGCGATAGACGATGTTCTCCTTGCCGGAGGGGACCGTTTCGCCGGTGGAGGTGAAGGCGATCCCTTCCCCGGCCTCCCTCAGCGTGATCTTGTCGTGAAGGGAGATGGTGTGCAGCACCGTCTCCACTTCGTGGAACCCATCGTCCCTGCGGTAGAGCACATCAAGCCCAAGGTTCACCTTCGCGTAGGCGTTGAGGTGCAGCTCCTTCACTATTCCGGCCTCCCATGGTGAAGTGGCGGCACCTTCAGAGTTAGGTGCCGCGGGCCTCAAGTCCTCTCGGGCGCGGCGCCGGCTTCGTTGCGCGCCGATGGGGCTTTGCGTAATATGGACCCGTGGATCCGGAGCGCGAGCGGGACAACCAGGAGATCGAGGCCCCGGGACGGGAGGCGGTAGGGCCGCCCGTGCCGGGCCCGGAGGCCGCGCCCCGGCGCGGCAGGCGCTGGCTGCGCTGGATAACGTGGGGCGTGCCTCTCCTGGCCCTAACCATGGGCGGGATCGCGCTCGGGCTCTACATCTATGTGCTCAGCCAGGTCACGGTGGGCACCGGCGAGGTGGCCGTCCGCGGAGGGGCGGCGGAGGCGTTCGGCTGGCCGCTGCGGCTGACCGAGCGGGTGAACATCCTCCTGATAGGCATCGACGAGACGCTGGACAACAGGCGGAGGGTGGTGAACGTGGCGCGGGCCGACACGCTCCTTCTCGCCACCTTCGACGTCGAGCGCGATAGGATGGCAGCGCTCTCGATACCGCGCGACACGCGGGCCGAGATCCCGCGCTTCGGGGTCCAGAAGATCAACGCCTCCTACGCCTACGGAGGGCCGCGGCTGACGATAAGGACCGTGGAGCAGCTGGTGGGCGTCGAGGTTCACTACTACGTCAAGCTGGGCGCGAACTCGTTCTCGCGCCTGATAGACGCGGTCGGTGGGGTCGAGGTCGAGGTAGACAGGGACATGAAGTACACCGACTCGTGGGCCGGGTTCCGGGTAGACCTGAAGAAGGGCCGCCAGAAGCTTACCGGCGAGCAGGCGATGGGCTTCGTGAGGTTCCGCAGCGATCCGCTCGGCGACATAACGCGGGTGGACCGGCAGCAGAGGGTCCTGATGTCGCTGCTCGCGCAGCTGCGCCAGCCCTCGACGGCGCTCGCCGCGCCCTCCCTGCTGAAGGCGTTCGCTGAGAACACCGAGACGAACCTGACGCCCGCCCAGCTGATGACGCTCGGGTTCTTCGCCATGACCGCGGACGGCGCGCCTCTGCGCGCGATGACGCTTCCCGGGATCATAGACGAGCTCTACTACGTGCCCGACGCGGCCAAGGTCCGGGAGGTAGTGGCCGAGATGTTCTACGGGGTCACCACCGAGGAGATCGCCGGAGCGCAGATCGAGGTGGTGAACGCGAGCGGAACCTCCGGGCTGGGGCGGCAGGTAGCGGCGCGGATTGAGGCGCTCGGCTTTCGGACCATATCGGTCCGGGCCTCGGAGACGATCGAGGAGAGGACCACCGTGATCAACAGGACCCCGCGCAAGGGGTTCTCGCGGATGATCGCCCGCACGCTGGGCAAGGTCCAACTCCTGGAGGAGGAGCCGACCGAGGGTCCGGCGGTGACGGTGGTGGTGGCGCGCGATGCGGTTCGCGGGGCCTACAGGATGGAAAAGCGTCAGCGGCCGCCTGCTGCCGAGTTAGGCCGGGCCGCTCCCGAAGGAGTACCTCCTCCCATCTCAACCAGCCACGTACCGCTGACGGTGCAAAGGTAGCACGACCCCTCGAAATCCGTCAATCCGAAACCTTTGTTCCCTCCCTGTGGATAGTGTGGACAGCCGCTAGAGACTGCGCTTGACTATCCTCGCGATCCTGGCTATCCCCTCCCGGATCTCCTGCTCGGAGGGATAGGAGAAGTTGAGCCGCATCGTGTTGGCGCCGCTGCCGTCCGCGTGGAAGGGCCTACCAGCGACGTACGCCACGCCCTCCTCGTCGACGGCGACGCGGAGCATCGCCATGGTGTCCATCCCCTCCGGCAGCCGCACCCAGAGGAAGAGGCCTCCCTCGGGGCGCGTCCAGGTGACGCCCGCCGGCATCTCCCTCGCGAGCGCCTCGACCATCACGTCGCGCTTGTGGGCGTAGAGGTCGGTCACCTGGGGAAGCCTGCGGAGCAGGTCGCCTGAGGCAAGCAGCTTCGCGGCTATCGCCTGCGTGAACGACGGGCAGCAGAGGTCCATCGACTGCTTGGCGGTGACGCACTCGGCTATGATCCGCTCGGGGCCCGCTATCCAGCCGATCCGCAGCCCGGGCGCCAGCGTCTTGCTGAACGTGGACAGGTAGACGGTTCGCCCGCCCTTATCCATCGCCATCACCGGCGGCGGGGCCGCTCCGGCGAAGCGCATCTCGCGATAGGGATTGTCCTCGACTATCAGGCAGTTGAACTCGGAGGCGAGGTCGAGCAGCCTCCTGCGGCGCTCGAGCGTCCACGTGATCCCCGATGGGTTCTGGAAGTCGGGCACCACGTAGAGGAACTTGGGGCGGCGGCCCTTGCGCCTCAGCCCCTTGAGGGTCTCCTCCAGCGCCGAGGTGTCCATGCCGTGGTCGTCGGCCGGGATGCCGATCATCTCCACGCCGTAGGCGCGGAAGGCCTGGAGGCCCCCGAGATAGGAGGGAAGCTCCACGACGATCGCGTCCCGGGGGTCGAGGAAGATCCTCCCCATCAGGTCCAGTGCCTGCTGGGAGCCCATCGTGATCAGGATGTTGTCGCGGCCTACCTTGATGCCGTCCTTCGCCATCCACTTGACCAGCTCGTCGCGAAGGTTGGGGTCGCCGTCGGAGGGCCCGTACTGGAGCGCCAGGCCCGCGTTGGCGGACAGGATCTGATCGACGGCCTTCCCGAGCTCGGCGACCGGGAACGTCGACGGATCAGGGAAGCCGCCGGCGAACGAGATTATGTCCTTGTGCCGCGAGAGCTTGAGCATCTCCCTAATGAGCGACCGCTCCGACCTCCGCGCGGTAGCGGAGAGGAGCGGCTCGAACTCGATCATCCGGGCACCCACCCTCTAGGGACGCTATGTCTTCCCCTGTGGAGTTCTTAGGCGGTCGTCGCGCGGTTCCCTGTCGTGGAAGGCCTCGGCCAGCCTGGCGAACTCCGCCACTGACAGGCTCTCCCCCCTTCGCCTGGGATCGATCCCGGCCAGGCCGCAGGCCCGCTCGACCTCGGCCGCGGACGGCCGCCCCGGCCCGCCGCCCAGCCGGCCCCCGGCCGCCTGGAGCGCCGACCGCAGCATCTTGCGTCTCTGGCCGAACGCGGCGCGGACCACTTCCATGAAGTGGGGCATCGCCTCCAGAGGCACCGCCGGCTCTCCGCCGACCTCGAGGCGCACCACGCTGGAGGCGACCTTGGGCGGCGGGAAGAACGCGGTCCTCGGAACGCTCATGACAGCGTGAGGGGTGGCGCGGGCCTGGACGACCACCGAGAGCAGGCCGTACTCCTTCCCGCCCGGGGGTGCCGTGATCCGGTCGGCCACCTCCCTCTGCACCATGACGACCATGCGCCGCGCGGTGTCGGCCAAGAGCAGGTTGATCAGCAGCGGGGAGGCGATCGAGTAGGGCAGGTTCGAGACCACCTTGGTGGCGCCGACGGCGCGCAGCTCCGCGGCGGTCAACTCCATGGCGTCGGCCTGCATGATCCGGACTTGTGGGTAGGAGCGGCAGGCGGCCCGCAGCGCCGGGATGAACCTCCGGTCCACCTCTACCGCCACCACGGCAGCGCCCGTGCGCGCCAGGGCCACCGTTAGCGTGCCGATCCCAGGGCCTACCTCGAGGACGGTGTCGTCTGGACCCGCCTGAGAGGCGGCGACGATGCGGTCGAGCACGTGGCGGTTGACAAGGAAGTGCTGCCCGCGCGCGCGGTGGAGGCGGAGACCCATGGCCGCCAGGACCGCCCGGACCCCGGTGGGCGTGACGAGGTCCACCTCGGGTAGATGCGGCGTTACTTCGACCTCGCCTGCGGCGAAGAGAGGATGTAGACCCGCACCGGCCTGCGGCCGAAGCGATAGGCCTCCTTCGCGGTGTTGAAGCCGAGGTCGATCCGGTGGCCCTTGATCGCGCCGCCGGTGTCGCCGGCGACCGCCCGGCCGTAGCCCTCGATGAACAGGCGAGAGCGCAGCGGGATCACCCGCGGGTCGACCGCCACCACGCCGTAGCCCGCGCGGAGCCCGATCGCCGTGGTTCCGTCCACGCCGCGGCCGTGCCAGGGAGCGTAGGCCGTCGCCTCCATGTGGACGATCTCCTTGCCGGCGAACTCACCGCGCGTGGCGAACATCCTGCGCGTGCCTACCTGCATTATGCGGTCCTGCGGCGGCTGCAGCAGCGCCTCGCTCAGCAGCTGCCGCTCGATGACCGCGCCGTCCGCCATGGTGACCGCGACCCGCCGCAGCCGCACGCCCGGCCTGCCCTGCTGAGCCACGCGGGTCATGCCGCGGGGCAGCGTCGCGTCGGGCCTGGAGAGGCGCGCGTAGGGCACACGCTCCTCCCTGCTGACGATCCTAGTCTCTATCCGAACGACCCGAACGGCCGCGCCCGGCCTGAGCACGGCGTCCATGACAGGGTAGACCCTGTCCCGGGGCCGGAGCCGGATCCCTGCCTCGCCCAGGAGCTCCTCGACCGTGGCCGAGGCGGTCGTCATCGCGCGCTTCTTCCCGTCGGCGACCAGGGTGACGCCGAAGGAGCGGCGCACGACTATCCTCAGCCCTGTCTCGAGCCGTGTATCCAAGGACGGGGTGACCCTGTCCTTGGCCCGGAGCCTGATGCCGGACTCCTCCAGCACCTCACCCACCGTAGTCCGGTAGGTCCAGGCCTTGAGGCTCTTCGAGCCGGCCTGCACCACGACGGCCTTGGGAAGATGCGCAGTGGCCGCGGCGCCCAGGGCCATCGTGGCTGCCACGACGAGCCCGGCCGGCACCAAGCGGAGCCTGCAAAGGCGCATCCCCTCACCTCCTGTCGTCTGGAAAGCCGGGGCCGGCAAATGCTCGCCGCCCGCTGATCGAACTGATGGCCGGACAGATCGGCGGACCGCCCTCCGGCCTGGGACGGCCCTGATCTGGCATCAGGGTAGGATGGTGGATGTGACCTCGACCATCTTACCCGTTCCCGGGGGCCAGGGCAATATCCGGGCCCGGCTCCATCAGCTCCACGAGGACCCCTGAGGTGGTCTTGGGGTGGAGGAACGCGACCCGCGCGCCGTGGGCGCCGGGCCTGGGAGCGGCGTCGATGGGCTCGAAACCCGCGCCCCGGGCTGCTTCCAGCGCCCTCTCCACGCTCGGCACCACGACCGCCACGTGGTGGATCCCCTCGCCCCGCCGCTCCAGGAACCTGGCGATCGGGCCTTCGCCGGAGAGAGGCTCCAGCAGCTCGATGGTGGCCTCGCCGAGCGGGACGAAGGCGACCCGCACCCCCTCGGAGCCGAGGCTCTCGGGCTCTCCCACCTCAAGGCCCAGCACCTCGCGGTAGAACCTGGAGGCCGAAGTGACGCTGCGGACCGCGACGCCGATGTGGCCTACGCGGACGGGCCGCCGCGGCCCCTGCGCCAGGCGGGGCGCGGCATGGCCGACCAGCAGCCGGGAGGCTGCTCGTGGGTCGCTCTCGCCGGAGGCTACAGAGCCCACGAGCCGCTCCAGGTCGGAGGGCGAGAGCGCGTCCAGGAGCTGTGAGCGCAGCGACGCCTCGGCTAGGCGCAGGATCTGCCTTCGCCACCGCTCGCGCCTGCGCCGGTCCAGCGCGCCGCTCGACCCCTGCGCGGCCCGGTGCTCCGAGATGGCGGCGAGCATCCTGGGGACCCCTTCTCCCGTGGTCGCCACCGTGGTCACGACCGGCGGCCGCCACCAGGAGTCCGGCGTCATCTCGAGCATCATCTTCAGGTCGCTCACCGCGCGGTCGGCGTCGGCACGGTCGGCCTTGTTTACCACGAAGAGGTCGCCTATCTCCATCACGCCCGCCTTGATCGCCTGCACCCCGTCGCCGAGCCCGGGAGTGGTGACCACCACCACCGTGTCCGCGGCCGACATCACATCCACCTCGGCCTGCCCGGTGCCCACGGTCTCGATGAAGATCGTGGAGGCGCCCCAGGCGTCGAGCACGGCCGCGGCCTCGCCGGTCGCAGGTGCCAGCCCGCCGAGGCTGCCGCGGGTGGCCATCGAGCGGACGAAGACCTCCGGGTCGGTGCTGTGGTCCTGCATCCTGACGCGGTCGCCCAGCAGGGCGCCGCCCGAGAAGGGGCTGGTGGGGTCGATCGCCACGACGCCGATCCGCTCGCCCGCCGCGCGGAGGGCGCGCACCGCGGCGTCCACCAGGGTGCTCTTGCCCGAGCCGGGGGGGCCTGTCACCCCGACTATGTAGGCGCGCCCGGTGTGGGGGAAGAGCGCCCGCATCGCCTCCTCCGCCGCCGGGCCGTTGTTCTCGACCAGGCTTATCAGGCGCGCCGCGGCCGCGGCGGAGCCCGCGACCACCTGGGCGGCGAGCCTGCCTGCGCGATCGGCGTCCATCAGACCACCACGGGCTGGCGGTAGGTGCCGAAGACCCCGCGCAGCACGTCGCACATCTCGCCCACCGTGGCGTAGGCACGCACCGCCTCGACAATGAAGGGCATAAGGCGGTCCCCGCCGCGCGCGGCCGCGCCCAGACGCTCGAGCGCGCCGGTGACTGCCGCCGCGTCCCTCTTCGCGCGGACCTCGCGCAGCCGGGCGAGCTGCCTGGCGGCCGCCTCGGGATCGGGCCGCGCTATCTCCCTCGGGCGCGCGGCCTCCCCGGCGAACCGGTTGACGCCGACCACGGTCTGGTCGCCGCGCTCGATCGCCTGGGCCTCCCTGTAGGCGCTCTCCGAGATCTCGCGCTGGATCTGGCCGCTCTGGATCGCCCGCAGCACGCCGCCGGTCGCCTCCAGCTGCGAGATCCTGGCCAGCGCGCGCGCCTCGATCTCGTCGGTCAGATGCTCTATCAGGTAGGAGCCGCCGAGCGGGTCGGCGACCGCCGGAACCCCGCTCTCGCAGGCGACGACCTGCTGGGTGCGGAGCGCGAGGAGCGCCGAGGCCTCGGTCGGCAGGGCAAGGGCCTCGTCCCTGGAGTTGGTGTGGAGCGATTGAGTACCGCCCAGCACCGCGGCCAGGGCCTGCAGCGTAACCCTTATGACGTTGTTGTCGGGCCGCTGCGCGGTGAGCGCCGCGCCCGCGGTCTGGGTGTGGAAGCGCAGCATCAGCGACCTGGGGTTGGCCGGGCCGAACCGGTCGCGCACCAGGGTCGCCCAGAGCCGCCGCGCGGCGCGGAACTTGGCGACCTCCTCCAGCAGCCGCATCTGCGCGGCGAAGAAGAAGGAGAACGACGGCGCGATCTGGTCGACGCCCACCCCGGCGTCGACCGCGGCCTGCAGGTAGGTCAGGCCGTTGGCAAGCGTGAACGCCACCTCCTGGACGGCGGTGGCGCCGGCCTCCCGGATGTGGTAGCCGCTGACGCTGATTGGGTTCCACCGAGGCAGGCCGGCCGCGCAGTAGGCGAAGGTGTCGGTAACCAGCCGCAGCGACGGCTCGGGTGGGAAGATGTAGGTGCCGCGCGCGATGTACTCCTTCAGGATGTCGTTCTGGGTGGTCCCGTCTATCCGGTCCGGGGAGACGCCTTGGCGCTCGGCCACGGCGACGTACATCGCGAGCAGGATCGCCGCGGTCGCGTTGATGGTCATCGAGGTGGAGACCCGGCCCAGCGGGATGCCCTCGAAAAGGACCTCCATGTCGGCGAGCGAGTCCACGGCAACGCCCACCCTGCCGATCTCCGGGCCTGCCAGGGGATGGTCTGAGTCGTACCCCATCTGGGTCGGCAGGTCAAACGCCACCGAGAGGCCTGTCTGGCCCTGGTCCAGCAGGTAGCGAAACCTCTTGTTGGTCTCCTCGGCCGTGCCGTAGCCGGCGTACTGGCGCATCGTCCACAGCCGGCCGCGGTACATCGTCGGGTAGATGCCGCGGGTG
>JBBIJB010000069.1:0-11727 GCA_037446215.1 Armatimonadota bacterium
CGGCGAGTTCACGAGGATCCAGTGCACGCCGGACCTGCTGCCCTCGGACGTGCTCGGCACCTCGATCATCGACCCGCGCACCTACGAGACCCGGTTCGTGCCGGGCCCGATCTTCGCCAACGTGGTGCTGGTGGACGAGCTGAACCGGGCGACGCCGCGCACGCAGTCCTCGTTCCTCGAGCCCATGGACGAGGGGCAGGTCAGCACCGACGGCGAGCCCCGTCGCCTGCCCCAGCCGTTCTTCCTGATCGCCACCCTAAACCCATCCGAGCACCACGGCACCTATCCGCTGCCCGAGGGGCAGCTCGACAGGTTCTCTATGGCCACCTCGATGGGCTACCCACCGGTCGAGGCCGAGCGGGCGATGCTGGCGGGTCACGTGGGTCACCACCCCATCGAGTCGGTGAAGCCGGTGCTGGCCCCTGCCGAGGTCCTCGCCCTGCAGGAGGCGGCCTCCGCCATCCACATCAGCCCGGCCGTGCGTGAGTACGTGCTGGCCCTGGCAGGCGCGAGCCGGGCGCACCCGGCGGTGGTGCTGGGCTGCAGCCCGCGCGGAGGCCTGGCGCTGCTGCGCGCGGCCCAGGCACGGGCACTGCTCCAGGGCCGGGACTTCGTGATCCCAGACGACGTCAAGGAGCTGGGGGTCCCCGTGATGGCGCACCGGATGGTCATGGGGCCGCAGCCCGGACATCCTTCGGGACACGCGGCAGGCGCCGAGGCGGTCATCGCCGAGATCTTCTCCCGCGTGCCGGTGCCGCTGTTCGAGGGGCCGGCCGATAATGACGACCCGCGCCGCTAGGGCCGGTGCCCGGTCCCGGATCTCGCTGCTTCCGACCCGCGAGGGGACCGCTGTTCTGATCCTGGCCGGGGCGGCCTTCGTCCTGGCGACCAACCTGATGTCCGGGCTGCTCTTCGCGCTGGACGCCCTCTTCGTCTCGCTCCTGATCGCCGGCGCGTTCAGCGCGGCGGCTCCCCTCAGAGGCCTCTCGGTGTCGCGCAGCGCCCCTGCCCGCGCCGAGGAGGGGCGCCCTGTGGGGATCGCCCTCTCTCTCGAGGCGGAGCGCGCCGGCCGCCTGATCGTGGCGGAGGACGGCTGGCAGGGTTCTCGCGGCAGGGCGTTCGTTCCCGAGGCCGCTCCGGGTCGAGCGGTGCGCGCCGAGATTACGGTGACGCCGGCGCAGCGCGGGCTGTTCGAGCTGGGGCCTGTCGAGGTGGTGTGCAGGGGGCCTGTGGGCCTGTTCGCCGCGCGGCGGCTGCTCGGCGTGTCCGGGGCGATCACGGTGTGGCCTAGGTCCAGCCCGGTGCCCGAGCAGGCGCTGGAGAGCCTCGCGCCCAGCATGACCGGCCTCGGCTCCGCCGGCAGGACGCGGCAGCCCGCGGACTTCTACGGGCTTCGCGACTACCAGCGGGGCGACAGCCTGGCCCATGTCCACTGGCGATCGTCGGCGCGGCGCGGGGCCCTGGTGGTGCGCGAGTTCGAGCTGCCCGCATCCCCCAGCGCCACGCTCGTGCTGGACCTGGACCGAAGCCGGCCGGCAGAGCGGCTGGATGCCGCCGTCCGCGCCGCCGCCTCGCTCCTCGCCGCGGTGAGGGACGCGGGCGTCGAGGTGGCGGTCCTGGGGTACGGTGAGACCCTGGTCGAGCGGCGCGGCTGGGAGGCCGCGATGGACTGGCTGGCGGTGGTGGAACCGTGCGGGCCGCCTCTGGAGGCGGCGCTCGGCGCGATGGGGGCGAGGGGGGCCGGGGCGGTCGTGATCTCCCTGACCGCCGCGGTGCCTTCGCAGGGAGCCGACCTGGGGGCGACGTTCATCGTGCCCGCCGAGGAGGCACGCTCAGGGCTCGTCTACACCTCCGAGGGGAGGATCCAGGCGTGGTGACCCCTGCCGGCCCCGAGCCCGGCAGGCCCATCGGCTGGCGCCGCCTGGTCGAGAGCGGAGCGCCCGAGCACTCTGTGCCGCTGCGGCTGTGGACGCTCGCCGCCGTGATCGTCAGCGTCTTCGCGGTGACCGCGCACGACGACTTCCTGCAGTACCGGCTGACGATCCCCGTGCTGGCCGCCGTGGGGTTCGCGTTCTCCTACTGGCGGCGCGGGAGGCGCAACTGGTGGGTGAAGCTCGCCCTCTCGGTGCTGTGCCTGTGGGTGGGCTACCTCTTCCTCCTGGACGTGGTAAGGGATCCCTACCACACCAGCGTGCCGCTGACCGTGCTGCTGCTGTGGCTGCAGACGCTGCACTCGTTTGACGTGCCGGCACGCCGCGACCTGCTGTTCAGCCTCCTGACCTCGGCGATCCTGATGACCGTCGCCGCGGCCTTCGCGCTCGACATCGCCTTCCTGGTCTACCTGGGGCTGTACGCCCTGGTCTCAGTGCAGGCGCTGGCGCACAACGCCTGGCAGGCCTCGGCGGATGCGGCGCCCGGCCGCGCGTGGGGCCCTGCTCTGTCGGGCGCCGCCATTCCCGGGCGCGCCGCGGTCGTCGGACGCGGCATGCGCGGGATGGCCTGGGCCGCGAGCCACCTCCTCGTCGTCGTGATGCTGGGGGCGGCCGTGGTCTTCGTCCTCACGCCGCGCCTGGAGGGCATGAGGATCACCGCCCTGCCGTTCTCGGCGCACCGGATGCTGGTCGGGCTGTTCTCCGGGGGCGTCTTCAACCCGGCCTACCCGGACGCCGGCGACGGAGGGGGCGTCGAGGGTGGAGGCGCCCAGGTCTGGAACCCGCGCGGCTACTTCGGATTCAGCCCGACCGTGGACCTTCGGATGCGCGGGCGGCTCGACGACGCGATCGTGATGCGCGTTCGGGCCACCCATGCGCTGAACTGGCGCGCGCTCGTGTTCGACACCTACACCGGGATCGGCTGGCGCATCTCCGACCGGGACGTGGAGCAGGTGAGAGGGACCTATCCGCCCATCAGCCTGGTCCACAAGAGCGATGAGCCGCTGATCTACGGGGCCAGGCAGCTTCGCGTGGTGCAGACGTTCTACGTCGAGCGCGAGCAGCCCAACGTGATCTTCGCGGCGCCGATGGCCGAGCGGCTCTACGTGACCGCGGGCGCGGTCTTCCTGGACAGGTACGGCTCGATTCGGCTGCCTGGTACGCTCCAGCCGGGGATGGTCTACTCGGTGGTCTCGCGCGCGTTCGTGCCCGACCCTGCCCGCCTGCGCGTCGCCTCCGGGCTGGTACCCGAGGCGATGCTGGCGCGCTACCGTGCCCTTCCGACGATCCCGGACCGGGTGAGGGACCTCGGCATCCGGCTGACCGCGGGCCAGCCGACGCTCTACGACCGCGTGATGGCCGTCAACAGGCACCTGTGGTCGGAGTACCGCTACGACCTCTCCATACCCCACCAGCGAAAGCGCGGGGACGCGGTGGACTACTTCCTGTTCGAGGAGCGGCGGGGGTACTGCGAGCAGTTCGCCAGCGCGATGGTGGTGCTGCTGCGCTCGGCAGGCATCCCCTCCCGCCTGGTGACCGGCTACGGACCGGGCACGCCGAACCCGGTCACGGGGCTGCTGGAGGTCCGCAACAGCGACGCCCATGCCTGGGTGGAGGTCTTCTTCCCGGGCATCGGCTGGGTGGAGTTCGAGCCGACGCCCGGGTTCCCGGACACCGCGGACCTGGGGCGGCGGATGTCGGGCCGCCTCGTGATCCAGGACCTGGCCGCGCTGGCGGCTGCCCGCCTCCAGGCCTGGGCCTCGCGGTCGCCCGCCATAACCCGGCTGCTCGAGCAGGCCTCCGGAGCCGGGACGCTAGCCCTCCGCGTCGGCCTCTGGGGGCTCGCGATAGCGGCCGGAGCCCTGGCCGGGGCCACGGCGTGGAGGGCCGCGGCGGCCGCCAGCCACCCCGCCCGCCCGCGCGACGCCCTCGGCGACGCCTACCTCCTGATGTGCCGAATCCTGGCGAGGCGCGGGCTCAGGCGCGACCCCACCGAGACCGTGGGCGAGTTCAGCCGCAGGGTCCGCGCCCACACCGGGGGCCTGCCCGAGGTGGAGGCGCTCTCGGCGATGGTGGAGGAGGCCGCCTACGGGGGGGCCCAGCCCGGGCCGCACTCCGCCGCCTCGGCGAAGGCCCTGCTGGAGGCGCTGCGCGGGCGGCTCCGCCGCGGCCGTCTGTGACGCGGTCCGCGTTCATCCTGCTCCTGGCGGCGGTGACCCTGCTCTCGGCGGGCGTCAGGTTCGCCAGGCTCGACGCGCCGCCCAAGATGTACTTCGACGAGATCTACTACGCCAAGGCCGCGCAGCAGATCCTGAGCGGGGTGGAGGTGACCGAGGAGCGCACCCACCCGCCGCTCTCGAAGCTGATCATCGCCTGCGGAGTCAGGATCGCCGGCGACGGCCCGACCGGGTGGCGAACCGCCGGCGCGGCCGCCGGCACGCTGCTCCCCCTGCTCGTGGGAGCGCTAGGGCTGCTGCTCTTCCAAAGCCGCCTCATAGCGGCCGGCGCGGCGCTGCTGGCGTCGCTGGACGGGCTGCTGTTCGTGGAGAGCCGCATCGCCAAGCCCGACGTCTTCCTTACCCTGTTCCTGCTGGCGGCGTACGCGTCGCTGTGGTCCTACCTGCGCGGGGTCGGCGCGGGAGGGAGGGCCGGGTCGGGCGCCAAGGGTGTCGGCTGGCTCTATCTGGCAGGGGCGGCCGCGGGTTGCGCGGTCGCCACGAAGTGGACCGCGCTGATCCCGCTCTCGGTGGTTCCCCTGACGCTGCTCGTGCCGCGCCTGCGGTGCGGCCTGGCGGTCTCGCGCGCCGGCCTGTGGCACGCGGCCGCGGCCCTGACCGTGGTTCCTGCCGCGGTCTACATGCTTGCCTACGTGCCGTACTTCCAGCTGGGACACAGCCTGCGGGAGTTCGCGAGCCACCACGCCTTCATGTTCCGGTTCCACGCGACCCTGACCGAGGGCCATCCATACCAGTCACGCTGGTGGTCGTGGCCGCTGCTGCTGCGGCCGATCTGGTACGAGTACGCGGAGGTGGCTCCCGGCACCGTCTCCGGGGTGCTGGCGGTCGGGAACCCCGTGATCTGGTGGGCCGGGCTCGTGGCCCTGGTGCCCGCAGCCGTCGGCGCGCTCAGACGGTCCGCGTCGGAGTGTGGTCGCGGAGCAGAGACGTTCCTGGTCGTCGGATTCCTGCTCTCCTACGTCCAGTACGCCTTCATCGGCCGCGTCCTATTCCTGTACCACTACATGCCCGCCCTACCGTTCCTGATCATCGGGCTGTCGGCCGGGGTGGCGCGGCTGCGCGACAGGGCGGGCGCGGGAGTGGTCGCCGCGCTCCTGCTGCTGGCGGCGGCGTGGTTCGCGGCCTTCTACCCGATTCTGGCGGCGGTGCCGGTAGCGCCCTCCAGGGTCTTCAGGCTGATGTGGTTTGGGACCTGGATCTAGCCCCGGCCATCGAGCCGGGCCGGTCCCTGGTGAACAGGAAGGCGAGGGTCGCGGCCAGGCAGGCCACGGTCAGCGCGCCGAGCCACCTGGTGCCGGTCGGCGAGAAGAGCGTCCCCTCCAGCCATCCGGGAAGCGAGAACGTTCCCAGGTGCGGCCGCGTGTAGGCGAACAGCAGGTTGAGCGCCAGGATCGCGGACAGGATCCCGTAGGGCCAGGCCACCCTGCGGTCGAACGCGACCGCCGCGGCGAGGAAGGGGATCGCGAACAGCAGGTAGCGCTCATGGATCCTCGTCGGCAGGGCGAACGCGGCCAGCAGCGAGACCGCTGAGGCGGCGATCAGGGTGGCGGCCGTGGGCCCACGCCAGACCTTCGAGATCGCGGCGGCCACCGCGGCCAGGGTGAGGGCGGCGCCGATCGCCCCGATGGGGACGCCGAGCAGGCGCTCGGCGTCGCTCTTCCAGAAGCCCTGCACGGCTCCCCAGAGGTTGAACGCCATCACGCTGCCGTAGGGGTAGACGCCCGCGGCGCTTGCCAGGAGACCGGCGAGGCGCCCCGGGCCGAGGCCGAAGGGCATGGCCACGAGCGCGGCTGTTCCTGCGGCCGCGGCGAGCGCGGCAGGCAACTCCCACCTGATCCCGGCGCGTCCGCCCCCGCCGGAGGGCGCGCGCAGCAGGAATGCCGCGGCGGCCAGGGCGGCGGGGCCGGTCTGCGGTTTGACCAGCATCCCCAGCGCGAACACGGCGGCCGCCAGCGACGACGCGAGCGGGCCCTTCGCCCCAAGCACGAGGGCCAGCCCTGCCATGGCCAGCATCACCCCGACCGAGTCCACCTGCCCCCAGTAGGCGCTGTTGAAGACGATCCCGGGGCTGAACAGGTAGGACGCGGATAGGGCCAGGGCCAGCCCGGGCGCGGCTCGCCCGCTGATCGTGTAGACGAGCCGTGCCACGGCGACGTCGGCGGCCGCGGCCGGCAGCTTCAAGGCGAACAGGAACGCCACGTCGTTGAGGCGGACCGCCTGGCTTATCTCGCCGATCAGCCAGAGCACGTAGAGGTAGCCGGGCAGGTAGTCCGCGAAACCCGAGCCGTAGAAGAGGCCGGGGCCGCGCTCGGCCAGCCCGACCGCCCAGGCCTTGAAGGTGGAGATGTCCGTGGGGAACCCGCCGTGGGGCATGATCCCGATCCTGAGCAGGACCCCGCCTGCCGCCAGGGTCCACCAGAGCCTCTGGTCGCGCGCGCCGGCCATCGCGTGGAGATTCCACGCCTCGTACGGGCTTCCTTGTAGGGGCGAAAGCCGGCCCTGTCGCGGCCGAATCACTTGTCGGGAGCAGCAGGGGAGCGCCGGCGCCCATCCGGCGGCGGAGGTGATTGGGGAGTGCGGCCGCTTGCGGGGGAGAGGCCCGCCGGGGGACTAACGCTCGTGGAGGTCATCGTCTCGCTGGCGCTGCTGGCGATGACGGTGCTCGTCGTCTCCCAGGCCTTCCTCACCCTCCTCGGCGTGGCACGCGGCAGCGGCGACCTGACCCTGGCCGGGGTCCTGGCAGTCCGGGCGATCGAGGAGACCCGGTCGCTGTTGGAGTCGCGGATGACGGCCGAGGGGTGGGCAGAGGCCTTCGATCGGATCGAAGGCCGCGGGCCGGCTCCCTTTCCATCCCCCTACTCGCGCTACGAGTACGAGCTCCTGACCGACCGGGTGGTCATCATCCCGCCGGGCGCCCTGCCGTGCTGGCCTGTCGCGGACTCCCCCGCCTACTGCGCCCTCCCCGACCACCGTCGCAACGACATCAAGTGGATCACCGTAAGGGTGAGCAAAGAGGGGAGGACCCTTGCCCGGGTCGGGTCCGCGGTCATCGGCGGGATGCGGTCGGCCGAAGGAGGGCGGCCGCCTTGAGGGGGCAGGAGGGAGTGGCCCTAGCCGGGTCGATGGTCGTGATCCTGGCCTTGACCGTGATCGTGGCCGCGCTGGCGGCCTCGACCATGATCGAGACGACCCTGGCGCACGACCAGGCACGGGGACAGCGGGCCCTCGCCGTGGCCGAGGCGGGCGCCTATGCCGCCCTGGCGGAGCTCAGGCGAAGGATCGAAGCCGACCTGGGCGCGCGGCTCGAGCAGGCCGGCGAGGCCGGGCAGGAGCTCGCCGCGATCTGCCGATCCAAGGACCCATCCCCACCCGCCCCCGCCGCGGAGATGGTGGGCATGGTCGCGCGCTTTGCCTACCCGCCGGGTGCCGATGCGAGCGACTGGATCGTGTCCGGGGGTACTGCAACCCTTGCGATCGGCAGCCCCGCGGCGCCTGTCGTGGTGCGCGACAAGGCCTCCGGGGCCGAGACGGGATCGTTCCACGCGGTCGTCGCCGTGAGGTGGTCGGGAAGGCCGTCGGAGTGCAGGTTCACTCCCGGCGAGCCGGAGGAGGCGCTCGTGTGGTTCGACCATGCGATCGCCGCCACCGGCCGTTCGGGCAATGCGACGCGGACGGTCTGCCTGCGAAGCCCACACACTGAGCGGTGCTCCAGGTGGTTCCCGTCGGTCGACCGCGGGTGGCAGGGCAGCTATCTCCTATCATCCGGCGGCTACTCCGGGTGGCCCTTGCTGGCAGAGAGGCCCGCCTACTCCCGGTGGGCCCTCGCCACCCTGGGCGCCGGCGCTCCTGGAGGAGGTGGAGGCGGGGGGCCGGCCGACGTGTGGCTCTCCTCAGGCTCGTCTATCAGCGGTCCGCTCCGCCTCGGCTCCAGGGTCATGGTGGCCGGCAACCCTGCCCTCGCAGGGGATGTCCACCAGGTGGAGGGCACGGCGAGCCTCCATAACTGCGGATCCGCCGTCGAGATCGCGGTTCCCCCGAGGGAGCCGAACGTCGCGCTGCGGACGCCCTGCGACAACACCCTGCCGGCGGCACCGGTCTTCCGCGGAGCGGTCAGGGCAGGTGTTGCAGGCCTCCGACCGCCGGAGATCTCCAGCCTTCCGCGGGCCGCCGTGGGGCTCTTGGGCCCCGGCCCCGATGCCACGGACGCGCAGGTGCTGGAGGCCACGGGCGACGACGAGCGGCTCGGGATCCCACCAGGACCGCTGCCCGACGGCATCTACATCATCGACCGGTGCGGCCGTCCCAGGTGCGGCGGCGTGTACGTAAGGGGCGACGTTTCGGAGCTGGCCCTCTCGAGCGAGGGCGGCCTGCAGATAGCGCGGATCAGAGTCCCCACAGATCCCGTCCCGGCCCGGCGCACGGTCAAGCTCTCACTGGATCCGGCCACCGGGGCCGTGACGGTCTACTGGGACCACAGGGGGAATGACGCCTGGGCGCGCTCTCACTCCTACCCCTCGGGAACGTTCAACGGGCTGATCTACGTCAGCGGCGCGATTGCCTCGGATCCCAGAGGAGGGTCCGGCGGCCTCTACGGAGTGGTGGGGCACGGCACGCGGCTCACGGTCGCAGCCGCGCGGGACATCGAGATCACCGACCACCTCGTCTACGAGTGGCCGCCTGGTGGCCCGGGGCCCTGGCCGCAGGCCGTGCTCGGCCTGCTCTCGGTTGCGGGGAACGTGACGATCGACGGCGCGCTCGCTCCCCACGACCTCTACCTGGACGCCTCCATCCTGGCGCCGGCCGGCCGCTTGTGGGTGCGGGGTTTCGACTCGATACCGCTGCGGGGTCGAGTCTACCTGCTGGGCGCGGTGCTCGTGGGGCGGATGGGCGCGTTCGGGCTGTTCGACCCACTGGCAGGGCCGGTGCGCGGGTACGGCCGCTTCATGGCGTACGACTGGCGGCTGCGCTCGAGCGCCTCTCCGCCGTTCTTCCCGGTCGCCGGCTCCTACACCTCGGCGCGGGGAGCACGCCTCTCGGTGCTCTGCGCCGGCGGAGACCCCCTCTACGACCGGCCCCACTGGGAGGAGATCGTGGGGAGGAGGTGATGGCAGGCTCGTGTGGCCGTTGGCAAGGGATGCGCCGCTGGTCTGCGCGGCACATCGCCGGCGCCACGCTGCTCGAAGTCGTGGCCGTGGCGGCGCTCGGGGTCCTGACCCTAGGCCTGGCCTTCGGCGGCATGGGGCTGATCGCAGGGCAGCGGCTGGCAGGCGCCGCGCGGACGCTTGCCAGTGACCTACGGATGCTCGACGGCAGGGCGCGCGCCGAACGCACCTGCTACCGCGTCCTCATCGATCCCGCGACCGAGAGCTACACGATCCTGAGGTATGGCGGCCCGATCACGGCAGGGGCGGGAGGGAGCGCCTTTTGCGAAGACGCGGCGGCGTGGAGCGCCGTGCCCGCCCTCGGCGGCGACACCGCCCTCGCCTCACGCAGACTGGCCCCCGGTGTCGATCTGGTCTGGACTTCATTCGTTTCGGGCAGGATATCCATAAGCCCGCTGGGCAACTCCAACGCCGGCGGGGTTTGCCTGCGCGTGGCGGGCGGCCGGGAGCGGTGGGTGCGCGTCGAGGTCCTCGGCCGGGCCGAGATCCTCCTCGCCTGTCCCTAGGTGGTTTCAAGGCCCGAAGCAGAAGGGTTTCCGCGCAGGATTGCGAAGTGCATCTGGGAAAGACGGGATGCGTGCGGCCGCCAGGCGGCCGAAGCCTGGAGGAAGGTGGGCATACCCTATGGGCCTCTTCGGAGGTTCACCACTCGCGCAGGTCGGCATCGACATCGGCAGCGACACGCTGAAGGTCGTCGAGCTGGACGGGTCGTACCGCGGCGGATTCCGCCTGGCCAAGATGGGTGCTGCCCAGAGCCCGCCCATGGCCATGCGGGACGGCGTGCCGGTAGCTCCTGAGGAGATAGGCAGCCACCTCAGGGCCCTCCTCGACAAGACCGGCATCAGGAGCGACGCCGTCGTGATGGGGATCGGAGGGCAGGCGGTTGCCGTGCGCGAGGTGCGCGTCCCTCCGATGACGCAGCAGGAGATGGCGGCGGCCGTCCGGTTCGAGGCCGAGCGCCACCTCCCCTACAACATCAAGGACGTGCAGCTCGACTTCCAGGTATTGGGCGAGTCGGTTGAGGAAGGCCGCAAGATGGTCGACGTCCTGGTCGTCGCGACGCGGCACGACGTGGTCAACCAGATGGTGGCGGTGGCGGAGGCCGCCAAGGTCCAGGTGCGGGTTCTCGACGTGGAGTCGTTCGCGCTGCTGCGCTCGGTAGTGCCGGCCTCCGAGGACGGCCAGACCGTGGCGGTCGTGGACTTCGGGGCCGAGGCCTCGGACATACTGGTGACCGAGGGAACCCGGCTTCGCTTCACACGCAACATACCGATAGGTGGGGCCGCCCTGATCACCGCGACCCGCGAGGCGATGGACCTGGACTTCTCCACGGCGCGCAGCCTGCTCGAGGAGAAGGGCGAGGTGCTCGAGGAAGGAGCGGCCGCTCCCGACCACACGACCGAGCGCCTCTACGATGTGATAGCGCCTCACATCGGCGATCTGGTCACCGAGATCAGGCGGTCGCTCGACTACTACCAGACGAGGGCGCGCTCCGCGGTGGTGAACCAGGTGCTCCTGACCGGAGGACTGGCAAGGCTGCGCAACCTCGACCGGGCCATCGCCGCCGAGCTCGGGCTCGCTTCCGCTGTGGCTTCGCCTTTCGTGAACGTCAAGGCCGCCGCTCCCGCGTTCCCTCCGGAGAGACTGGAGGCCGTGGGGCCCACAATGGCTGTGGCGGTGGGTCTGGCAATGCGGGGAGGTGATGTCGGTTGATCCGCATCAACCTGCTGCCACGGGTGCCCCGGCGACGACTGCCCAGCCGCCGCCTGTTGGAGTTCGGGCTGCCGCTGCTCACCCTGGCCGCGGTGATCGTGCTTGCCATATCCCTGGGCGTCCAGAACGCCGGCCTCGAGCGGGAGATCGCCACGGTCGACACCGAGATCTCCCAGCTTCGAGAGACGGAGCAGCGCGTGATCATGCTCGACCGACAGATCAAGGAGATGCGCGAGAAGGAGTCCGTGATCACGGACCTGCTGAAGCAGCAGCTTCCGGCCGCCTCCGTGCTGAACGAGATCCGGCTGCTGATACCGAGGCAGGTCTGGATCACCGCCCTGAGCGTTCCGGAGCCCTCCTCGCTGAACCTGGAGGGAATGGCGACGGGGTACAACGTCGTCGCCCAGCTTATGGACAACCTCAGCGCAGGCCAGCTGTTCACCGAAGTGGACCTGTCGGTGGTCCAGCTTGAGAAGGTCGGCCCGACGGATGTGGTCCGCTTCCAGGTGACCGCCCGCCTGGCAAGGCCGCAGGCTGCAGGAGGTGGTCGGCCGTGACCGGCATGAGCTCCAGAGAGCGCATTCTGATAGTGCTGGTGATCATTGCCGCCATCTCGACCGTGTTCTACCTCTTCGTCTGGAGCCCGCAGACCGCCCGCAGGGACAAGCTGACCGCGAGCCTCGC
>JBBIJB010000070.1:0-3488 GCA_037446215.1 Armatimonadota bacterium
GGGAAGGGCCAGAGATCCTCCCTGGCCGTGATCGCGTCCGCGAGCACCCTGCCGGCGGCCTTCGCCAGTGGCACGAGCTCGGTGGGCCTCCTCGCAGCCGACTCCAGGATGATGTCCAGCGCCTCTGCCACACCGGTCGTTCGCTCGGCCGGGCCGGCACGAAATCCCTCCAAAACCTCCACCTCCACGGGCAGCCTAACCGGGCTCGCCGCGGTCTCCCACATACGGTATAGGAAGAACGTGGATATGGCCATAGTCCGGGGGGCGCTAAGGTCTGGGAGTGGCCGGCGGTGCGGTGGCCGAGCCTAGGTCTTGACGAAACCGGAGCGAACCGCGAAGCGCACCAGGTCGGAGGCCCGCCTGAGCCCGAGGCGCTTGAGCAGCTTCTCCCTTTGGGCATAGACCCGCCGGGGGCTGATGCGTAGCGCCGTGGCTATCCTGGTCGCGGGGTGCCCCTCGGCGGTCATCCTGATCAGATCCCTTTCCAGAGAGGAAAGACCGGGCTCATCTATTCGGCTGGCTCCGGTCCGGTCGAGGTAGTCCTTCACGAGCAGGCGGGCCACGGCCGGCGACAGGTAGAGATCGCCTCTGCACACGGCCTCGATCGCGCTGGATAGCTCCGCGGCCCCCACCGACGCGGCCAGGTATCCCGTGGCCCCTGCCTCGAAGGCATGCTTCACGCAGGACTGCTCGTCTCCGGTACACATGGCCAACACGGCGATCTCCGGGTAGGCACTCCTCACCCTGCGCAGCACCTCGATCCCGGAGAGCCGCTCCATGTCTATGTTGATCAGCACGACCTGGGCTCGCCGTGCCCCCACCACCTCAACGGCCGTGGGGGAGTCTGCGGCCTCGCCCACCACCACGAGACGAGGAATGGAGCTCAGCAGGGATACGAGGGCGCGGCGGATGATCGTCTGATCGTCCACGACAACGACGCGCACGTCTTCCACGATAGCCATCACACCAATGGTAGGCGGTCGGCGCGGGGAATCCATACGGGTTATCACCAATACTGGGAGTACGCCGCCCGATTCTCGCCTAGGGCGGGCACCCGTTCATGACGGTAAACCCCCCTAGTCGGCGGCCGCTAGCCTTGCCCCTTGGCCACCCTGACCCGGATGTCTGCGACCGCGGCGCCCTGCCCCTCGGAGTAGACGAACAGCGGGTTGATGTCCAACTCCGCCACCTCGGGACACTCCACGGCGAGCTGCGACAGCCGCAACAGGCACTCCTCGATCTTCTCGATGTCCGACGGCGGCTCCCCGCGCACCCCTCGGAGTATCGCCGAGCTGCGCGTCTCCTCGACCATCCTGCGGGCGCCGAACTCCCTCATCGGGGCGAGGCGGAAGGTAACGTCGCGTAGGACCTCCACGTAGACGCCGCCCAGGCCGAACATGATCACCGGCCCGAACTGAGGGTCGTGGCTGATGCCGAGGATCACCTCGCGGCCCCGCTTGGCCATCGCCTGGATCAGTACCCCGTGGAGCTTGGCCTCGGGTTGGCGCTGGCGTACGACCGATATCATGGTCTCGAAAGCCGCAGAGACCTCGGCCGGGCTGGAGAGGTTGAGGCGGACTCCCTCGACGTCTACCTTGTGGATGATGTCGGGCGAGCTGATCTTCATCGCAACCGGGAACCCGATGGAGGCGGCATCCTGGGCGGCCTGCTCCGGGCTCGTCGCCAGCGACCAGGGAAGAACCGGGAACCCATAGGCCTCCAGCAGCCCGAAGGCACCTACCTCCGGGAGGAATCCGGGCTGCGCGGCCTCGACGATCGACCGCGCCCGAGTCCTGTCGACGTCGTCGAACTGCCTGTAGCCCGTGCGGGGCCGCGCCATCCAGTTCGTGTATCGGATCATCGCGCCAAGCGTGCGTGCTATGGCCTCGGGAAATGGGTAGTGCGGGATCCCACCTTCCTCGAGCCTGTTCACGCCTGCCTCGACGCCAAGGGCTCCGACGAACGAGGCGAGCACCGGCTTCCCTGCTACGCTGGCACGGCGCACGACCGCGTTGGCGGTCGCCTCCACATCGATCGTCGCCTGGCGGGTAGCCAGGATGACCGCGGCATCCACCTCGTCATCGGCCAGGACGGCCTGCAAGGCCGCATCGTAGCGCCTGTCGTCGGCATCTCCGATTATGTCCAGGGGATTGCCGACGCCGGCCTCCGCGGGAACCACCTTCCTGAGGGCGGCGTTGGTCGCATCGGCGAAGCGACTCAACTCGAGCCCCTGGCGTATGCACGCATCGGTGGCCAGGATGCCCGGGCCGCCCGCGTTGGTGATGATGGCGACACGGCGTCCCTGGGGAAGCGGCTGCTTCGAGAAGGCGCTCGCGTAGTCGAACAACTCCTCGATGCTGTCCACCCGGAGAACGCCGGCCTGGGCGAAGATCGCGTCGTAGACGACGTCGCTGCCGGCGAGCGACCCGGTGTGGCTCGAGACCGCACGGGCCCCCGCGGCAGTCCTGCCGGCCTTCAGGACCAAAATCGGCTTCGGAGGTGTCTGCTCGCTGATCTCACGGGCGATCTCGATGAACCTCCCCCCCTCGGTCAGCTCCTCGACGTATAGGAGTATCACTGAGGTGGCCGGGTCCGAGGCCAGCATCTGCAGCAGGTCGAGCTCGTTCAGGTCTGTCTTGTTGCCCAGGTTGAACACCTTGGAGAAACCGATCCGCTTGATCCGTGCATAGTCCAACGCCGCCGCGGTCAGCGCACCCGACTGGGACAGGAAGGCGATGTTGCCCGCGTCGGGGATGTGGGCGGCGAAGGTGGCGTTCAACTGGACGTCGGGCGCGGTGTTTATCACGCCCAGGCAGTTGGGTCCTATGAGAGAGAAGCCCCAGCGCTCGACCTGCTCGCACAGCAACGCCTCGCGCTTCCGGCCCTCCTCTCCTACCTCCCTGAACCCTCCGGAGATAACGACCACCGCTCGAACGCCGGCACGGCCGCACTCGTACAGGACGTCCGGCACCGTGGGCGCGGGTGTTATCACGACCGCGAGATCGACCGGGTCGGGCACCTCCAGGACCGAGCGGTACGACCTGACCCCGCTTATCGCCCGGGCGGTTGGGTTGACGGGGTGGACGGCGCCCTGGAAGCCGCCTGAGAGGATGTTCTTGAATATGGCGTGTCCGACCTTCGATGGGTCTCTCGAGGCCCCTATCACCGCGACCGTGGTCGGGCTGACCAGGCTCTCCAGATTGCGCTCCAGCGACATCGTCATCCCTCTTCCTGTGGTTACGCACTCGTCCGCGCGCTGCGAAGGGGGAAGCGGCTTCCCGACCGAGTTCCTCGCCTCTTCTCACCCACTACAACAGTATACCCAGGGGTTGAGGCCCAGTCGAGATAGGTAGTTGTATGAGAGGGAATAGGGTTCTTGCCGTATTCTCACGCCCTCCGCCGTAGCGTGGAATGAGAGATGAGAGTGGTAGGCCCAGGTGATTGGCGCCTTCGAACTGAATAGACGGGCAATGGACGGGACCTGTTCC
>JBBIJB010000070.1:3541-11637 GCA_037446215.1 Armatimonadota bacterium
GGAGCGTCGCACATGGCGCCCTGGCCGGCACAAGGTGTCTGGGGTAGGGAGTTCAACACCTGCATCCAGTGCGGGATGTGCGGGGGAGCGTGTCCGCTGGCGTCCGCCATGGACTACACGCCCCGCAAGGCCATCCACCTGTTGAAGGAAGGTATGCTCGGCGAGGTTGTCCGTAGCAACACGCTCTGGCTGTGCGTCTCGTGCTACAACTGCACGGCGCGCTGCCCCAGCGGCCTGAAGATAACGGACGTGCTGTTCCCCGCCCTGCGGGACGCCGCGTTCGAGGCGGGCCTGCAGCTGCCTGCCGAGTTCAAGAAGGCCCTGGACAACACCTACCGGTACGGCAACTCGCTCGGAGAGGGACCCAGGAAGCGTATGGAGTGGACCAAGGGCGCGGCCGTGCCGGTCCCGGTGGCCTCGAAGCTCAACCGTGACTTCGAGGTGCTCTGGCTGGTCGAGTGCTATCCCTCCTACCATCCGCGCAACCAGGCTCAGGCCCAGGCGATGGCACGGATCCTGAGCGCGCTGGGAGTGGACTTCGCCACACTCGGCCCAGAGGAGCACTGTGTCGGCGACTGCGAGCGGCTCTCCGGGGAGAAGGGCCTGTTTGAGAACCTGGTCGAGTACAACACGGGCCTGCTGGACAAGTATGGCTACGGGACCCTGTTGACCGCGGACCCGCACGCCTACAACTCACTGACGAGGATCTACCCGGCCGTCACGGGGCAGAGCTACAAGGTGCAGCACTACGTGGAGTTCCTGGTAGAGAGGATCGATGCCCTGCGGCCGCTGCTCAAGAACAGCGTGCAGGCAGTCGTGACCTACCACGACAACTGCAGCCTGGGGCGTCTCAGCGGCCTCTACGAGCAGCCCAGGGAGCTGCTGCGGGCGATACCGGGGCTATCCCTGGTGGAGATGCCACACTCCAGGGAGAGCGCCGTCTGCTGCGGCGGCGGGGGCGGCGGCATGTGGCTCGACACGGTCATCTGGCAGGCGTCCCAGGAGAGGCTCTCCGACAGGCGGATAGCCCAGGCCCTCTCCGCGGGGGCCGGAGTGCTGGCCGTCTCCTGCCCGTTCGAGACGTCACGCTTCGAGGACGCGCTTAAGTCCACCGGAAACGAAGGCAAGATGGTCGTCAAGGACATTCTCGAGCTTCTGGACGAGTCCATCGGTGCACCGGGGGTGAAGCCGGCGTGAGGATCGCGGTCCTGCTGAACATGGTCCCTGATCTGGTCGAGGAGTTGGAGATAGACTCCACAGGGAAGGCACTGGACACCCAGTGGATGCGCTACGTCATCAGCGAGAGCGACGATCACGCGCTCGAGCAGGCGCTGCTCCTGAAGGATAGGCACGGGGCAAGCGTCTCGGTGCTTGCGCTGGACTACGGCGATGCCGATCAGGTCCTCTTCGCGGCCCTGGCCCGCGGGGCCGATGAGGCCGTCAAGCTAACAGGCATCCCCGAGTCGGGGTTGGGCAAGCGCGCCGCCGCGGCCACCTTCAAGGAGGCGCTCGGCGAGGTTGGGGCGGATCTGATACTCACCGGCGTCCAGGCGATCGACGACCTGGACGGCCACGTCGCCGGCATGCTGGGAGGGCTGGCGGGCATGCCCTACGTGGGCGTCACCCGTTCCGTCGAGCCCTCCGGAGACGGCAAGGTTCTCGTTCAAAAGGAATACCCCGGCGGGGTTGCGGCGGAGATCGAGGTCACGCTGCCCGCGGTTATCGGTGTCCTCTCGGCGCCTCAGCCGCCGCGCTACGTGCCTGTGGCACGGATACGGGACGTGAAGAAGACGAGAACGCTGGACGAGAGGGAAGCGGCGGCGGTGACTGTCCCCGCGCAACCCACCATCATCCGCATGTTCATGCCCGAGCCCGCGGAGCACGCGCAGATGCTGGAGGGCTCTCCCGAGGAACTCGCAGAGCAGATCGTCAGGATCCTCGATGATCGGGGGTTGACGTCATGACTCCAGCCGGCCGAGATGTTTGGGTCCACGTTGAGCACCTCAATGGGAAGGTCGCGGGGCACACCTACGAGTTGCTTGGCAAGGGGCGAGAGATCGCCGACGCGCTGTCCGGACGGCTGACGGCAGTGCTGATCGGCGGCGGCATCCAGCCGCTGGCCGAGACCCTGGCCGCGGACGGCGTGCTGTGTGTCGACGACGCCGGGCTCGCCGACGCAACGCCCGGATCACATGCGGCGGTCGTCAAGGCTCTGGCCGAGAAGGAGGGGCCGCATGCCCTGCTCCTCGGCGCGACGTCGATGGGGATGGACCTTGCCTGCCTGCTCGCTGCGGCGCTCGAGAGGCCCCTGATGGTCAACTGCGTCAACCTTCAGGTAGGCGACGGTCGCCTGGTTGCCACCTGCCAGATGTGCGGAGGGAAGCTGCTCTGCGAGGCGGAGGCCGACGGGCCGGCCGTGGTGACCGTGGTACCGGGTTCCTTCCCCGCAGAGGCGGGCGTCGCGAAGGGCGCTCCGCCGATCGAGGCGGTGCCGCTGCCGGCAGACCTGGGCGCGGTGGGGACGAGGGCGGTGCGGATGATCGAGCCCGAGCCCGGCGACGTGGACATAACGAAGTCGTCCGTCCTCGTGGCGGTAGGCCGCGGCATCCAGCGACAGGACAACATCCCGCTCGCGGAGGAACTGGCCGGGATACTCGGCGGCACGGTCTGCGCATCGCGCCCGGTGGTCGATCAGGGATGGCTTCCTCTCCCCCGCCAGGTCGGGAAGTCGGGCATGATCGTGAAGCCGAAGCTCTATCTGGCCCTTGGGATAAGCGGTGCCCCGGAGCACACGGAGGGGATGAAGGACTCCGATCTGATCATCGCTGTGAACTCCGACGCGAAGGCACCCATCTTCGACGTTGCCGACTACGGGGTCGTCATAGACATGTACGACCTCATTCCGGCCCTCACCCAGGCGCTGCAGGCGCGAAGGGCGTGAGGTAGCGCCATGACGCCGATGCGCGAGTTGAACTGGAACGTCCCCGAGCACAAGCTGATCTACCTCGTGTTCCTGCCGTTCCTGATAGTCTTCCTCTGGGGAGCGCTCCTCGCCTTCCGTCGATGGCGGACCGGCCGCCCCGATCCTCGGTGGGACAGGCTCTGGGAGAGGTTCGTCGGTGTGGTGGCCCAGGCGGGCGTGCAGCTCAAGATCCTGAGGGAGGCCTACGCCGGGTTGTTGCACACGACGCTCTCTTGGGGCTTCGTGGTGCTGTTCGTCGCGACGTGCATGGTTCTCCTCAAGGAGTACCTGGGACTGCCCACGCTGGAGGGCCCTTTCTACCTCTACTTCATGTCGCTGGTCGTGGACCTGTTCGGCGTCCTGGCGCTCGTGGGCACGCTGATGGCGATGATGCGCAGGTGGGTGCTCAGGCCCAAGCGGCTGGTGGAGCCCAGGGGGAGCGACGGCTACTCGCCGCTACTCGTCCTGATCTTCGTGGTACTCGCGAGCGGGTTCGTGGTTGAAGGGCTGCGCATCGTAGCGACGAACGACCCGTGGGGGGCATGGTCCCCGGGAGGATGGCTGTTCGCGCAGGCCTTCCTGGGCGTGCCGCAGGAGGGCCTCCTGCGGCTCCACCGGCTCTCCTGGTGGGGGCACGCCGTGGCGGCGTTCGCGCTGATAGCCTACCTGCCGTTCTCCAGGGCGATGCACATCTTGACCGCACCACTGGGGATCTTCTTCCGCTCCCTGGAGCCCCTGGGGCGGCTGCCGGCGGGTGGGGGCTCTGAGGCCGAGGGGCCAGGCGCGTCGTCTCTGCGACAGCTCACGTGGAAGCATCTGCTGGATCTCGACGCGTGCACCGAGTGCGGCCGCTGCCAGGCGGCCTGCCCGGCCTGGCATGCCGGAACCCCCCTCTCCCCGAAGGGACTGGTGCTCGACCTGAGGGATCACGCGCGTTCCAAGCCGTCCGCGCGAGGGGATCTCAAGATCTCCGGCGGGGTCGTCGGGACCGATGCGATCTGGGCGTGCTACACCTGCGGGGCCTGCCACGAGGCCTGCCCGATCTACGTCGAGCCGATCCCGAAGATCGTCGAGATGAGGCGGTTCCTGGTCAGCCAGGGCGGCGTAGACCCCAACCTGCAGGAGGCGCTCACGGCGGCGGCCCGCTACGGCAACTCGCTGGGCCAGTCGCCGAAGGCCCGGGCCCGGTGGACGCAAGGGCTGGGCTTCAACATCAAGGACATCCGAAAGGAGCCGGCCGACGTCCTCTGGTTCGTGGGGGACTACGCCTCGTACGATCCGGGCGCCCGGGAGGTGACCAGAGCCTTTGCCCGGGTGCTGCACCGCTCCGGCGTGGACTTCGGCATAATGTACGATGGAGAGAGCGGAAGCGGCAACGACATGCGCCGTGTCGGGGAGGAGGGCCTCTTCGAGGAGCTGACGGAGAAGAACGTCACCGCCATCGGGAAGTGCACCTTCAAGGAGATCGTGACGACAGATCCACACACCTACAACACCCTGCGGAACGAGTACCCTCTGTTCGGAGGGCAGTGGCCGGTGGTGCACTATACCGAACTCCTCGACCGCCTGCTCCAGTCGGGCAGCCTCAAGCCGACCAGGAAGCTCGGCGGGCGCGTGACCTACCACGACCCGTGTTACCTCGGCAGGTTCAACGGCATCTACGATGCGCCGCGCAGGGTGCTGCGCTCGCTCGGTGTGGAGCTCGTTGAAATGCCCAGAAGCCGGAACAACTCCTTCTGCTGCGGCGCCGGAGGCGGGCGGATCTGGATGAAGGAGACGGAAGGGATGCGGGAGAGACCGGCCGAGAGCCGGGTCCGGGAAGCCGTCGCGCTGGAGGAGGCCGAGACGCTCGTGGTGGCCTGTCCGAAGGAGATAAACATGTTCCGCGACGCCGCCAAGACGACCGGACACGAAGGACGGATTGCGGTCCGTGATCTGGCAGAGTTGGTCGAAGAATCAGTTGCCCCGGAGGTATCGTCTGATGAGTGAGGCTCAACCTCGAAACGGCAGGCCACGCGTAGGCGTCTACATCTGTCACTGCGGCACCAACATAGCGGGCACGGTCGACGTGAAGCGCGTGACCGACTATGCCGCCACGCTGCCCGGTGTCACGGTGGCCCGCGAGTACAAGTACATGTGCTCCGATCCCGGGCAGGAGCTGATCAAGAAGGACATCGCAGAGCACAAGCTCGAGCGGATCGTCGTGGCGGCGTGCTCCCCCCTGCTCCACGAGCACACCTTCCGGGGCGCTACCGCGGCCGCGGGGCTGAACCCCTTCTTCTTCCAGATGGTCAGCGTGCGCGAGCTTGACTCCTGGGTCCACACCGACCGCGAGGAGGCCACGCGGAAGGCGCTGGATCTGGTCAGGGCGGCGGTTGAGAGGGTCGTCTTCCACGAGCCCCTCGAGCGCCGCAGCGTCCCGGTCAACCCGAACGTGATGGTGGGCGGGGGGGGCATCGCCGGGATCCACGCCGCGCTCACGATGGCCAACGCGGGCAAGCACGTCTACCTGGTGGAGCGCGACGCCACGATCGGCGGGCACATGGCCAAGTTCGACAAGACCTTCCCGACCCTCGACTGCGCGGCGTGCATCCTGACCCCGAAGATGACGTCGGTCAGGACCCACCCCAACATCACGCTGTGGACCTACTCGGACGTCGACAAGGTGGATGGGTACGTCGGCAACTACAAGGTTTCGGTCAAGCGCAGGCCGCGGTACATCAGCGAGGAGATGTGCATCGGATGCCGCGAGTGCATCGAGGCCTGCATCTACAAGGAGGCAAAGGTACCCGACGAGTTCAACCTGGGGCTGGGCAAGAGGAAGCCGATCTACCTCCCGTTCCCGCAGGCGGTCCCGATGGTAGCGGTCATAGATCCTGAGACGTGCATCGAGTTCAAGAGCGGGCGGTGCAAGAAGACCTGCGTGGAGGCGTGCGGCGAGCGCAACGCCATAGACTTCAAGCAGGAGGAGCGCATCGAGGAGGTAGAGGTCGGGACGATCATCCTCGCCACCGGCTTCAAGACGTTCGATGCGGCAAGGATCCCCTACTACGGCTACGGCAACTACCCCGACGTCTACACCGCCCTAGAGATCGAGCGGATGGTCAACGCCTCGGGCCCCACGGGCGGCGAGGTGACGTTGCGGAACGGCAAGAAGCCGGAGAAGGTAGGCATCATCCACTGCGTCGGCTCCCGCGACCACAACTACAACGTCCACTGCTCGCGGGTGTGCTGCATGTACTCTATCAAGCTCGCCCACCTGATCCACGAGCACACCGGCGCCGAGGTCTACAACATGTACATAGACATCCGGACGCCGGGGAAGGGGTTCGAGGAGTTCTACAACAGGGCCCTCGACGAGGGGATCCACTTCATCCGGGGCAAGGTCGGACAGGTGTCCGACTGGACGACGTCGCCCGAGGAGGAGGGCAAGCTCGTCATAACGGTGGAGGACACCCTGGCCGGGATGATCCGGAGAATCCCGGTGGACATGGTGGTGTTGAGCGTCGGGCTCGAGGCTCATCAGGACGCCCAGGAGGTGCGGCGCAAGTTCAACATCTCCTGCTCCAACGAGGGGTGGTTCCTCGAGAGGCATCCGAAGCTGGCCCCGGTCAGCACCTTCACCGACGGGATATTCCTGGCCGGCGCCTGCCAGGGGCCGAAGGACATCCCTGACTCGGTCGCCCAGGCTGGAGCCGCGGCCGCCGAGGCCCTGGCCCTGATCGATGCCGGGAGCATAGAGCTGGAGCCCAACACCTCCTACGTGATTGAGGAGGTCTGCTCGGGCTGCAAGACCTGCGTGCCGATGTGCCCGTACAACGCAATCACCTTCGAGGAGGAACTCGGCAAGGCGCAGATCACCGAGGCGCTGTGCAAGGGGTGCGGCGTGTGCGTGGCCGCCTGTCCGTCGGGCTCCATCCAGCAACACCTGTTCGAGGATGACCAGATCTTCGCCGAGATCCGCGGCGTGCTGGCGCAAGCTTAGTCCGGGCCGGATGGATCGGGCCTAGATCTGGCAGTCAAGTGAGGTGGAGAATCAGATGCAGGAACAGAGAACCGAGAGAACGGACCGGCAGAACCCTACGATAGTCGCGTTCTTCTGCAACTGGTGCACGTACACGGCGGCCGACATGGCCGGCGTCTCGCGCATCAAGTATCCTCCCAACGCGCGGGTGATCCGGGTCATGTGCTCGGGCCGGATCGACCCGCAGTTCATCCTGGAGGCGTTCGCGGAGGGCGCAGACGGGGTCCTGATAGGCGGCTGCCATCCAGGCGACTGCCACTACGTCGAGGGCAACTACAAGGCGCTGCGCCGCGTGGTTCTCCTGCGGCGGATGCTCCGGGAGATGGGGATCGAGGACGAGCGGCTCCGCCTCGAGTGGATCTCCGCCTCCGAGGGCGAGAAGGTCGCACGCGTCGTGAAGGAAATGGTAGAGAGCCTGCGCCAGCTCGATCGTCTTGACCTCCCTGGCAAGATGGCCGGCTGGGATACCGAGCTGCTGCCGCACGCCGCCACGGCGGAGGCGCATGCGGCCGTCGCGGCGTCCGAGGGGAGGTAGTAGAGATGGCTGAGAGTTCTGCCCCTGAGAACACGGCGGTGGCCGCGAAGCCGCGCGTTGCGTTCTACTGGTGTGCCTCGTGCGGTGGGTGCGAGGAGGCGGTGGTCGATCTGGCCGAGGACATCCTCACAGTGGCCGGAGCCGTTGACATCGTGCTCTGGCCGGTCGCCCTGGACTTCAAGCGCAGCGACATCGAGGCCGCCCCTGACGGCTCGGTTGCCGTCGCCTTCATCAACGGCGCCATCCGCAGCTCAGAGCAGGAGGAGATGGCGCACATCCTCCGCCGCAAGGCGCAGATGGTGGTCGCCTTCGGCGCCTGCTCCCATCTGGGAGGAATACCGGGGCTGGCCAACCTATGGGACCGCGAGGAGATCCTGCGCACGTCGTACTCCGAGGCGCCAAGCGTTGTGAACCCGGACGGTACCCGTCCCTCCGAGTCCTGGCAGGGCAACGGGCACCCGACCACGCTGCCGGCCCTCCATGACACCGTCAGGACGCTGGACCAGGTTGTCGAGGTGGACTACTTCCTGCCTGGATGCCCCCCCACCCCGAAGCTGATCAAGGACGCGGTGATG
>JBBIJB010000071.1:0-11291 GCA_037446215.1 Armatimonadota bacterium
TCGGGCTCGTTCCATATCTCCCAGTGCTTGACCCGTGAGGAGAAGCGGCGGACCAGGTAGCCGACGAACGCCCCCATGTCGCGCATCCGTAGGGGAGGATGATCCGGCCCTGCCGGGTTTGCCCAGGTCGGCGTTACGAGGATCACCATGTAGACGCGCATCCCCGCGGACCGGATGGCGTCGATCATGGTCTCAAGGCCCGAGAGATAGTGCTCATCGTACCTTCCCCTTACAGGCTCCGCGGCCTTCCAGCTCACCCCCAGCCGCACCCACGTGACCCCCGCTTCCTTCATCATGCGTACTTCGAGCTGCTGGTCACTCACAGAGGTGAACGGCTCGAGTCCGCTGTGCACGCCGAAGGGAGGGGGTCCCGTCGTGGAGAGGCCAGGCGCGGCCGCCGCCAGCACGACGGTGAGCGCCATCGTCAGCAGGGGCAGCACTAACCCCGGTGCCGTGAGCCGGCCGTATCTCGCCGCTCGCGCAGCGGCACGCAGCGTCATGCCTTGTCTGGAAGGGGGAGAAGGTACCCCGCTGTCGTTTCGATAATCTAGACGCCGCTTTGGCCCTTGCGATTGCCCGTCCACTTGCGGCGGGCCTGCGGCATGGCAGCGACATTCTACTACAACACCCAAAGCTCCTGCCATCGGTAGGCGGGAGAGGGGGACCTCGGCCTAAGGCCTGGCCGCGACCAAGGTGCCGAGCGCCCGCGCCTGACGCTGGTAGGCGGCATAGGCGGGCTTGGGCTCGAAGTTGTTCCGGACCAGGCCGTAGTTGTGGTAGGCGAGCGTCGGGTCTGTTCCCTTGTCACGCAGGTTGTACCACATAGCCACCTTGATGAACGGGTACTCCTGAGAGATCTTCTCGTACGCCCTGAAGAGGTAGGTGGCCTGGGTAGCGTGGCTGACACCCTCTGCCCAGTCTCCTGTCGCCCCCGGGGCCCTCCGGTTTGTCGGCCAGGACATCTCGGTTATCCAGATGGGCTTGCGGGAGTCACCGCTCGCGACCATGATCCTGCGGAGCTCGGCTATGCCGTTGAAGGAGTTGCGCGTGTGGGGATGGATCTCATCCGGGCTTCGCCGGAAGACATAAGGGTGGACTCCTAGTATGTCGAAGAAGGGGCGGGCTCCCAGCGCGTACATCTGGCGGAGGTAGTCCACGTTGTTGCCGGCCAGTCCCCCGGATATGAAGACGGCCTTTGGGTCGGCTGCCTTGCCCGCGGCGTAGGCTTCCCTCAGCATCTCCACGAACGCCCGGGCGTCGGGCGCCGGCTTCCAGAACTCGTGCCAGTCGGGCTCGTTCCAGATCTCCCAGTGCCCCACACGAGAGGAGAAGCGGCGGACCGCGTAGCCGACAAACTCCCCGATGTCCCTCATGCGCAACGGCGGGTGCTGCCATCCTGAGGCGTTCGCCCACGGGGGAGTGGCCAGGACGAGGAGCATCACCTGCATGCCGGCGGCGCGGATCTCGTCCAGGAGCGACTCCATGCCCCTGAGGTACTCCTCGTTGTAGCGGCCCTTGCCCGGCTCGGCGGCGTACCAGTTCAGCACTATCCTGACCCAGGTGACGCCCGCCTGCTGCATCAGGGCGATCTCGCGCCTCCGGGCGGCCGGCGGGCTGTCCGGCTGGATGTCGCTCTGGATCCCCATGAGTGACGGGTCCGCGGGACCTATCCGCTCGGGCACATCGCCTGGTGGTGGCGCCTTGTCCGTCTCGACGCCGGGCGGCAGGACCGCGCCCTGCGCGATGAGAGCGGCGTCCTCATCGGGTTGCACGGTGGCTGTAGGGTGGGGTTCCGTAGCGCCTATGACCTCGATCGGGGCCGATACGGCCAGTAGACCGGCCAGGGCGAAGGTCGCTACGACTAGCGGGCTCCGGACTCGCCATCCGTGATGGATCAACTTCCTTACCCCTTTCGGTAGCCCGGCTTGCCGCTCGTGCGATCGGCCCCGTGGCTTTGCGTCCCTGCCTCGCGGCAGGTTTGCCCTTATCGAGGGGTCAGGCGGCCCTCCGGCTGCCCCTTGGAACGCCCAGCCCGCCTCGCGGCGGGCCTGCCCCTTCTTGACTAGACGTTACCCCCCTGTCCCGCTTCGAAGGCTGTGAGGAGGATTCTGTCAGGGTTTGCGCGAAGCGCCCCAGTGACGTGCCAGCAGAGGCGCGGCAACATCGGCTCGGTGAGGAGGTGAGTCATGAACAAGGAGCAACTCGTCGAGAAGGTTGCGGCCAAGACCGGCACCACGAAGAAGGACGCGCTCAACGTAGTCAACACTGCACTGGACCTGGTCGGCGCGGCCCTCAAGAAGGGTGACAAGGTAACGCTCGTCGGATTCGGTACCTTCCTGGTGCGCAAGCGGAAGGCCCGCGAGGGGCGCAACCCTCAGACCGGCGCCAAGATCCGGATCCCTGCCAAGAAGGTCCCCGCGTTCACGCCGGGGAAGGAGCTGAGGACGACGGTCAAGTAGCAACATGGTCCGAACCCGCGACGGGCAGGCCGTCTCCGACGGCCTGCCCTTCCTTTTCGCACGGAGGAGGAGGGCGTCGTCGAAGAGAAGAGAAACCGGGAATCCAGCGCGTCGCCGTCAACGCCCTCATCCCTACTCTAGGAGCCGCGGGTAGCCTGGGATCCCGTAAAGCGCGGGGGGAGGAAGCCGTCCGCCGTGTGGGTAGATCTGCTGGCAGATGAGATAGCGCGGGAGCGCACCGAGCCCCGCCACGTCGTGAACGACGCTAAGAGCCCGTCCGGCCGGGTCACGGTCGGCGCCCTGCGGGGAGTACTCCTCCATGACTGCGTGACCAGGGCCCTGCGTGAGCGCGGCGTACAGGCGGAGTTCCTCTACGGCTACGATGACTTTGATCCCATGGACGGCCTTCCGCCGGGGCGCGAGGACCTCGCTCCATATCTGGGCGTCCCGTTGTGCGATATCCCCTCGCCGGACAGTTCGGCGGGCAGCTTCGCGGAGTTCTACGCAAACGAGTTCACCTCTGTCTTCAACCATCTCGGCGTCACCCCGAGCATCTACTGGTCCAGCACCCTCTACCGTTCGGGCTTCTTCGATCCGGCGATAACGCTGGCACTCGATCGGGCGGGGGAGATCGCCGAGATCGATCGAGCAGTGAGCGGGGGCAGGCGCGCCGACCGCCACCCGGTTCAGGTGATCTGCGAGGGGTGCGGGAAGGTGGGCACCACCGTCCTAACGGGGTGGGACGGCGAGATGGTGGGCTACTCGTGCGTGGCCGACAAGGTTACATGGGCCAAGGGGTGCGGCCACCAGGGCAGGCGCTCTCCGCTCGGAGGAGGCTGCAAGCTCCAGTACGTGACGGAGTGGGCCGCTAAGTGGCACCTTCTAGGGGTGACCGTGGAGGGGGCAGGCAAGGACCACATGACCAGGGGGGGGAGCCACGACAGGGCCGGGGCGATCGTGGAGGCGGTGTTTGGGTCCCCGAGGCCGTTTCCCATTGCCTATGAGTGGTTCCTGGTGGGCGGTCGCAAGATGTCCACCAGCAAGGGTGTCGGCATGACCGCGGTCGAGTTTGACGATCTCCTGCGGCCACAGCTTGCCAGGTTCTCGATGATAAGGCCGCACTACCGGCAGCACGTCGATTTCGATCCCGCCGGCGACACGATACCGCTTCTCTATGACGAGTTCGATAGAGGAGCGGATGCCTACTTCGGGCGTAGAGACGATCCCGAGCTGTCGAGGACCTTTCACTACTCGCACTCCTCGCCCCCCCCCGCGGATGTCCTGAGGATTGGGTTCTCAACGGTGGCGCACCTCTGCCAGATGCCGTCGGTGGATGTCTGGGCGGAGGCGGAGCGCAGGAAGGGCTCGCCCCTGACCGCCGAAGACCGGATCGAGTTGGAGGCGAGGTTGACAGACGCGCGCAGGTGGCTCTCGAAGTACGCCCCGGATGCCCAGAGGTTCGAGGTTCGCCAGGCCCTCCCGGAGTCCGCCGCAGGCCTAACCGAGGGGCAGCGCCGGTTCCTGGCGGCGCTGGTTCCCCTCGTCGAGTCCGGGATGGATGGTGACGGGCTGCGGGAGGCGATTCACAGGCTCAAGGGAGACCATGCGCTCTCTCCGAGAGAGGCATTCGGCGCCATCTACCGGGTCTTCCTAGACCGGGATTCGGGACCGCAGGCCGGTTGGCTCCTTGCGGCCCTGGACCGCGGCTTCGTGGTGGATCGCCTCAGGGCGGCCTCAGGGCAAGTGTCTTCCGACCCGGGGGCGCCCAGTTGAGGATACTTTCGTTGTCACGGGCCGAGGAGAGACACCTGGAGCAGATCAGGGCCGTTGCCCCTGGGCTGGAGGTCGATGCCACCGCGGACGCGGGCCGAGCCGCGCATCTGGCCGCCGATGCCGAGGTCATCGTGGGTTGGCATCTTCCCGATAGTGTTCTCTCGGAGGCGCGCGCGCTGAGGTGGATTCACTCTACGGCCGCGGGGGTGGACAGGCTCCTGGTTCCGTCGGTCAGGGAGGGGCGGGTGCTGCTGACCAGCAGCGTGGGACAGACAGGCCGCTCCGGCCCGGCGGGCGTCTGCTTTCGGCATGCGGGTCATCGGGACGAAGAGGATGCCCCGGCCGGTTGTGTGCGTGGAGCGGGTGCTACCGCATAATCACGCCTCACGTCTCCAGAGGCGCTACGTGGCAGGGGCTCCGATGCTGAACGTGGTGGATCCCGAGCGTGGCTACCAGCCGGGCCTGGGGGCCGACGCCACGGGTACGGTCTCTCGTGCCGCACCACCGGGGAGGCGCCCTTGGTGCGCGGATGGGCTATCATAGAGGGGTATGCAGTGTGCAGGCCGCCTGGCCGGCGGCCCGGCATGCGCACTCACGACCTGGAGGGGGATGAAGTTGAAGCGCTTCGGGCCTGATCGGATTCGCAACGTCGCGGTGGTGGGGCATGGCGGAACGGGCAAGACATCGCTGGTGGAGGCATTGCTGTTCAGGTCCGGTGCCATCGACAGGCTGGGCCGCGTGGACGATGGAAACACGACGACCGATTTCGACCCGGAGGAGATCCGGCGGAAGCACACGATAAACGCCTCCCTGGCGCCGGTCGAGTGGAACGCGACCAAGGTGAACCTGATAGACACGCCGGGATACCCGGACTTCATCGCGGAGATGGTCGGTGCCCTTCGCGTGTGCGAGAGCGCGATCGTCGTTGTAGACGCGCGCTCGGGCGTCGAGGTCCAGACGGAGCAGGCGTGGGCGCGGGCCGACGAGCACGCGCTTGCGCGAATGGTGGTCGTCAGCCGTATGGACCGGGAGAACGCGAACTACGACGGCGTCCTCGACGAGCTGCGCTCACGCTACGGGACCCGGATAGTCCCTGTGCAGATCCCCCTGGGAGCGGAGGCTGCGTTTTCCGGCGTCGTGGACCTGGTGGCTATGAAGGCGTACGTCCACCGCGACGGGAAGGATCTCGAGGAGGAGGTCCCCGAGACCCTGATCGACGTCGCACGGGCGGCCCGCGAGCGGCTGATGGAGGCAGCGGCCGAGAGCGACGACTCCCTTGTCGAGAAGTACCTCGAGAGCGGCCAGTTGAGCGACGAGGATCTGAACGCGGGCCTGGTCGCGGGGACGAAGGCCGGGAAGATAGTGCCGGTGCTGGTCGCCGCCCCCACAAAGCTCATAGGAGTCGGGCAGGTCCTCGGCGCGATCTGCACGCTCATGCCCTCGCCTGCCGAGATGGGGAGGGTGGTCGGCACCCATCCGCGAAACGGCGAGGAGGTAGGGGTGGAGCCCGGCGAGACCGGCGCGTTCGCCGCCCTGGTCTTCAAGACAATGGCGGATCCCTACGTGGGCCGGCTGTCGTACTTTCGCGTCTACGGAGGCGTGTTCGAGTCGGACTCCCAGGTGATGAACGCCACCCAGGACAAGCCCGAGCGGATAGGACAGCTCTACTTCCTTCGCGGCAAGAGCCAGGAGGCGACCCCGCAGGTAGGAGCTGGTGACTTCGGAGCCGTGGCCAAGCTCTCCGACACGGCCACCGGCGACACCCTCTGCGGCAAGGAGCAGCCCTTGCGGCTCGCACCCATCGCGTTCCCGAAGACGGCGATCGCGATGGCCATCGATCCCAAGAGCAAGGCGGACGAGGACAAGATGAGCAACGCGCTGCACCGTCTTGCCGAGGAGGACCCCACGTTCACGGTGCGGCGAGACCCCGAGATGAAGCAGACGGTGATCTCCGGGATGGGGGAGTCCCACCTGGAGATCATGGCGGATCGGCTGCGACGCAAGTTCGGGGTTGAGGTTACCCTATCGTTGCCGCGCGTGCCCTACAGGGAGACCGTCAGGGGCCGCGGCAAGGCCCAGGGCCGGCATGTGAAGCAGAGCGGAGGCCGGGGGCAGTACGGCGTCTGCTTCCTGGAGGTCGAGCCCATGCCCCGGGGCGGAGGGTTCGAGTTCGAGGACAAGATCTTCGGAGGCGCGATCCCCAACCAGTTCATCCCCTCTGTCGAGAAGGGCGTGCGCAAGGCACTAGAGGAAGGAGTCCTCGCGGGCTATCCGGTCGTGGACGTCAGGGTCTCCCTCGTGGACGGCAAGTACCACGATGTGGACTCGTCGGACATAGCCTTCCAACTCGCCGGGGCGGCCGGGCTGAAGGAGTCGGTGGCGCAGGCCGGCCCGATCCTTCTGGAGCCGATCCTCGAGCTTGCGGTCCGAGTCCCCGAGGACCAGATGGGCGACATCATAGGCGACCTCAACTCGAAGCGGGCGCGGATCTCGGGGATGGAGTCCCAGGGCGACGGCACGACGATCGTGAGGGCGCAGGTGCCGCAGGGCGAGCTCCTCAGGTACGCGTCTGATCTGCGGTCGGTCACGGGAGGACGGGGCTCGTTTGAGGCCACGTTCTCCCACTACGATCCTGTTCCCGCTCAGGTTTCCGACAAGCTGGTGGCCGAGGCCAGGAAGCAGAAGGAAGCGGTAGAGGGACAGCGGGCATAGCCCTGTTCCCCCGCAACTACTAGTCTGGGGCAGCGCTTCACATGGGGAGAGGGCTGATCTCTCCAGAGACCAAGGAGGAGATCCGCCAGCGGATAGGCCTGGTGGATCTCGTGTCGGTCCACGTCTCCCTGAAGAAGGCCGGGCGCTACTACAAGGGGCTCTGTCCGTTCCATCAGGAGAAGACGCCGTCGTTCCACGTTGACCCCGAGCGTGGGCTCTTTCACTGCTTCGGCTGTGGCGTAGGGGGCGATGCCTTCGACTTCCTGATGCGTACCGCCAACATGACCTTCACGGAAGCGGTCCACGAGCTTGCTCGTCGCGCAGGGGTCGAGATAGACACGACGCCGGGGGCGGCGGCGCGGTCTTCCGAGAGAGAGGCCCTCCACAGGGTCCTGGACGCGGCGCGGGCGCACTACCAGGAGATGCTGGCCAGGCGCGGCGGGCGGGCCAAGGAGTACATGAGCCGGCGGGGCCTGGACGACGAGGCGGCCGCGCGGTTCGGCCTGGGCTTCGCGCCGCCCGGGTGGGACGGGTTGTTGGCCGCGCTAGGGGCGAAGCGGTATCCCGCGGAGCTGCTCGAGCAGGCAGGGCTGGCGGTGGCCAGGCCCGGAGGCGGCCACTACGACGTGTTTCGCGATCGCCTCATCTTCCCTATAGTGGACCTTCACGATCGGACGGTGGCCTTCGGCGGGCGGACCCTCGGTGACGACCAGCCGACCTACCTGAACTCCAGGGAGTCGCCCGTCTTCACCAAGGGCCGAATGCTCTACGCGCTCAGTCTGGCCCGCGACGCGATAAGGGAGTGCGGAGAGGCGCTCGTGGTCGAGGGCTACATGGACGCGATCACCTGCCACCAGTTCGGCTTCCGGAATGCGGTTGCGTCGCTGGGCACGGCCCTCACGTCGGACCAGATTGCCCTGCTCCGAAGGTTCGCTCCCCGGGTCGTACTGGTCTACGATGCGGATGCGGCCGGTGAAGCGGCTGCCGAGAGGGGGCTCGCCCTGTGCGAGGAGGCCGAGCTGGCTGCGAGGGCCGCCGTCCTGCCGGCCGGGGAGGATCCCGACGGACTCATCCGCCGGTACGGGCCTGAGGCGCTCGACCGCACTGTCCGGGCCGCAGTTCCCATGTTCGAGTACCGTATCGCACAAGCCGAGAAGCGGCATAATCCCGACAGCCGAGAAGGGAAACTCGCGCTGGTGGATGAACTACTATCCGTTGTCCGAGCGACGATCAACCCCGTTCGCGCAGCCGAGTACGTCCGCGTCCTGGCCGAGCGGTTTGACCTGCCCGAAGAAGCTCTCCGGCAGAGGCTGCGGGCAAGGGGCCGGAGAGGAAGGCCTCCGGCCGGCGAGGGGGTGACGGTTGCTCCCGCCGGAGACCGAGCCCGTGAGGAGGCCGAGCGCCTCCTCGTGCATCTGATGGTGCACGAACCCAGCCGGCGGGAGGCAGTGGCCGAGGGTCTGACGGCCGACTCTTTCGGGAACCCGACTCATCGGGCTCTGGCCGCCGCGCTACTCGGAGGGCACGCTGCGGGCATAGGGGAGCTGAGGGAGGAGTTGGACGAGGATGCCGCCGCGCTGCTTACGCGGCTGGCATTCGAGCCGCCGCCCGCGGCCGAGCGCGACAGAGAGAGGGCGGCAGCGGAGGCCCTGCGCTACCTGTCGCAGGTCCAACCGGCGGCCGTCGAGCGCGAGCGTGTTTGGGAGGAGTTGAAGGCGGCGCAGGCCCGCGGGGATGAGGCCGAGGTGCGCCGGCTGCAAGCGCAATACGCGGCGCTAATAGCGAACGGGCGGCGGCTGAGGTAGGGCAGGCCGCTCGGCAGAAGGACGACATGGCCAAGAAGAAGGCGTCGGAATCCGGGCACGCGACCGAGGAGCTCTCGCCCGAGCTGAAGGCTCTGGTTGACCTCGGCCGTGGGCGCGGCTACCTGACCCACGACGACATCCTCGATCATTTCCCGGATATCGAGCGCAACGTAGATCAGGTCGACAGGCTGTACTCGATAATGGCCGAGCACGGCATCGAAGTGGTCGAGGAGGCCAGGGAGGCCGAGGCAAAGGCCAAGCCGGAGCAGGAGGAGGGGCCCGAGACCGCCCTCAAGGCACCGGAGGGGATCTCCCTCGATGATCCTGTCCGGATGTACCTCAAGGAGATCGGCAAGGTCGCCCTGCTCACCCAGCCGCAGGAGGTATCTCTCGCCCAGCGGATGGAGAAGGGGGACGAGGAGGCCAAGCGGCGGCTGATTGAGGCCAACCTCCGTCTGGTGGTCTCGATAGCCAAGAAGTACGTGGGGAGAGGGATGCTGTTTCTCGACCTGATCCAGGAGGGTAACCTGGGGCTCATCCGGGCGGTCGAGAAGTTCGACTGGAGGAAGGGGTACAAGTTCAGTACCTACGCGACCTGGTGGATCCGTCAGGCGATCACGCGAGCGCTGGCCGATCAGGCCCGAACGATTCGGATCCCGGTCCACATGGTTGAGACAATAAACAAGCTGGTGCGGGTCTCGAGGCAGCTGCTCCAGGAGCTGGGGCGTGAGCCCAACCCCGAGGAAGTCGCCCTGGCGATGGGGATGCCGGTGGAGCGCGTGCGCGAGATCAACAAGATCGCGCAGGAGCCGATCTCGCTGGAGACTCCCATCGGTGAAGAGGAGGACAGCCACCTCGGGGACTTCATCGAGGATCATGATGCGCTGGCACCGGCCGAGGCCGCCTCGTTCACCATGCTCAAGGAGCAGCTCGAGGGCGTTCTCGACACCCTGACCCCGCGCGAGCGGAAGGTGTTGAAGCTTCGGTTCGGTCTGGACGACGGCCGGCCCCGCACACTCGAGGAGGTCGGCCGGGAGTTCAGCGTCACGCGCGAGCGCATCCGGCAGATAGAGGCGAAGGCGCTGCGTAAGCTCCGGCATCCAAGCCGCAGCAAGCGGCTCAAGGACTTCATCGAGTAGACAGGTCCGCTCCGACCGTACCCCGCTGAAGGCGCGCTCGCACTTCCGGAGCACCGCGCACACGCTACGGCGGGTTGGCCTGCAACCTGCGGCGCCAGGATTGGGCGCCGCGGCAGAATGGGGGAGCGCATGACACACGATGTTCGGACTCTAGGCCTGGCCCCCGAGGGGCTGAGGCGCATCGCTTGGGCAGAGCGGGAGATGCCGGTGCTTCGGCTGATCCGGGAGCGGTTCACTCGGGAGAAGCCGCTTGCGGGCCGGCGCATCGCCGCGTGCCTGCACGTCACGACCGAGACAGCGGCCCTCGTGCTGACGCTTCGCGCCGGAGGGGCCCAGGTGACGCTGTGTGCAAGCAACCCGCTCTCCACCCAGGATGATGTTGCCGCGGCCCTGGCAGCCGAGTACGGGATGGGCGTCTATGCGGTCCGAGGTGAGGATCGCGACACCTACTACCGCCACATCCATCAGGCGCTGGATCTGAGGCCGCACATCACCATGGACGACGGCGCCGACCTCGTGTCGACGATTCACGGGGAGCGGACCGATCTGGTGGAGGGTGTCCTCGGAGGGACCGAGGAGACCACCACGGGGGTCATTAGGTTGCGCGCGATGGCCCGCGACGGCGCCCTGCGCTACCCGATCATCGCCGTCAACGATGCGAAGACCAAGCACCTCTTCGACAACCGCTACGGGACCGGGCAGTCCACAATCGACGGGCTGCTCCGCGCCACCAACATCCTGCTGGCCGGCCGCGCGGTGGTCGTCTGCGGCTACGGATCCTGCGGTCGAGGCGTCGCCATGAGGGCGCGCGGGATGGGCGCTCGCGTCATAGTGACCGAGGTCTCGCCGCTCCACGCCCTGGAGGCGCTGATGGACGGCTATCAGGTGATGCCGATCGCAGAGGCCGCCCAGGCCGGCGAGGTCTTCGTGACCGTAACCGGCAACAGCGGGGTCCTGCGCGGTGAGCACTTTGGGTTGATGCGTGACGGCGCCATCCTGGCAAACAGCGGCCACTTCAACGTCGAGATAGAGATCCCGGCGCTCGAGGCGGCCTCGGTGGGCCGGAGGGAGGCGCGCCAGCACGTTGAGGAGTTCAGGCTTGCGGACGGCCGAAGGATCTACCTGCTGGCCGAGGGCAGGCTGCTGAACCTCGCGGCCGCAGAGGGGCACCCGGCCGCTGTGATGGACATGTCGTTCGCCAACCAGGCTCTCTGCGCGGCGCATCTTGCGGCCTCGGGCACCGGCATGGAGCGCACGGTCCACCCCGTGCCTGGCCAGATAGACGAGGCTGTCGCGCTGCTGAAGCTTGAAGCCTCTGGCGTCTCCATAGACGCCCTGACGGAGGCACAGGAGCGCTACCTTCGCTCGTGGCAGGAGGGTACCTAGCCGTCCCAGGGGGTTTC
>JBBIJB010000072.1:0-4474 GCA_037446215.1 Armatimonadota bacterium
GACTTCCATCCCAAGCCCTCGTACTTCGCGAAGCAGCAGCTGACGAGGCAGTAGCCTTGATGCGGCTCATCCTCGCGGCGATCGCTGCGCTCGCCGCGTTCTCCGTCTCGTGGACCGATCAGACGCACGTGGCCGTGGTCGGGGGGCAGGGCAGCTACCGGCTCCAGGTCAACGGTCGCCCCTTCTACGTCAAGGGCGTCTCTTTCCCGCTCAACGAGGATCCGCTGAGGTTCGACGAACACCTCACTCCGACCCGGCTGCACAGCCACTTCAGGCGGATCCGCGAGATGGGGGCGAACACCATTCGCCGCTACCACGACAACCCTGACACGCAGCTCATCCTTGATGAGGCCGCGCGTGCCAACCTCATGGTGCTTCTGGGCATCTGGCTCGACCATGACGTGGACTACACGCACGATGCGCAGAGACTACAGGTGTACCGCGACCGGGTGCGTAACTGGGTACTGAAGTACCGCGGCCACCCCGCTCTCCTGATGTGGGTCCTTGGCAACGAGACCTGGGGGCTGCTGAAGAAGGAGTTCGAGGATACACGGGACCTGTGGCCCAGGCGGACGGCGTACTACCGGTTCGTCAATGAGCTGGCACGCCTGGTGAAGTCGCTCGACCCGCATCATCCGGTGATGTCGGTGGACGAGCACGCTCCGGACCTGTTCGACGCCCACCCGCACGGATTCCTCGGCATCGAGACCTCCATGCGGATGTTCCGAGACATCGTTCCGGCCGTCGATGTCTTCGGTGTCAACAGCTACTACCACCAGGACATCTCCGCCCTCCAGCAGATCGTCGTCCGCTCGAAGATAGGGCGCCCCTACCTCGTCTCGGAGTTCGGGCCCCCGGCGTACTGGGGCGTCCACTGGACCTGGGACGACATGGGGCTCGCGGTAGAGCCGACCGACCTGGTGAAGGCCCTCTCGTATGCCGGCAACTGGAAGTACTACATCGAGCGATACAGGGGATGGAACCTCGGCGGGAACGCCTTCACCTGGAAGGACAAGCACGAGGGCTCGTTCACCTGGTTCGGCCTAACCGACTCGCAGGATCGGCTCAAGCCGGCCTACTGGTCGCTTCGGGAGGCGTGGACAGGGCAGCGCCAGCCCGCTGGTCGACCGCTGGTGGTCGGCCTGGAGATCAACAAGAGGTGGATGCGCCCCGAGAAGTCGTTCGTGGTCCGAACGCGCCTGTTGCCGCACCAGGACCCGGAGGCGTTCCGCTACACCTACGTGGTGAGCCCCGCGTCGCTCACTCACGTGGCGACCCAGTTCACAACCGAGCTCCCCCGGGTATCGATACAGGCTCCGGGGACTCCGGACGTCTACCGCGTCTACGTCTACGTCACTTCACGGAACGACAGGTGGGTCAGCACTGGCAGCGCCACGTTCGGGGTGTACCAGCCGGCAGCGAGACCGTAGCATGGCAGCGGACGGCTCGGCCCATCTCCCAAAGGCCCCCTCCACTCGAGAGCTAGCCCTGGACTGCGCGTTCCTCGGCGCCCTGGTCGTCGTATCTCTCGCCCTCTACGTCGGCGGGCTTGGCTTCTACAGCGATGACTGGTCCTTCCTGGGATACCTGACCATGTCCGAAGGCCAGTCGGTGGCCGGCCTGTATCGGACAATGATCGAGTTCCCGCACAAGGGGGGGCGCCCGCTGCAGGCTCTGAGCGAGGCTCTCCTCTTCAAGGCGTTCGGCCAGCTCCCGCTTGGTTATCACCTGGCAAACTCGGTGGTCCTACTGATCGGCGTCCTCGCCTTCTATCTGACCATGCGCGAGGCCGGCCTGCACGGCCTCCCAAGCCTGGCCGCCGCCTCCCTCCTCGCGGTGCTTCCCAACTTCTCCACAACAAGGTTCTGGATGGCGGCCTCTCAGGCAAACACGACGATGGCGCTGGTCTTCCTGTGCCTCTACGCGGATCTGAGGGCAGTGCGTGCGCGCCCGGAGGCCTTCTGGGCGTGGAAGTCGGCCGCCGTGCTGCTGCTGGCAGCCGCGGCCCTGGGATACGAGTCCTTCATCCCGCTCCTGCTGATGGGTCCTCTTCTGGTGTGGTGGCGCGTTGGAGCGACTGCAAGCCTACACCGAGAGGGACGGCGGCGGCTCCTTCGGGCGATGCTGCCGATGGCTGCAAACCTCGCGGTGGTGGTCGGCGCAGCGGCGTACAAGCTCTCGACTTACGACCGGCTACGGCTCGAGCCCGCCAGGAGCTTCTACGAACACGCGTACCTGACAGGCTGGCTGGCTGAGGGCGCGATCCGCATTCACTTCATCGACTGGGGGATCCGCCTCCCATCTGTGGTGGGAAGGATCTTGAGTGATCGCCGCAGCCCCGAGGTGGCCCTCGTGGCAGGCATTGTAGGCGTCGCGGTCTTCGTCTACCTGACGGCTGTAGCGGGGCGCAGGCGCCCCGCCCTACCCGACGCTCCCCACTTCGCCCTGATGACCGTCGCCGGGATCGGGCTGTTCACGCTTGGCTACGCGGCGTTTCTGGGCAACTACCAGCTGACCTTCACCCCCACAGGGATCGGAAACCGGACGGCTGCTGCGGGTACGGTGGGCGTGACGATCGTGTGGGCCGGTCTAGCCGGCTTGGCTGCCTCCACGCTTCGTCGTCCCTGGGCGCGCTCGGCGACCTACGGCCTGGCCATATCCGCCCTCTGCGCTTCCGGACTCCTGGCCACCAACACGCTAGCTTCCTACTGGGTGGCGGCCGGCAGCAGAGCCCGAGAGGTTCTCGCCCGGATCGAGAGGCAGCTCCCCGGCGGCCCCCCCTGGAAGACGCTGCTGCTGGACGGGGTCTGCCCCTACGAGGGTCCGGCGATCGTGTTCGAGTCGAGCTGGGATCTGCAGGGAGCTCTGCTCATTCGCTATCGCGACTACGCGCTGAACGCAGATGTCGTGAGCCCGCGCCTCGAGGTGCGGGAGGACGGCATACACACTTCCATATACAAGTTCCGCAAGCGCTACCCCTACGATGGGCTGTTTGTCTACGACTACAGCCGGGGGTTGCTGCAGTCGCTGCCGGATGCCGCAAGCGCAAGGAGGTACTTCGGCGGCCGCACTGCTCACAGGCGCGGGCCGGAGTGCCCTCATGGCGAACCCGGACACGGAGCGCGGGTGTTCTAGAAGCCGGGGACGGAGCGCCGCCCGCGTCTTACCCCACCTACCGGCGCAGGGCGATGAAGTAAGGATCCGCGGTCGCGCGCCTGAACGCCTGGGTTACCTTCACCGAGGAGGTCAGCGACCAGTTGATGGTCCAGTACTTGTCCTGCGCCACGTCGAACCACATGAATGCCCTCACCGCCGGGAACCTGGCCGGCAGGGAGCCGAGGGCCTCCCAGGTCCACCGGGCCTTGTCCCCTCCCTCCTCTGCCGAGGCCACCTCGGCGATCATCACCGGCTTGCCAGTGGCGGCCAGGGCCGGGTAGTGCGGTGAGAGCAGATCCTCGAACGACCTCCACTTCCAGCCCGGCGGCACGGTTCCGAAGTTCAGGATCGTGATCCCCACCCAGTCGACCCACTCGTTGCCGGGATAGAGCCCCTCCATTGGGCGCTGTGCCACGGACCAGACCCAGATCACGTTGCCGGCGCCGACGCGTCTGAAGACGTTCACCACGTGTCGCCACATCCGGACGTAGTCCGCAGCGGTGTTTCCATAGGCCCGCTCCCCCCACGGGTACCAGGCGGCGTTCATCTCGTGGCCCAGGCGGATCATCAGGGGACGGCCCCATCGCTTCGCGGCCTCTGCCCACTCCTCGATGAAGAAGTCGTACTGCCCCATCGCTATTGCGTCCAGGCTCCGGAACTGCCGATCGGGCATCGGAGGCAGCCCCGGCCTGTTGAACTCGGTGACCCACGGCTCCCAGGTCAGGACCGGGATGCCGCCACGAGCGAGTATGGCATTGAGTGGGCGCGGGTTGAAGCGGTGCTCGGGGCGCCCTCCCCATGCCTGGTAGAGGCTGACAAGGGGGAATCGGAACCGGACCCGGTCCTCCAGGGCCTTCAGGAGGATCAGGTCGTCGTCTTCCGGAGCGCCGGGGAGGTATATGCCCAAGTAGCAGCCGGACCGCGGGCTGCGCAGCTCGGCCAGGGAGTACCGCGACGGCGGGGCCGGCTGTAGCGTCGCCCACTCGCTGCGCAGGGTGCTAGCGGCCCAGTGGATCCCCCACCACAGGACCACCAGCCAGACGACGAGCAGCAGCAGTCTGCCCGCCTTCCACCAGCGTCTCATGAGGCTCCGACTCCTCCTCCAGCGCAATCCACACGGCACCGCCCATCATCGCGGCGTTCCAGAGCGCCAGTATCTGCATGAAGCCCGCCTCGGGCTGCCTCGCCCAGAAACTGTAGGCCACGGCACCAACCGAGAGGACCGCCGCCGCCATGTGGGCTCTAACGCAGGCCAGCCCCGAGGCCTGCCGGCTCTTCGCGGTCACGAAGTAGGGTACGCGTCTGCCGGCGACCGCGG
>JBBIJB010000072.1:4484-10944 GCA_037446215.1 Armatimonadota bacterium
AACCAGGCCGGCCGTGTGGGCAAAACAACTGGCGAACAGCAGGACCATGCCGGTCGGGTGCCAGCCGCGCTCCTGCGGGCTCAGCAGGAAGCGTTGCCCGAAGCGGCGGATCAACAGGTTCATCAGGAGCAGCGGTGCGAGGTGGATAGCGAACGACTGAACCGTTGAGGATACTCCCATCATGCCGCTAAGGAGGAACACCACGGGCAGAGCCAGGTTGATGAGGATCGCAACGCCGGTGAAGTAGAAGGTCCCGACCATGAAGAAGGCGGCCTTCTGGAAGAGCGACCAGCGGGCAAACATCCTCCAGTAGTCGCGAAACAGCAGGTCGAATACGCTGTGCGCCCACCTGTACTGCTGGCGCAGGAAGGTAGCCATGTCCGCAGGGACTAGCCCACGGGCCAGGATCTCGGGCACGTAGACGCCCTTCCAGCGGCCGGCGGTAAGACGCATGCAGGTCCGGAGATCCTCGGCGTTGTGGACGGCATAGCCGCCTATGGAGTCGAGGGCGCTCCTCCTGAACGTGGTGTGGCATCCGAAGAGCAGAGGAGCGTCCAGCCCATGCAGCCCCCGCAGCGTGGAGCCGTAGAGCTCGTAGGTCTGCTCGGCGGCCCCCCGGGCAACCAGGCTCTCCTCCTGGTTGCCGTAGGCCTGCGCAGACTGGACGTAGCCCACCTGGGCGTCTTCGAAGTAACCCAGCGACCTCTCGAGGAACTCCGGCTGAGGGACATGGTCGGGATCGAAGATCGCTATGAACTCGCCGGTCAACTGCGGGAGCGCCTCGTTCACGTTGCCAGCCTTGGCTCCCACTCCGGGTTGTTCGCGCCGGATGTAGCGCACGCCCAGCCCGTCGCAGAGGGCGCGGAGTTCGTCGCGCCCGCTGTCGTCCAGCAGGGCCGTCACGTGAGGATACCGGATGCGAACCATCGCCTCCAGGGTGGTCCGAAGCAGCTCAACGGGCTCCCCAGGTGCCGCGGTCGTCACGACGTCAACGCGCAGCCCGGCTCGAGGCGGTCTCCAGGCAGGGCTCTCGGCATGGAGGAGCGCGAACCAGTTGGCGACGACGCGAAACACCGAGAACCATGCCGCGACCGAGAAGAGCACAAAGAGCGGCCAGTTCGCGACGAGCCCGGGGGAGGCCCACCACTGGGCGAAGTAGATCAGGGCCTGAACCCCAAGGGAGATCAGAGCCAGGACCGCGACGCGCTCCCACCTGCTCATGGCGCCTTGGCGCGATCGCGGTACCACTTCCAGGTCTGCCTCAGCCCCTCATCGAGGGCGACCCGGGGTGACCATCCGAGAAGGGCCTTGGCCCTGGAGATGTCAGGACAGCGCCTGGTAGGATCGTCCTGGGGCAACGGGTGGTTGACCACACCCACCCGGAGGCCCGCGACCCTCTGAACGGCCTCCGCGACATCGAGGATCGTGCGCTCGTCGGGATTTCCAAGGTTGACGACCGAGCCGGAGAGCCCGGGGCCGACTGCAAGCCTGACCAGTCCGTCCACCATGTCATCGACGTAGCACAGGCTGCGAGTCTGCTGGCCGTCGCCGAAGATAGGCAGCGGGCGCCCCTCGAGCAGCCGCATCATGAACGTCACCACTACACGACCGTCGTCCGGGTCCATCCGAGGCCCGTAGGTGTTGAAGATGCGCGCGACCCGGGCATCGACGCCCCACTCGGCCACCGCAGCCACCACCAACGCCTCAGCGTAGCGCTTACTCTCATCGTAGCACGATCGCGGACCGACGGGGCTGACCCTACCCCAATAGCTCTCCCTTTGCGGGTGCTCCTCCGGATCGCCGTAAACCTCAGACGTGGAGGCGAGCAGGAAAGCTGCTCCGGTCCTCCGAGCGAGATCCAGCAGGTTGCGGGTACCCTCGGCGTTGGTCGTCAGGGTCAGCACCCTGGCCCTTTGGTAGGCCGCCGGGCTCGCAGGGCTTGCCAGGTTGAGTATCAGGTCCCCCTCCCACTCGAGGGGTTCTCTGACGTCGCCGACACGGAAGCTGAAACCAGGATCTGCTGCGAGGTGGCTGAGGTTGGCTGCATGCCCCGTCACGAGCGAGTCCAGGGCCGTCACGAGCCACCCGTCGCGAAGCAGCCGTTCGCAGAGGTGGGAGCCGATGAAGCCGGCGCCGCCGGCTACGAGAGCGCTACGCCGCCGGATCACTCCCCCGCCCGACTCCCGTGTACCTGATCCCGTGCCGCGCAGCGCTCTCTGGATCCAGTATGTTCCTGGCGTCTATGAGGACCGGGGTGGACATGAGGGCGCCCAGCCGCTCGAGGTCCATCTTCCTGAACTCGGGCCACTCGGTGCAGATGATCGCCGCGTCGGCGCCTGAGCAGGCGGCGTATGGGTCGGGATGGTGGAGAACGCTCGGGAGAAGGTATATGCTCTTGGGCTCGGCGAGCGGGTCATAGGCATGCACGATCGCGCCCTGGGAGATCAGGATACGAGCAAGATCCAGCGCGGGCGAGTCGCGCACATCGTCTGTATCCGCCTTGAACGATAGCCCCAGAAGGGTGATCTTCCGTCCCTTGACCTCTCCTATCCGATCACGGAGCTTGTTGTAGACGTACCTGGGCTGCCGGTGGTTCACCCTGAGGACTTCCTTCAACATTATCATCTCGACCCCGGAGTCCGCGCCCAGCGCCACCAGAGCGGCAACGTCCTTGGGCAGGCAGGAGCCGCCAAACCCGGGCCCGGGCGACATGAAGAACGGGCTGATCCGGTGGTCCATGCCCACGCCCCGCGCAACGGTCAGGAAGTCCACGCCCACGGCATCGCACAGCTTGGCCATCTCGTTTGCGAAGGAGACCTTGGTCGCAAGGAACGCGTTGGAGGCATACTTGATCATCGCCGCGGTCTCGTGGTCGGTGAGGAGGACCGGGGCGTCGAACCCCGCATACAGCACCGCGACCCGCTCGACCGCATCCTGGCAGTCCCCCCCGATGACGATCCGGTCGGGCTTGAGGAAGCTCTCCACGGCCCGGCCCTGCTGCAGGAACTCCGGATTGGAGACCACGCTGAACTCGAAGTCGGGCCCGCGCGCCTCCTCGATGAACTCGCGCACCCTGGTGGCCGTGCGGACGGGCACCGTGCTCTTTATCACCACCGAGACCCCGTGCTCGAGCAGGAGGACGAACTGCCGTAGCGCGGCCTCGATCTGGGACAGATCTGCCTGTCCGCCCGAGTTCTTGGGTGTGCCGACAGCCAGGAAGACGAACTTGGCCCCCCTGACACCCTCTGAGGCGTCGGCCGTGTAGGTGAGCCGCCCCGAGGCCCTCTGCTCGGCGAGGATCTCGTCGAGCCCGGGTTCGTGAAACGGAGCATGCCCCGCCCGCAACGCTTCAAGGTAGGCGAGGTTCGTGTCCACACCGACGACCCGCCTGCCTGCGGCGGCAAAGCAGGCAGCGATGACCAGACCAACATAGCCCAGCCCTATCACGGCGATCTTCTTCGTAGACCTGTCCGGCGTCATCTCTCTAGTGCCTCGCGCGTCCGGCAGAACGCGCACTGTGCGCTCACTATTCCCATCCAAGCTGGCAGACGGCCTCTCCGTTGCGTACCAAGTCAATACGTACCCAGATGCGCCGTGCACTAGTCAATCAGGGACCCACCGCGAGCGTAGAGCAAGGCCGTGGGTCAAGACACGAACTGCCGCCGGGAAGGGCCGGCACGGAGCCCGATCGCGAGCATCTGTTTCCAGTGTGGCTATTCGATGCGCGGATCCCAAACCCTACCGGAGGGAGGCCTCATCGAGGGAAGTGCCGCGTGCCTCCGCCCCGTGCGGGACGCGCAGTATATCAAAGGGGGTCTCCTGGTAGACGTAGTAGTTGAGCCAGTTCGAGAACAGCAGGTTGGCGTGCCCGCGCCAACTGACGGTCGGCGGCCGGCCCGGGTCGTCGCCCGGGTAGTAGTTCCTGGGAGCGGCTATTGGAAGCCGCTTCTGGAGGTCGCGCTGGTACTCGAGGTGGAGTGTCAGCGGATCGTACTCAGGATGCCCGAAGACGAACAGCTGGCGGCCGTCGACCGACATGATCAGGTAGACGCCGCTCTCCCGGGACTCGGCGAGCGTCTCCAGCCCGGACTCCCGCGCGACCTCCTCGCGCCTCGCCTCGGTGTGGCGGGAGTGGGGCGCCATGAACGTGTCATCGAAGCCGCGCAGCAGCCTCACGTTCTTACGGGTCACGTAGTGCTCGAACACGCCGAACTGCTTCTCGGGAAGGGGATGCTTCGGGATTCCGTAGTGATGGTAGAGCGCCGCCTGTGCCGCCCAGCAAAGATGCAGGGTGGCGAACACGTGGTCGAGCGACCACTCCATGATCTGCTGCAGCTCCTGCCAGTAGAACACCTCTTCGAAGGGCAGGTGCTCGACTGGGGCGCCGGTGATGACCAGCCCGTCGTACTTGCGATCGCGGACTCCATCGAAGGGCACGTAGTAGGCAAGCAGATGCTCCTGAGGCGTGTTCTTCGGCATATAGGAACCGGGATAGAAGAGCGTTATGTTGACCTGCAGGGGCGTGTTCCCAAGCAGGCGGAGGAGTTGGGTCTCGGTGGCTATCTTGGTAGGCATGAGGTTGAGGATTGCTATCTCCAGCGGGCGGATGTCCTGCCCCAGGGCGTGGCGCTCCTCCATCACGAAGATGCCCTCCTCGGAGAGAACATCCTTGGCAGGAAGGTCATCGGGGATTCTCACAGGCATCGCCCACCTCGCTTCGCTCTCTTACCGTCAGGCACCGGGACGGGGCGCCCCCGCGGGACGCCTAGCACAGGCTCAGGGCCTGGTCGAGATCCCAGAGGATATCCTCCAGATCCTCGAGGCCGACGCTCAGCCGGATGAAGTCGGGGGTGACGCCCGCTGATGCCTGCTGCTCCGGAGACAACTGGCTGTGCGTGGTGCTGGCAGGGTGGATGGCGAGGCTCTTGGAGTCGCCCACGTTGGCCAGGTGGCTGAACAGCTTCAGTCCGTCTATGAACCTGCGACCGGACTCCGCCCCGCCCTTGACGCCGAAGCCGACGATCGCTCCGGCGCCCTTTGGCATGTACCTCCTGGCGGAGGAGTGGTACGGGCTGTCCGGCAGAGACGGGTGGGAGACCCAGCCGACCCTCGGGTGCGCGGCGAGGTGCATGGCAACCTCCTCGGCGCTCCTTACGTGACGCTCCATCCGCAGGCTGAGCGTCTCCAGTCCCTGCAGGAGCACCCAGGAGTTGAAGGGCGCCTGGCAGGCCCCGATGTCGCGCAGCATCTGCACGCGCGCCTTCACGATGAACGCGGCCGCGCCCAGGTCGGCGTACCTAAGCCCGTGGTAGCTGGGATCTGGCGCTGTGAAGCCGGCGAAGCGCCCGCTGGCCGCCCAGTCGAAGTTGCCCCCGTCGATCACTACCCCTCCGATGGAGGTCCCGTGACCTCCGATGAACTTGGTGGTGGAGTGGGTGACTATGTTCGCCCCCCACTCGAAGGGGCGGCAGAGGTAGGGGGTGGCGAAGGTGCTGTCGATGACCAGGGGAATGCGGTGTTCGGCCGCTATCGTCGCGGCCTCTTCGAACGGGAAGACATCGATGCGTGGATTGCCCAGTGTCTCTCCGTACAGGATCTTCGTGCTCGGACGGATGGCGCGCCGAAAGCCCTCGGGGTCCCGCGGATCGACGAAGGTCACCTCTATCCCCAGGCGCGGGAAGGTGTAGGCGAACTGGTTGTAGGTGCCGCCGTACAGGGTCGAGGATGAGACCATGTGATCCCCTGCCGCGCACAGCGTCAGGATGGCGAGCGTCTGAGCAGCATGGCCCGAGCTGGTCGCGAGGGCTCCAACCCCGCCCTCCAGGTCGGCCATGCGCCGCTCGAAGACATCGCTCGTGGGGTTCATGATGCGGGTGTAGATGTTGCCGGGCTCCTCCAGGGCGAACAGGCGGGCCGCGTGGTCGGTGTCCCTGAAGACGTACGAGGTCGTCTGGTATATCGGCACGGCGCGGGCGCCTGTCGTGGGGTCGGGCTGCTGACCCGCGTGAAGCTGGCGGGTGTCGAATCCGAACCGGCGTCCTGTGCTGTCCGGCGTCATTGGTGTAGCCCCTCTCCGTGTCATGAGATCTCCTGAGCCTGCGCCGCGAGCGCCGGGCGGTCCCGGCGTCCGGTTGCCGCCGCAGAAACAAGAACCCCTCCACTGCCTGCTCCTGGAGGGGATCACACCCTCTTATCCGCCGGAACCAGTTCCCGCGGGGGTTGGCACCTTGCCACACTGGCAGGTTGCCGGGGGTCATCGGGCCCGTCCCTCGCCCGCTCTTGATAAGAGCAGCTATTCAGTTGGGCGCGATAATATCACGCGCCTGGGGAGACGTCAACTACCAACGATTCGGGCGTGATGGGCCGTGGGTGAGAGAGCGCGTCAGGCTGTGGTCTGAGCTGAGAATGGAGCGGGAGACGGGAATCGAACCCGCACCACCAGCTTGGAAGGCTGGAGCTC
>JBBIJB010000073.1:0-10927 GCA_037446215.1 Armatimonadota bacterium
AGCCGGGCAGCAGGTGACCGGTGCGCACACCCGTGGGTCGGCTCGGAGTTCTTGTTGACGGGGCCCGGGGCTCGGCCTATAATGGCGAAAACCCCACGCGAGGTGAAGGTTCCCCTTGCCCCTGGCAGATGATGTCGCCGAGGTTCTGATCCCGGAGGAGGCCCTCCAGGGTCGAATCCGGGAGCTGGGAGAGCAGATCTCGCACGAGTACGACGGCAAGGAACCTCTTCTGGTAGGCATCCTGACGGGTGCCTTCGTGTTTCTCTCCGACCTGCTGCGCTACGTGAAGATCCCCTGCCACGTGGACTTCATGGCCACCGCTTCCTACGGCGGCGGGACCGAGAGCAGCGGCATCGTCAGGATCCTCAAGGACCTCAACCAGACGATCGAAGGACGCCATGTCCTGATCGTCGAGGACATCATCGACACCGGACTCACCATGGACTACCTGCTGGAAACGCTCAAGGCCCGTTATCCGGCCTCGTTACGCGTCTGTGCCCTCCTGGACAAGCGCCCCCGCCGCCGCCGCGAGGTCCCGATCGACTTCCCGGGCTTCGAGATCCCGGACAAGTTCGTGATCGGGTACGGCCTCGACTACGACGGCCGGTACCGCAACCTGCCGTTCATCGGCGTGCTGAAACCAGAGCTGTACGGCGCGTGATCAGCATGCGTGGAGAGCTCCACCCCGGGAGAGGTGAGCGCCCGTGAGCAGAGTGATGCAACCGACTGAGGTCCGGCGCCCTCCCGACGTCGAGCGGGGAGGCGAGCTGTTGGGGCTGGGCCGGCGGGTCAGGCGCACCTACAGTTTCGACGACATAGCCCTGGCACCGGCCGCCTCGACCCTCGACCCGGACGACGTGGACTGCTCGTGGCAGGTCGGCTCCCACCTCTTCAGGCTCCCCTTCGTGGCCTCGGCGATGGACAGCGTGGTGGACGTGAGGACCGCGGCGGCGCTCGGCACCCTGGGCGGCCTTGCGGTCCTGAACCTCGAAGGCCTCCAGACCCGCTACGCCGATCCCGAGGAGCCCCTCTCGGCGATCGCCGCGGCAGACCCCGATGCCGTTGTTGCGCTGCTGCAGCGCCTCTACGGCGCCCCGATCAGGGACGAGTTGGTTGCTGCCCGCATCGGCGCGATCAAGGCTTCCGGCGAAGCCGCCGCGGTCTCGGTGACGCCCGCCGGGGCAGCGCGCCTGGCCGCCCTCGCAGAGGAGGCGGGCGCCGACATCCTGCTCGTTCAGTCGACCGTTGTGACGGAGGAGCACCGCTCCGCCGGGGGGAGGAGGCTCTCCCTACGAGAACTGACCTCGGCCTCGCGGCTGCCCGTGATGGCCGGGAACTGCGTGGGCTACGCGCCCGCCCTCCGGCTGCTGGAATCCGGGGTGGCCGCGCTCTTCGTGGGGGTCGGGCCCGGCGCGGCGTGCACCAGCAGGAGGGTGCTTGGGATCGGCGTGCCGCAGGCAACCGCGATCTGCGACGTTGCGGCGGCACGCGACGAGTTCCAAAGGCGCACCGGAAGGTACGTCCCGATCGCGGCGGACGGCGGCATAGCCACGGGCGGGGAGGTAGCGAAGGCGATCGCGTGCGGGGCGGACGCGGTGATGCTGGGTTCGGCGCTCGCCCGCGCCGCCGAGGCCCCGGGCCGCGGCTACCACTGGGGGATGGCCGCGCCGCACGCGTTCCTGCCGCGGGGCACCAGGATAAGGGTGGGCTCGACCGGAACGCTTCGGCAGATAGTGCTGGGCCCGGCCACCGTCGACGACGGCACCCACAACCTGGCGCTGGCGCTTCGCACAGCGATGGGGCTGTGCGGGGCGGGGACGATACGCGAGATGCACGCCGCCGAGCTCGTGCTGGCGCCCGCCCTGCAATCCGAGGGGAAGGCCGTCCAGTTCAGCCAGCGGGTGGGGCAGGGGCGCTGACCGTGGCCAGACCCCAGGCGGGCGCGCGGCCCGTGGTCGTCCTCGACTTCGGAGCGCAGTACGCCCAGCTGATAGCGCGTCGGATCCGCGAGAGCCGCGTATACAGCGTGATCCTTCCCTTCGACACGCCCCTGCGGGAGTTGCTCGCGCAAGACCCCCTGGGGATCGTACTGTCCGGAGGCCCGGCAAGCGTCTACGAGCCCGGCGCCCCTCAAGCCGACCCGGCGCTGTTCGAAGCCGGGATTCCGGTGCTTGGGATATGCTATGGAATGCAGTTGATGGCTCAGGCGATGGGAGGCACCACCGGGGCCTCGGGCCACCGCGAGTACGGCCGCACCCGTCTCTTCGTCACCGACGGCGGCGACCTGTTCTCGGGGCTGGAGCCCCGCCTCATCTGCTGGATGAGCCACGGCGACTCGGTCGGAGAGCTTCCCCCGGGGTTCGATGTCCTCGCCCACACCGACCGTAACCCGGTGGCCGCGATCGCGGACCGCTCGCGCCGGCTCTACGGGCTGCAGTTCCACCCGGAGGTCTCGCACACTCCCTGGGGGATCGAGGTCCTGCGCAACTTCCTCTACGGGGTGTGCGGCTGCGAGCCCGCCTGGACCATGGCCTCGTTCATCGACAAGAGCGTCGGCGCGATCCGAGGGCAGGTGGGAGGCGGCCGGGCGGTGTGCGGGCTGTCGGGCGGCGTCGACTCGGCGACCGCGGCGGCGCTGGTGCACCGCGCCATAGGAGATCAGCTTACCTGCATCTTCGTCGACCACGGGCTGCTGCGGAAGGACGAGCCCGAACAGGTCGTGGCCACCTTCAAGGATACCTTCCAGGTGCCGCTGGTGCACGTCGACGCCCGCACGCGGTTCCTGGGGAGGCTCGCCGGCGTCACCGACCCCGAGCAGAAGCGTAAGGCGATAGGCGCGGAGTTCGTGCGGGTCTTCGAGGAGGAGGCCCAGCGGCTGGGCGAGGTCGAGTTCCTGGTGCAGGGGACGCTCTACCCGGACGTGATCGAGAGCGGAACGCGCACCGCCTCCCGGATAAAGACCCACCACAACGTAGGCGGCCTGCCGGAGGTGATGCGGCTGCGCCTCGTGGAGCCGTTCCGCGACCTCTTCAAGGACGAGGTCCGGGAGGTGGCACGCCATCTGGGCCTGCCCGACCGCATGGTCGTCCGCCACCCGTTCCCGGGTCCCGGGCTGGCGGTGCGGATCCTCGGCGAGGTCACCTCCGAGAGGCTGGAGCTGCTGCGCGAGGCTGATGCCATCGTGCTCGACGAGCTTCGGGAGGCCGGCCTGATGCTTGAGATCTGGCAGGCGTTCGGGGTGCTGCTTCCCGTCCACACGGTGGGGGTGATGGGCGACGCCAGGACCTACGGCCACGTGGTCGTGGTGAGGGCCGTCACCAGCGAGGACGGCATGACCGCCGACTGGGCCCGGCTGCCCGAGGGCGTGCTGGAGTCGATCGCCAGCCGCGTCACCCGCGAGGTCCCGGGGGTGACGCGGGTCGTCTACGACATAACAAGCAAGCCCCCCGCGACCATAGAGTGGGAGTAGGGTTTGCCGAGATCCCTCGCCGCCGATATAGTTGACGGCGGACCATGGACCTTCTATCGGGACTGAACCCCCCTCAGCGCCAGGCGGTCACCCATCCCGGCGGCCCCCTGCTCATACTCGCGGGTGCGGGCTCGGGCAAGACCCGCGTTCTCACCCACCGCATCGCATACCTGATCAGAACCCGCCGGGTCTCCCCACGACGGATCCTGGCGGTCACCTTCACGAACAAGGCCGCGGGCGAGATGCGAGAGCGTGTGGGGACCCTGCTCGGAGGGCCCGTCGCGCGCGACATCTGGATCGGCACCTTCCACGCGATCTGCAGCCGCATCCTGCGCGTCGACGGCGAGCGCGTCGGAGTAGGCCCCAACTTCGTGATCTACGACGAGGAGGAGCAGCGCAAGGTGATCCGCGACTCCGCCGCACGGCTGGGGTTGGACGAGCGGCGCTACCCGCCGGCGGCGCTCCACGCGATGATAGGGCGCGCCAAGGACGAGGCGGTCGGCGCGGCCTCCTACGCGGCCCGGGCCTCCAACTTCATGGAGGAAGCCGCGGCGCGCGTCTGGCTGCTCTACCAGGAGGAGTTGCGGAAGCGAGGGGCGCTCGACTTCGACGACCTGCTCTGCGAGACGCTGCGGCTGTTCGACGGGCACCCGGACGTGCTGCGCCACTACCAGGAACGGTTCGAGCACGTGCTGGTGGACGAGTACCAGGACACCAACCACGTCCAGTACCTGCTGGTGCGGTCAATCGGCGGGCTGCACCGCAACGTGACAGTGGTGGGAGACGACGACCAGTGCATTGTGGCCGGTACGCCGATCCACCGTTTAGGCGGTACATCCCCCATCGAGTCCCTTGAGGAGGGGGCGGGTGTCATGGCGGCCTGCGGCGGTGGCCGCCTGGCGCCCGCGGCCTCCGCAGCGCCGCTGGAGCGCCACTACGACGGGCACGTCGTGACGGTGCGCACCCTCGGCGGCCACCGCCTCACCGCTACCCCAAACCACCTCGTCTTCGGGCGTCTCGTGCCGCGAGAGGATCTTCACTACGTCTACTTGATGCACAGGCGCGGCAAGGGCTACCGGATCGGACGTACCCGAGGCATGCGCTCCCGGCGACCCGGCGGTGTTGATTGCGGGCTTGGCCTCCGACTGAACGGCGAGGTAGCCGACCGCCTGTGGGTGATAGCGGCCACGCCGGATGAAGCAGAGGCGGCGTGTCTGGAGCAGCTCTACGCCTTCACACACGGCATACCCACCACGGTATTCCACGTGCGCGGGCGGAGGATGCAGATGTCTCAGCATCACGTCGACCGGGTCTTCGGCGGGATCGACACCGAGGCCCGCGCCCACTGCCTGCTCGCGGAGCTCGGTATGCTTCCCGAGTACCCTCACCTTCGCGCGGGTGCCGTGGTCAGGGGTCAGAGCGCGCGACGGCTCGTGCACTTCACTATGTTTGGTGATCGCAGGGTCTACCTCAACCGTCCGTGGGCCGATCACCGCATCCAGCTCGTGACCTCGGGAGCGGGGACACGCGCCCGGGTGAACGAGCACTACCAGACACGGGAGAGCCGCGCGACGGTCTGGCGTGTCGAGACCGCCCGCAGGGACTACGATACGGGTTGGCACATGGCCCGCCACCTCGCCGCCCTCGTGGAGGGCGAGCCCGTACTTCGGGCGTGCGTGGTCGGGCCGGAGCGGCGCTCCGCCGGATCAGCACCGAGGTACCGGCCCGTGCATCAGGTTCTGCCCATTGGCCATCTCCACGAAGGGATGATGCTGGCCGTTGTCCGCGACGGACGCGTCGTCGAGGACGAGGTGGTCTCGCGGGTCATGGAGCCCTACAGCGGACCAGTGTACGACTTAGACGTTCGGGATCTCCGCACATACATCGCCGGCGGCGTGCTAGTTCACAACTCGATCTACCGGTGGCGAGGGGCCGACGTCCGCAACATCCTGGAGTTCGAGCGCGACTACCCCGACGCCGCCGTGGTCACCCTGGCCCAGAACTACCGCTCGACCCGCAACATCCTGGACGCGGCCAGCGCCGTCATCAAGAACAACCCGCACAGGCATGCCAAGGAGCTGTGGACGGGAAACGAGGAGGGCGCCCCCGTCCTGGTCTACGAGGCGGCAGACGGCTCGGAAGAGGCGCGCTTCGTGGTCGAGCAGGTGAAGGAGACGGCCGCCGGGGGACTGCGCTTGCGGGAGATGGCGGTTCTCTATCGGACCAACGCGCAGTCGCGCCTCCTCGAGGAGGAGTGCCTGAGGGCGGGCGTGCCCTACCAGATCGTAGGCGGCGTCCGCTTCTACGAGCGCAAGGAGATAAAGGACCTGCTCGCGTACCTGCGCCTGGCCGTGGCGCCCGAGGACGAGGCGAGCCTGCGCAGGGCGGTGGCCGCGCCCCGGAGGGGAATTGGAGAGATAACCCTCGCGCGCCTGGCCTCCTATGCCGCGGCGGCCGGGTGCGGGTTGCTGGAGGCGATGCGAAGGCCGGAGGCGCTGGAGGGGCACTCGCGGGGCGCCTCCGGCGCGGTCGCCGAGTTCGTAGGCATCGTCGACGGCCTCACCGAGCAGGCCGGGTCGCTCCCGGCGAGCCAGGTGATAGCGAGGGCGATCTCACAGACCGGCTACGGCGCCATGCTCGAGGCGGAGGGCACCGAGGAGGCGTTGGGCCGGCTCGAGAATCTCCGAGAGCTCGCCAGCGTAGCGCGCGAGGTGGAAGAGTCCACCGGCGAGCCGCACCTCGCCGCCTTCCTGCAGCATCTCGCGCTGGTCTCCGACGTCGACACCTACAGAGACGATCTCGACCAGTTGACCCTGATGACGCTGCACAGCGCCAAGGGGCTCGAGTTCCAGGCCGTCTTCTTCACCGGGCTCGAGGAGGGGCTCTGCCCGCATGCGAGGGCGATGGAGGAGGAGGGGGGGCTCGAGGAGGAGAGGCGGCTCTGCTACGTGGGCTTCACCAGGGCGAAGACGCGCCTGCTTCTGACGCACGCCCTCGTGCGCGCGACCTTCGGCAGCCCGATGATGACGGTGCGCTCGCGGTTCCTGGACGAGATCCCGCAGGAACGGGTGGCGGAGGCGAGGAGCAGCCGCGCGCGCGCCTGGGATGCGGCCCTTCCGTGGCGCGGTCGCCCCGGGTGGGCTTCCGCCGCTACGGGCTCGGGAGGGGGCGGCACCGGGCCTGCGTCGCCGCTGCCGGACCTCGAGGTCGGCGACCGGGTCAGGCATGCCAGGTTCGGGGACGGAGAGGTGCTCGAGGTCGAGGGCGAGGGGGGCGGCGCAATAGTCACCGTGAGGTTCGCCGGTGCCGTCAAGCGGCTGGCCCTCGGCTACGCACCGATGGAGCGCCTGTAGGGCGGCGGGCGCTGGAGGAGATTGCCGCGCACAGGAGTAAATTATTGGAACCCGGCGGCGTGCCGTGCTCGGGGGTCGCGGGGGAGAAAGCCCAAGGAGGTAGCGGGAGATGAGCACTGTGCTGTCACGGACTCTGGTGGCGGTGATCTGCGCGGCGCTCCTCGTTACGGCTCCGGTCGCGGCCCAGCAGCCTGCTCGGGGCCTCCCGGGCATTCCGAAGCCCATGATCGTGGAGGCCGACGAGGCCGGTCGCTACGGCGGGACCTTCGTCGTTACCTCCATCTCGGATCCACGGACCTTCAACTCGATAGTGGCCCAGGAAACCTCTTCCACGGTTCCGCTCGGATACATGTTCGAGGGACTGGTCGAGACGAACCGCGTGACCACGGAGGTAGAGCCCTCGATCGCCGAGTCGTGGACCGTGACCAAGGACGGCAAGACCTGGCGGTTCAAGATGCGGCAGGGGATCAAGTGGTTCGATGGGAAGCCGGTTACCGCCGACGACGTGGTGTTCACGCTCGACGCCGCCTTCACGCCGGGGGTGCAGTCGAGCCTGCGCGACGTGCTGACCATAGCGGGCAAGAAGATCGGCTACCGCAAGGTCGACGACTACACCATGGAGTTCAAGACCGACGAGCCGTTCGGGCCGTTCCTGCGGCAGATCGGCTTCGCTGTCGTGCCCAGGCACAAGCTGGAGGACTCCCTCAAGAAGGGCGCCGCCGAGTTCAACAGGACGTGGGGCGTGAACACCCCGCCGCGCGAGCTCGTGGGCAGCGGCCCGTTCGTGATGCACGCCTACACCCCCGGCCAGCGGATCCTCTACGTGCGCAACTCCAACTACTGGAAGGTGGACAAGAGCGGGCAGCGGCTCCCCTACCTGGCGCGGCTCGTGGTCGAGATCGTGCCCAACCTCGACGCCGCGCGCCTGAAGTTCATGGCCAAGGAGACCGACTCCTACCCCGCGAGACCGCGGGAGTACGCCGAGCTGCGCGCCCAGCAGAAGGCGGGCGACTTCCAGATCTTCGACGGCCCGCCCACCTTCTCGACCGAGTTCCTGGTCTTAAACCAGAACCCCGCCGGGATAAGGCCGCCGAAGCTCACTTGGTTCCAGAACGCGAAGTTCCGACAGGCGATCAGCCACGCGGTGGATCGCGACGCGATAGTCCGCCAGGTCTACGCAGGGCGCGCAACCGCTCAGTGGGGTCCGACCAGCCCGGCCAACAAGTTCTTCTTCAACCCGAACTTGCGCAAGTACCCCTACGACCTGGCGCGGGCCGAGGCCCTGCTTCGGGAGGCCGGGTTCACCAAGGGGGCCGACGGCCAGCTGCGCGACTCCGCGGGCAACCTGGTGGAGTTCACGATCGCGACGAACGCGGGCAACACCGACCGGGAGGCGATCGGGAACCTGGTGCGCCAGGACCTGACCAAGCTGGGCATGAAGGTCACGTTCGCCCCTGAGGCTTTCAACACGCTCGTCGGCAAGCTGACCGGCACCTTCAACTGGGAGGCGATCATCATCGGCCTGACCGGGGGGCTCGACCCGCACGGCGGGCAGAACGTCTGGAAGTCCGGCGGCTCGCTGCACATGTGGTGGCCCAAGCAGGAGAGCCCGGCCACCGACTGGGAGGCGGAGATCGACAGGATATTCGACCAGGCGGCCACAACCGTCGACCAGAACCGGCGCAAGCAGCTCTACAATCGCTGGCAGGAGATCGTCTCAGAACAGGTGCCGATGGTGTACTTCACGACCACGCTGACCCAGCCGGCGTTTCGCAACACGCTCTCCAACTTCAGCAACGCGCCGCTCGCCTTCTACGACATAGAGACGATCTACTACAAGACCCCCTACAGGTGATCTGCCGCGGGGGAGGGGCGTAATCGCCCCTCCCCCGGCCTCCTCCGATGCTGCGCCACATCCTGCGCCGGCTCTTCCACCTGATCCCGATGATGCTGGGGATAACCCTCTTCTCGTTCGCCATCATCCAGCTCTCGCCCGGCGACTACCTGGCGGAGATCCGCATGAACCCGGTGGTCAGCCAGGAAACCGTGGACCAGATGCGGGCCAACTTCGGACTCGACCAGCCGCTGCACATCCAGTACCTGAAGTGGCTCTGGAACGCTCTGCGTCTCGACTTCGGATACTCATTCGCGTTCCAGGTGCCGGTCATGTGGCTGATAGGGTCGCGCCTACTCAACTCGCTGCTGCTGAACATCGTGGCCTTCGCCGTCGCGTGGGCGCTCGCGATTCCGTTGGGCATACACGCCGCCCGCAGGCAGTATTCCTGGTCCGACAACTCGCTCTCATTCGCCGCTTACGTCGGCATCTCCACCCCCACGTTCTTCTCGGGGCTGTTCCTCCTGTACATCGCCTACAGGACCGGCTGGCTGCCGATAGGCGGCATGACCAGCATCGAGCATGAGTTCCTCCCGTGGTGGGGTAAGGTGCTCGACGTGGCCCACCACATGGTGCTCCCGGTCCTGGTGCTCGGCGTGTTGAGCGTGGCGGGGCTGATGCGCCAGATGCGGGCCAACCTGCTCGAGGTGATGCGCCAGGACTACGTCAGGACGGCCCGCAGCAAGGGCCTTGCCGAGAACGTGGTGGTCAACAGACACGCGGTCAGGAACGCGATCAACCCGCTCGTCACGATCTTCGGGTTCAGCCTGGGCGGGCTGCTCGGCGGTTCGGCGATCCTGGAGAACGTGATGGGCTGGCCCGGAATAGGGAGGCTGATCGTCGAGGCGACGATCCAGAAGGATCTCTACGTGGTGATGGCGTCCCTAGTCATCGGCTCGGTCACTCTGGTGGTCGGCAACCTGATAGCGGACGTGCTGCTGGTGCTGACCGACCCGAGGATAAGGTACGATTAGATGCGCTCCCCCGGCGACCGCAGAGGCGGGGCTCCCTCGGGCGCGGGGCAGGCGCGCACGCCGGCCCAGATGGCGTGGAGGCAGCTTCGCCGCCACCGCATGGCGCTTGCCGGAGGGGCCGTCCTCATCCTCCTCTACCTGCTCGCGATCTTCGCGGAGGTGATCGCCCCGTACAGCCTGGACTACGCCGACAGGGAGAGGTTCTTCCATCCGCCGGTGCTGCCGAGGTTTGCCGATGCCCAGGGGATCAGCCTGCGGCCGTTCGTCCACGGCACCTCGCTGGTGGATCCCGGCCTCCGGAAGTACGCGGTGGACGAGACCCAGCGGCACTACGTGAGGTTCCTGGTACGGGGCGAGCCCTACCTGCTGTTTGGCGTCTTCCCCGGCTCGATCCACCTGTTCGGGGTGGACGAGCCGGGCCGGATCTTCCTGATGGGCACGGACCAGTCGGGCAGGGACCAGTTCAGCCGCATCCTGTACGGTTCCAGGATCTCGCTGACCATAGGGATGATGGCCGCCGCGGTCACGATTCCCATCGGCCTGCTCTACGGCGGCATCGCCGGCTACTACGGGGGACGCGTGGACAACGTGATGATGCGGCTCTCGGAGATCATCATCGCCTTCCCCGAGTTCTACCTCCTGCTGACGCTGAGCGCGGTGCTCCCGTCCGCTGTGGGGTGCACCACCAGGTTCTACCTCATTACGCTGATACTCTCGTTCATAGGGTGGGCGGGCTTCTCGCGGCTGATCAGGGGCCTGGTCCTCTCGCTGAAGGAGCGTGAGTTCGTCCTGGCCGCCAAGGCCGCGGGGCTCGACGACTTCCGAATCATCGTGCGCCACGTGCTCCCGCAGACCTCCTCGCTTGTCATAGTGGTGGTGACGCTCGGCATTCCGGGCGCGATACTGGGGGAGTCGGCGCTCTCGTTCTTCGGGTTCGGCGTGCGCGAGCCGTGCTCTTCGTGGGGCAACCTCCTCACCACGGCGTCGAACCTGCCCACGCTGATCCTGTCGCCCTGGCTGCTCTTCCCGGGGCTGTTCATCATAGCCGCGGTGGTGGCCTTCAACCTGTTCGGGGACGGTCTGCGGGACGCGCTCGACCCGCGGCACCGGACTTCGTCCTAGCCGGTCTAGGAGGAGCAGCATGAACGCGGAAGCGCAGGCGAACTTGCAGCAACAAACGGCCCCGGGCACGCTGCTCGTGCTCGCGACCTACGGGCTTGAGATAGTCGAGGTCGGC
>JBBIJB010000074.1:0-10749 GCA_037446215.1 Armatimonadota bacterium
TGGTCCCAGGGTGACAGATTCACTGGCCTATTAGGGGGTGACAGATTCATTGGCCCAATACACGACTCGATTCGCACTGTTGACGTTCCGTCCCCAAACAGGGCATGATATACCCGCTGTGGAGACGAATCGTCAAGTCCGGGTGCTCACAACCAAGGACTTCCTCGCACAACACCCGGTATTTACGCTTGGACAACTGGCTGGCGCCATGGGTCGGGGCAAGGATACCGCAGCGGCCCTGGATCGAGTCAAACACCATCTGCGCAAGGGGCGCCTGAAGCGGGTGGCCAAGGAACTTTACGCGGCGGTGCCCCGTGGGATGTCTCCCGAGCGATTTGTCCCGGATCGCTATCTTGTCGCCGCGGCCGCCCGAGCGGATGGGATCCTGTCTCATCATGCCGCCCTCGAGCTTCTCGGCGTGGCGCACAGCGAGGCGTACCTGTGCACGGTTCTCTGCTCTGCCCGGCGGGCTCCAATCTGGGTTGGGAACGTCGAGATCCGATTCTTCTACCATCCCACGGCTCTCCTTCGAGGGCGAGCCGTGCGTCTTGGTGTGCGACGTCTTGAGCGAACGGGGAGACCCGTTCACCTGACGGGACCGGAGCGCACCCTCGTCGATGGATTCAGACAGCCACGCCTCGTAGGGGGGTTGGAGGAGCTTGTCGAATCCGCGGCCGGCTTTGGCGTACTCGATCTGGATCTTCTGGATAGAATCCTGGCGGTCTACGGGAAGAAGGCCTTATGGGCGTGCGTGGGCTGGTTCCTCGAGCGGCACCGCGAGCGTTTCTTCGTGCCCGAGGAGTTTCTGGCCCGCCTCGAGGGGAAGCGGCCCCGTTCCCCGCATTACGTGCCGCGCGGATGGCGCGGCGGCGTGCTCTACCGGCGGTGGAACGTGGTCCTGCCCGAGGGTCTGTCCCGGGGCTGGGAAGGCGCATGAACGTCGATCGGACAACGCTGGACCGGTTGGCGGCCGAGACGGAGTTCACCCCCGGCGCGCTGGAGAAGGTGATCCGCCTGGGGGATATGCTCGCCGAGCGGCCCGACGTGGAGCGCGCTGTGGAGACTCTGGCGGCGGCCCAGCGATACTCGGTCCAGAGATCCGCGGATTCACACGCCGGGAGAAAACTCTATCTCGGCTACCTCAACGCAGCGGGGGGCGCCGACCGCCTGGAAGACCATTCCTCGAAGCCGTGGTCCACGCCCCCGGGGAGCTGGTGGCCGGGATACTGGACCGGAAGGCGCAGCATGCAGCGGCTCACGCTCGAAGCCGGAGTCGAACCTGATGAAGGGACTCACGCGAGATCGCGGGGCGCTATGGGAACATGAGAACCACCCGGACGAAGCGGGCGGGGTGACTGAGGAGACACAGATGAGCCATCTTCGATGGGGCGTGCTCGGCGTCGCCAACATCGCCGTACGCATGGTGATTCCAGCCATTCGTGCCGCCTCGAACGGAGTCGTGGCGGCGATAGCCAGCAGGGACGCCGCCCGGGCCGAAGAGGCCGCGGGGCGCCTCGAGATACCGCGCGCGTACGGCTCCTACGAGGCCCTGCTCGACGACCCCGACGTGGACGCGGTGTACATCCCCCTGCCCAACTCCCTCCACGAGGAATGGACCGTCCGCTGCGCTGGGGCCGGCAAGCACGTGCTGTGCGAGAAGCCGCTGGCGACGAGCGCCGCGGCGTGCGAGGAGATGATCGCGGCCTGCAGGCAGCACAAGGTGCTGCTGATGGAGGCGTTCATGTATCGGTTCCATCCCCGCACGAGGCGCGTCGCCGAGCTCGTGCGGCAGGGTGCGCTGGGGGATCCGCGGCTCGTCAGGGCTTCCTTCACCTTCAGCGTGCGAAGCCGCGACAACATCAGGCTGCGGGCCGATCTCGGCGGGGGCAGCCTCTACGACGTGGGATGCTACGGCGTCAACTTCGCCAGGATGATCCTCGGCGAGCCGAGGCGTGCCTTCGCCTTCGCGCACGTCGGCCCAACCGCCGTGGACGAGACGCTGGGATGCGTGCTGCAGTTCGACGGGGAGCGGGTCGCCGTCGTCGACAGCGGGCTGACCGTGGCGCGTCGCCAGGAGGCCGAGGTGGTGGGAAGCGAAGGGCGCCTGGTCGTTCCCGACCCGTTCCTGCCCGGGGGCGGCGATACGGAGATACGGCTGTGGGCGGATTCGGCTCAAAAGGCCGTTGTCGTCCCGGGGGTCGATCAGTATCGGCTGATGGTCGAGCAGTTCGCAGCCGCGGTGCTCGACGGAGCGCCCCTCGGACTCCCGCCGGAGGAGGCGGTCGGGAACCTGCGCGCGATCGAGGCGCTGCTTCGCTCGCTCGGGACCGGGCAGGCCGAGACTGTCATCTGAGCGACGGCCCGCTCAATACATCCGCCCTGTATCGAAGCGGTTGAGCAACGGCTCGCCCCGCATGTAGCGGCCGAGGTTCTCGCAGAACAGATCCACCAGAAGCGCGTTCTCCGTTTCCACCGTGCTTGCCGAGTGCGGGCATATCAGGACGTTGGGCAGGTCCCACAGCGGGCTGTCGGCCGGGAGCGGCTCGACGGCCGCGACGTCGAGCGCCGCGCCGCCAAGCGCGCCCCCGCGCAGCGCCTCGACCAGGGACTCCTCGTCCACTACCGCGCCCCGGGCCACGTTGATCACCACCGCGCCCGGCTTGATCGCGGCGATCTCGCGGTGCCCCATGAGGCGCTCGGTCTCCTCAGTGTGCGGCGTCGCGAGGACCACGTAGTCAGAACCGCCCAGCATCTCCTTGAGCCGCCGCGGAGGGAAGAGCGCGTCCGCATCAGGATCGGCCTCCCCGGCCGCGGCCGTGCGGCGGGTCGCTGCGACGCGCATACCCACCGCGCGGCAGACCCTTGCCACCTCGCGGCCTATGCTGCCGAAGCCCACGATGCCTACTGTCGCGCCCCGTATGTCGCGGCCGCAGTAGCGCACCCAGCGGTGGGCGGCCTGATCCCTGACCAGCCGGAACCCGTCCTTCGCGAACCAGAGGATGGCCATGAGCGTGAAGTCTGCCAGCGGCTTGGCGTGGATCCCCCGCGCCGTGGTGAACGCCATGGGACGGTCGAGCAGGCCCGTGCGGACCAGCAGCTGGCCGATCCCGGTGCTGGTTCCCTGAATCCACCTGGCGCGCGGTATCAGGTCGCGCAGCGATGCGGCGTTGGTGTGGTCGAAGTCGAACATGACCTCGGCCCGGGCCAGGTAACCCCGCCACCTGCGCTCTTCCTCGTCGGAGCGCACGAGGGGCCGGCCGACGTGATCGCAGGCGTAGCGGGGCCTCGGCAGCAGGGCGGGTTCGTAGATGACCTCGGTACCTTCGACAGACCTGATCCGCTCCACCAGCTCCGGCTCGAGGTAGGAGGCGATCAGCACAGTAACGGGAGGGCTCGCATCACGCATGGGGGCTCTCACCTCTAGAGCCCTCTTTCGCAGGCCCGGCCGCGCTTCCTCCGGTCGATGGAGGCCGCGTCCTCACAGGGAGGCGGCGCGACCCCGCTGAATAGAGCCTCTAGGCCAAGCGATCCGCCGGTGGGCGAGGAGTGATGTTGGTGGATACACGCGCAGCCGCGGCAGCAGGGATGGTCGCCGGCGCGGTAATGGGAGCGGTCGTCATGGTCGTCGAGGCCGCCCGCGGGACCGGCTTCTGGTCGCCGCTGATATTGATCGCCGCGGCGGTAATAGACGAGCTCAAGGGGGTCCGGACGCCCGTCCCATTCCACCCGGTCGGGGTCGCGGTGGGGGTCGCCGTCCACCTGGTGAACTCCGTTGTGCTGGGGCTGATATTCGTCCGCATCTTCGGCAGGAGCGGGAGGGTCGGGGCCTCGCTCGTCCGCGCCGGGCTCGTCTACGGGCTCATGGTCTTCGCGATCATGTGGTATGTGGTGCTTCCCACGATGAATCCGGTTATGCTGCAACTCAACGCGGTGCTCTTCGGGGGCGCGCACCTGGTATGGGGCGGCGTCCTGGGAGCCCGCATCGGGAAGGAGTCCTAGCGTGAGCCGTATCAAGCGCCTCGCAGAGCACGGCCAGTCGGTGTGGCTGGACTACATCCGGCGGAGCCTGGTCACAGGCGGCGGACTGGCGCGCCTGATCGAGGAGGACGGGGTCAGCGGCATGACCAGCAACCCCACCATCTTCGAGAAGGCGATCGCCGGCAGCTCCGACTACGACGAGGCGATCGCCTCGCTGCTGGCAGAGGAGAGGGAGATCGACACCCGGGCGCTCTACGATCGCCTCGCCGTCGAGGACATACGGATGGCGGCCGACGCGCTGCGGCCGGCCTTCGACGCCGCCGGCGGCGCAGACGGATTCGTCAGCCTCGAGGTTTCACCTCATCTGGCAGGGGACACCGCCGGCACCGTGGCCGATGCGCGCAGGCTCTGGGCAGTGGTCGCCCGCCCCAACCTGATGATCAAGGTCCCGGCCACCCCGGCCGGCATACCCGCGATAGAGGCGCTGATCCGCGACGGGATCAACGTCAACGTCACCCTGATATTCTCGCTCTCCCACTACGAGGACGCGGCGCGCGCCTACATCAGGGGGGTCGAGCGGTGCGAGCGGCCCGCCGGAGCGGCGTCGGTGGCGTCGTTCTTCGTCAGCCGCGTGGACACCTCGGTGGACCGGCTCCTGGACGAGATCGGGACCGAGGAGGCCCTGGCGCTGCGCGGAGCCGCGGCGGTCGCGAACGCCCGGCTGGCATACGCGCGGTTCGAGGAGATCTTCCGCGGAGGCGAGTTCGCCGTCCTGTCGCGGCGAGGGGCCGGGGTCCAGCGACCGCTGTGGGCCAGCACCGGCACGAAGAACCCTGACTACTCGGATGTGCTCTACGTCGAGGAGCTCATCGGGCCGCAGACCGTCAACACCCTGCCGCCGGCGACGATGGACGCCTTCAGGGATCACGGCGAGGTGCGCGGCGACACGATCGGGCAGGGGCTCGACCGAGCGCGGGCCGTGCTCGAGAGCCTCGACCGCCTCGGGATCGACCTGGACAGGGTGACCTCCACCCTGCAGGAGGAGGGCGTGGGGGCGTTTGCCTCCTCGCACGACGCGCTCCTCGCGGCGCTCGACGGGAAGCGGCGGGCGGTCGCGGCCGGAGGGGGTGGCTAGTTGCCGAACGGCCTCTCGCTGGCGCTGGGCGAGCACGGCGCCCCAGTTGACGCGAGGCTCGCCGCCTGGGAACGGGAGGGGCTCGCCCGGCGGCTGTGGGCCAGGGACCGCACCCTTTGGTCGGCGGAGCCTCGCCCCGAGATCGAGGACCGCCTGGGATGGCTCGACCTGCCGCGGACCATGGCAGACAGCATCGGCGAGATCATCGGGTTCGCCCACCGGGCCGCGGGAGAAGGGATGCGCCACGTGGTCCTGCTGGGCATGGGCGGATCGAGCCTGGCTCCAGAGGTCTTCTCCCGCACCTTCGGAAGCGCCCCCGGCCACCCGGAGCTGATCGTGCTGGACAGCACGCACCCCCAAGCGGTGCTCGACACCGTGGCCAGGGTGCGTCCCGACCGAACCCTGTTCCTGGTCTCCAGCAAGTCCGGAACCACGGCCGAGACGCTGTCGCTACTCAGGTTCTTCTGGGGGTGGGCCAGCCACAGATCCGGTCCTGCGGGAAGGCAGTTCGCGGCCGTCACCGATCCCGGGACCCCCCTGGAGGAGCTCGCCCGCGAGCGGGGCTTCCGCGGGATCTTCGGCGCGCCCCCGGACGTCGGCGGTCGCTACTCCGCGCTTACCGCGTTCGGCCTGCTCCCGGCCGCGCTCTGCGGGGTGAGGATAGATGGCGTGCTGGCCCGAGCCCAGGCGGCCGCCGACGCATCGGCGGCGCAGGGTGGTACACAGGGGGCCCTTGCCCTGGGCGCGGCCCTGGCCGAGCTGGCCCTTGCGGGCCGCGACAAGGTGACCTTCCTCGCGTCACGGTCGCTTGCGGCCCTTCCCTCGTGGATCGAGCAGTTGATCGCCGAGAGCACGGGAAAGGGAGGCCGGGGGATAGTCCCTGTGGTGGATGAGCCGGCGGTCGCCCCGGAGCGATACGGCGCGGACCGGCTCTTCGTGGGTCTCACCATGTCCGCGGATCCCGCCGACGAGATCGGCCGACGCCTGGACCATATCGAGACCCTCGGGCACCCGGTCATCCGGATAAGCCTGGCGGACCGGGAGGAGCTCGGAGGCGAGTTCTTCAGATGGGAAGTCGCCGTGGCCGCGGCCGGCTCGGCGCTGGGCATCAACCCCTTCGACCAGCCCGACGTTCAGCTCGCGAAGGAGCTCGCCCAGAAGGCGATGTCGCAGGCGGGCCGCAGGGTGCGCCTTGGGGCCGGCGCCGGCGAAGGGGCCGGATCCCCGTCCCGCCCGGAGGAGCTCGCGCGGCTGCTGGGCGACTGGACGGAGTCGATAGCCCCGGGCGACTACGTAGGCCTGCAGGCCTACCTCGCGCCGTCGGAGGAGACCTGGCGCCTATTGCAGCGGATTCGCCGTTCGCTGCTCGAGCGGTCGGGCACCGCCACCACCCTCGGATACGGCCCCCGCTTCCTGCACTCGACAGGCCAACTCCACAAGGGGGGGCCGGGCAGCGGGGTCTTCCTGCAGTTGGTGGACGACCAGGCCGAGGACGTCGCGGTCCCCGAGTCCAGGTTCACCTTCGGCGAGCTGATCGCGGCGCAGGCCCTGGGAGACCTCGGGGCGCTTAGACGGCAGGGACGCCGGGTCGTCCGCGTAGAGCTGGGTCGCGAGCCCGAAGAAGGACTCGCCACGGTGGCGTCCCTGCTCAGGCCAGGCTCTTGATGAAGATCACCCAGGCAGGCCGGCGCACGAATCCGAGCTTCTCGTTGATGGCCAGCATCGCCGCGTTGCTGCTGCTGTTGAAGGTGCGTATCGTCCGGTAGCCCTTCTCCCGCGCGTACTCGACCGTCCTTATCTTGAGAGCGGTCGCGAGCCCGAGCCCACGGAAGGCCGGAAGCACGGCGGTCAACTGGTGGTTCAGCATGGAGGGATCACTCTGGGCGCGCTTCATGGCGCTCTCGCCTACGTAGGCGTCCCCGAGCCTGGCCAGGAAGAAGGCATCGAGCAGCACCGTCGGGTGGCGCACCTCCTGCTCCACGAACTCCTCGAACGGTCGAGGAGAAGGAGGGTCGGGGTCTTCGTGGGGGACGTCCAGGCCGAGCACGGCGTGGGACTGGTAGACGGCGCGCAGGCAGTCGGGGGCGCGCTCGAGCTCGCTCGCCAGCGTCGTTATCACGACTCCCCTGGCGGCGGCCCGATCGAGGTAGTCGGAGAAGCGCTCGAGATCCCCTACTAGGCGTCCCGTCTCGGCGTCCCTGACCTCCAGCCGCGACTCGTAGTCCCTGGACAGCTCTGCGAAGCCGTAGCGCTGAAGGAACGCCAGCGAGCGTGGGCGATCCTCGCGGCTCCACGTCTTCACCCGCCGCGCTCCCCTGGCCCCCAGCGTCTCCAGGAGCGCGTCCGCCATCAGGGTGCCGATCCCGCACCCCTGCGCGTCCGGGTGGACGTTCACCGCGGCGACGTACTTATCGGGATGGTGGCTGTGGGGCAGGTGCCTGTAGAAGCCGTAGGCCACGACCTCCCCGGTAGCGGCGTCCTCGGCGACGCTCCACTCGGAGACGAAGCGGCTGCGGTCGATCCGGGCCACCTCTTCCCGGATCTCCTCCTCGGTGAAGAGCGTGTCGGGATAGATCGCGTTGTGGATGCGGGAGATCGGCCCGCAGTCCTCGTCGCGGAACTCCCGGAGCCTGGCCCCGGCGCCCATCGGAGCGATCACCGCCCGCGGGGCAGCAGCCCCCGCAGCATCATGTTCAGGATGCCGCCGTGCCTGTAGTACTCGATCTCGACCGGCGCGTCGATCCGGACTGTCGCCTCGAACTCCACGGCAGAGCCGTCGTCCCGGGTGGCGCGCACGCCGACCCGCTGGCGCGGCCGCAGGTCGTCCCCGATCCCCTCGATCTCGTAGGACTCGTACCCGTCCAGCCCCAGCGACTCCCGGCCCTGCCCTTCGAGGAACTCCAGGGGTAGGACCCCCATACCTATCAGGTTGCTGCGGTGTATCCTCTCGAAGCTCTCGACGATGACCGCGCGCACCCCGAGGAGCTGCGGGCCCTTGGCCGCCCAGTCGCGCGAGCTGCCGCACCCGTACTCCTTGCCGGCGATCACCAGGAGCGGGACGCCCTCCTGCCTGTAGCGCATCGCGGCATCGAAGACCGACATCACCTCACGGCTCGGGAGGTGGACCGTCGTGGGCCCCTCCACACCGGGCCGCATCAGATTCTTGAGCCGGACACTGGCGAAGGTGCCGCGGGCCATCACCTCGTGGCTGCCACGCCGCGCCCCGTAGGTGTTGAGGTCGGCCCGGCCGATGCCCCTCTCCTTGAGGTAGAGCCCGGCGGGGCTCTTGGGATCGATCGAGCTCGCCGGAGAGATGTGGTCCGTGGTTATGGAGTCGCCGAGGACGACCAGCGCGCGGGCCCCCGAGATCCCGCGCATCGGCTCGGGTTCCGCCGGCATCTGCAGGAAGAAGGGCGGCTCCTGTATGTAGGTCGAGTCGGGATCCCACTCGTAGACCAGGCCCGGGCCCACCTCGATGCCCTGCCAGCCGGCGCTCCCTGCGGAGGCCTGGGAGTACTGCTCCTCGTACTGCCCTGGTCGTAGCGCGAAGCGCACGACCTGCTCTATCTCTGCCCGCGTCGGCCAGAGATCGCGCAGGTAGACCGGAGCCCCCTGCGGGGTCCTGCCCAGCGGCTCGCCAGTGAGGTCCACCCCTATGCTCCCCGCCAGCGCGTAGGCGACGACGAGCGGAGGCGAGGCGAGGTAGTTGGCACGGACCAGGGGATGGATGCGCCCCTCGAAGTTGCGGTTGCCCGAGAGGACCGCGGCCGCCACGACACCTCCACCGCGGATCGCCTCGGCCACCGGCTCCGGGAGCGGGCCGCTGTTCCCTATGCAGGTCATGCACCCGTAGCCCACGACGTCGAAGCCGAGCACCGCCAGCGGCTCCAGCAGGCCGGCCTCGCGCAGGTACTCGGTGACCACCCTTGATCCCGGGGACAGGCTAGTCTTGACGTGTGCCGGCACCCGCAGCCCGAGCTCGACCGCCTTACCGGCCAGCAGCCCGGCCGCCACCATGACCGATGGGTTGGAGGTGTTGGTGCAGGAGGTGATCGCCGCGATCACGACCGCGCCGTGACCCACCTCTCCCGGGGCTCCTCTCGCCGCCTCCTCCGACAGCCCGAAGCCGCCCTGCGCGAGGGGCGCGGCGAGCGTCCCCCGGAACTCCCCGGCCACCTGTGAGAGCGAGACCCGGTCGTGTGGGCGCCTGGGGCCGGCCAGGCTGGGCTCGACGGAGCCGAGGTCCACCTCGACGACCTCGCTGAACTCGGGGTCGGGGGTGACTTCCGTTCGGAGCAGACCCTGCTCCCTGCAGTAGGCCTCAACTAAGGCTACCTGCTGCGGGGGCCTGCCGGTGAAGCGCAGGTAGTCGAGCGTCGCGGCGTCCACAGGGAAGAAGCCGACGGTGGCGCCGTACTCGGGCGCCATGTTGGCGATGGTTGCGCGGTCGGGCAGGGCCAGCCGGCCGAGCCCCTCGCCGAAGAACTCGACGAACTTGCCCACCACGCCGCGCCGGCGAAGGATCTCGGTTACGGTCAGGACCGCGTCGGTGGCCGTGGTGCCCTCCGGGAGGGATCCGATCAGGCGGACCCCGACCACCTCAGGCAGCAGGATGTAGAACGGCTGGCCGAGCAGATTCGCCTCGGCCTCGATGCCGCCGACCCCCCAGCCCAGGACGCCGAGGCCGTTAACCATCGTCGTGTGCGAGTCGGCGCCCACCAACGAGTCCGGGAATGCCACCACGTCGCCGTCCGCGGGCTCGGTGGCGACGACGGTCGCCAGGTGCTCCAGGTTGACCTGGTGGACTATGCCGCCGGCCGGCGGCACCACCCGCAGGTTTGCGAAGGCGGTCTGAGCCCACCTGAGGAAGGAGTAGCGCTCGCGGTTGCGCGCGAACTCCAGTCGGAGGTTCTCGGCGGGCGCCTCCGGCGAGCCCGCGACATCCACCTGGACCGAGTGGTCTATCACGAGGTCCACCGGCCTCGCCGGGTTGATCGCGGCGGGATCGGCCCCTGCGCGGTGGAGGGCCGAGCGCATCGCCGCGAGGTCTGCCACGGCCGGCACGCCCGTCAGATCCTGGAGCAGCACGCGCGCCGGCAGGAAGGGTATCTCGCGCTCGGCCGGCTGCGCCTTCCACCCGGCGATCGCACGCACATCATCATCCGTCACCCTGAGCCCGTCGCACTGCCGCAGCGCCCCCTCGAGCAGTATCCTTATCGAGAACGGCAGCCGCTCGATGCGGCCCAGGCCCACCTGCTCGAGCCTGCCGAGCCTGTAGAACATGAGGGGGCCGGAGGGTGTTTGAAGAGTGTCGCGTGCGCCGAATGGATCGGGAGGTACAGGCATCCTTACCACCTGCAAGGGTGTTGGATTCGCCGCGCAGAACTCTGGACTGTGACCCACCCATTATAGCCGCGGGGAGCCCGCACAGGGAGCGCCGTATGAGCCGAGGCGAAGGACGGTCCCGAGACCCAGCAGCAGCCCAAGTCGTGTCCCGCGTCGTGCGGGCACTCTGCCTGTGCCTGGTCGCCGCGCTCCTCGCGGCGGCGCGGCCGGGCGGCGCGGCCGGCGGCTCGCAGCAGCCCCCGTCGGTCGACGTCCACGCCCACCGGGGCGGCGCGGCGCTCGCCCCCGAG
>JBBIJB010000075.1:0-7065 GCA_037446215.1 Armatimonadota bacterium
CGCCGGCGTCCACGGAGCCGGTGTAGATCGCGAGCACCACCCTGTCGTGGCCGCCTGCAAATACCACCTGGCTGAAGAAACGGTCAGGGTCGATCCCGTTCTTCTTGAGCAGTGCCGCTGGGAAGAGATACCCTGAGGCCGACGCCGGGTCGACGAAGGCGAACCGCTTCCCCCTCAGGTCTGCCAGCGACTTGGCGTTGAGGTCCGCGCGATAGAGAATCTGCGCCACGTAGAACGGCTTGTTCTGCCTGATGCTCACCAGGCGGACGTCCGCGCCGCAGCGCTCCTTGGCAAGCACATATGCAAACGTCGCCAAGAACCCCACGTCGACGCGACCCGCACACATCGCCTCGATCGTCGCGGCGTAGCTGGTTGGAACCTCTGCCCGCACGCGGTAGCCCGTGGCCACCTCCAGCATCCTGGCCAGAGTATTGCCGGTCGCGAGCACCCTCCCTGCGTCAACCGAAGGCACGAACGCCAGCACAAGGCTGACCTGGCCGACGGCGGGCCGGGCGTTTAGCCCCACGACGCCGAGCGCCAAGGCCGTCACCATGACGATCGTTGCCGCACGTAGCATCAACTTCACGCGTGCCACCTCCCGCGAGATTCGACTGCTCTCCGGTATCGGTAGTTCGAGCATAGCAGGCATGCCAAGCATACCACAACCGCTTGCGCGGAACGCGCGTTCGACCTCGGCCTCGACCGCGGGCTCTCGCGCCCGGCGTCTCTCCTCAGCACTTGGAGTAGCCGCACTGGCGGCAGGTAACGCAACCGTTCTCGTGGACGAGGGAGGCGCCACAATCCGGGCAGACTCCAACGAACTCGAGGCCGATCCGACGCCGCTCCGGCTCGCCGTTGCGGCGGGGCAGTTGCGGTTCGGCGGCGGGTAGGGCGACGACCGCCGGCACGGACTCCTGCGGGGGCGGAACGAAGCGCAGGGTCTCCTGGATGGCGCGCGGGCCGGGCTCCGGCAGCACGTCGGCCCTGGGGAAGACCTTGTCGGGCCTGAAGGCGTCGCCGTAGAGGGTCCTGCCCAGCGCGAGCGCAACAGCCTGGGCTATGGTCGAGACGCGCACGACCGTGCCGTCCGCCGACCGGTCGAAGGCAACCTCCTTGCTCTGCACTCGCCACAGCTGCTCGATCACGTCGCGGGGATCCAGGCCGCCCCGCAGCGAGAGCGACACCATCCGGCCGATCGCCTCCGCCTCGACGTCGAGCGAGTGGACGAAGACCTCGCAGATCCCCATCTCGTCCTCGTTGATGACCACGTAGACCCTGCCGCGGGGGGTCTCGATCCGCTCGGTCCTCCCGGTCGTGACCTTGGGCCTGGAGCGGGGTGCCGGCTTGGCCTGCGCCGGCTGCGCGGCCGCGGGCAGCTGGGGGCGCGCGGCCGCCTCGGTCATCAGGATGCCGTCGCGGCTGCCCTCGCGGTACACCGTGGCCCCCTTGCATCCCATCTTCCACGCGAGCATGTAGATGCGCTCCACCTCCTCAGGAGGCGCATCCGACGGCAGGTTGACGGTCGAGGAGATCGCGTGGTCTATGTGGCGCTGGATTGCGGCCTGCATCTTCACCCGCATCTCGGGTGGGATCTGGTGTGCGGTAACGAAGGTCTCCGGCAGCTCGTCCGCGCGCTCCAGGCCGAACCGCGTCATGTACTCCCGGACCAGCGGGTGGTAGACGGTGAAGTACTCCTGCGAGAGCGACTCGGATCTTCGCACGTACGAAAGATCGAAGATCGGCTCGACGCCGCTCGTCACCCCGGCGAGCACGGCCCCGCTCCCCACCGGGGGAACCGTGAGCAGGGCGACGTTCCTGAGCCCGCTCACCGCCATCCGCTCCAGCACGCGCGCCGAGAGCGTCTGGACGAACGGCTGGGCTATGTGGGTCTCCCTATCGTAGCCCGGGAAGGCCCCCTTCTCGGCGGCCAGGCTCACGCTCTCGTCGTAGACGACGTTCTTGATGCGGTCGAAGAGGCCATCGACGAAGGCGACTGCCTGGTCGGAGTCGTAACGCATCCCGAGCTTGATCAGCATGTCGCCCAGCCCGGTGAAGCCGACGCCTATCCTGCGCGAGAAGAGGCTGGCCTCCTTCTGGCTCGGGAGCGGGTGCCTGTCCGCGTTGTAGTCGAGGACGTCGTCGAGGAAGCGGACCGCCAGCCGCAGCGCGCGCTCGAGTTGGTCCCAGTCTATCCGCGCCGCCGACGAGAACCCCTCGCTCACGAAGCAGGCCAGGTTGACGTTCCCAAGGCAGCAGTTGCCGTAGGGCTCGAGGGGGATCTCGCTGCAGGGGTTGGTGGTCACGACCCCCATGCCGTTGTATTCGGAAGTTGACCAACGCTTGACTGTGTCCCAGAAGATCACGCCGGGCTCGGCCCAGTCGCGGGCCCCCGCTACCAGTTCGCCCCAGACCTCGCGGGCCCGAACCGTGCGACGGACCGAGGCCCGCTCGTTCTCGAAGACGAGATCGTGGGGCCCGTCGTCCTCCACCGCGCGCATGAAGGCATCGGAGATGCGGACGCTTATGTTCGCGTAGCGTATCCGGTCCTGGCTTCGCTTGGACCTGACGAAATCCAGCACGTCGGGATGACTGTCCGCGATCGTTATCATGAGCGCGCCGCGCCTTCCGGACTGCCCGATGGTTCCCGTGGTCAGCGAGAAGAGCTCCATGAAAGAGACCGAGCCGGTGCTGCTGCGGGCGGCGTTGTTCACGGGCGCTCCGCGCGGGCGGAGCACGGAGATGTCCGTGCCCACGCCCCCACCGAGACTGTAGGTACGCGCCGCCTCTCCCATCCAGCCGAAGATCGCCTCGATCGTATCTCCCGCCACCGGGACCACGTAGCAGTTGAGCGCGGTCACCCTCTTCGGGTTGCCTGCCGCGTGCATGATCCGGCCGCCGGGGATGAATCGGAACCCCTCCAACAGCCACGTGAACTGGGCCGCCCACTCCAGTCTGCGCTCCGGGGCCTCGACCGACGCTATCTCTGCGGCCACCCGGCGCCACATCTGGTCGGGGGTCACCTCGACAACCGTGCCGCTGCCGTCTCGGAGGGCGTACTTGTCGTAGAAGACTCTTGCCCGGAGGTCGTCCCCTGCGAACGCCTCGAGGGTCTCCTGGGGAAGGTCAGCTGCGGCGGGTCTTATCGGAGAGAGCGAGAGACCATCCATGCAAGTCACCCCCAGGGGCGCGTAGTAGCTATCGTGGCAGGCGCGATTCCGGTACTGAGATCAGGGGGACCTGATCGCGGAGGGCCTCCTCCCGGCGCCTCCGCTCCTTCAAGGACTCTATCTCCTCGGTCATAGAGTCCACATCATGGAACCTCCGGTGCTCCGAGGCGAACCTCACGTAGGCGACATCATCCAGGCGGCGCAGCCTGTCCATCACCATGTCACCCAGCGACGCCGACGGGATCTCTCCCACCCCGGCCTGCCGGATCTCGCGTTCGATGTCGTCCACGAGCGAGTCGAGCGACTCCATGGAGACCGGCCTCTTGCCGCACGCCTGGACCACGCCTCCCAAGACCTTGGCCCGGTCGAAAGGCTCGCGGCGACCGTCCCTCTTGACGACCATGAGCGGCGCTAGGTCGATGCGCTCGTAGGTCGTGAAGCGCCGACTGCAGGAGAGGCACTCCCTGCGGCGACGAATCGCCCGCCCATCGAGCACCGGGCGGGAGTCAAGGACCTTGCTCTCTTCGTGGTTGCAGGCCGGGCAACGCATCGGAGGCACCACCCGTTGAGGCAACGTGATTCTATGGCCCCACATCTTGGGTGTCAATGGCGAGGGGAGGGGGGCTTGGCCCTCCGCTCACCATCAGACGCCGGTTTTCGCTCCCCCTCGCCTCCGCTCACCGATTCGTCCGGGCGCCCGCGGAGAGCTGCGCCGCGGCCAGCCACAGCACCGCCGCCGTGAGCGTGGACAGCGTGGCGACCGTCGCTGCCAGGGACCACTCGGGTGGGGCCGTCCCCCCTGAGGTCAGAATCGTGCCGAACGCCAGCACGGCATTCGCCACGGGAACGGCAGCCCACCACGGCCGCCGCGCCAGGTCCTCCAGCAGGGGCAGGAGCATGACCGGGAGGGCGACGGCCAGGTAGAGCGCAGCGAACCCCTGCTGGGCCTCGCGGAGGGTGCGAGCCCTGACGCTGATAGCCAACTGGAGCGCCGACAGCAGCCCGGCGAGCGTAACGCCGACTGCCAGCAGTCTCACCACCGCGGCGGGCGGCAGCCCCACCTCCACCGGCTGGGCGGTCAGCAGGCGACCTCCCGCGGCCAGCGTGATCACGCCCACCAGCAGCATCACAGCCATCGCGCCGCAGGCGGGCAGCAGCACCGCCAGGAACTTCCCAAAGGCCAGCGCCGATCGGGCCACGGGCATCGCCAGCAGAAACTCGAGGCTGCCCCTCTCCCTCTCGCCGACGCCGACGTCCAGGGCCGCGTACTGACCGCCCAGGAGGAGCCAGACGGCCAGAAAGAAGGGTAGGACTGAGGCCAGCAGCGCCCCCCCGACCTGCCTGGGGGTAGCCACGTTGCGCGGGTCCATCACCACGGTAACGAGCCGGGCTGGATCGGCTCCCCGCGCGCGGGCCGCCGCCTGCAGCTCCCGCAGGGCGAGCCGGGCCGCCACGCCTGAGAGCTTCCCCAGCGCAGTCCGCGAGGCCGACCTGGTCTCATCGTAGAGGACCTCTACGACCCTCGGGCCTCCGCTCGAGGCGCCCCTGTCGATCAAGACGGCGTCCACCTCTCCCCTTCGCAGGGCTCCGCGGGGATCGTCGGTGACGACAAGCGAGATCTCCCTCCCCTCGACCCCAAGCGGCACCAGGCCGCCGGCGTCGCCTCCCACCGCCGCCACCAGCGAAGGGCGCGCCCGCAGGACCTCCTGTTGGCGGAGGGCGAGGGTGGGCATGACCAGGACGACGAGCGGCATTGTGACCGCGGGGAGCAGCACCGCTGCCGCGAGCGTCCGCCTGTCACGCAGGATCTCGACCATCTCCTTGCGCATCACCGCCAGCGCGGAGCGCACCCAGCGCCCGGCCCTGGGGGGACGATCTGCCGAGAGGGCCGCCTTCATGCCTCTCCTCGCTACCAGCCGAACGGGGATTGGAAGACGACGGCGCTGAGTACGAAGACGACCACGAGGGCAAGTCCCACCGCACGGCGGGAGGCGCCCAGGGGCGAGATGTCGTCGAGCGGACCGGGGTGGCCCCTCCGGGCGAGAAGCAGTATGAGCAGCGCCATGGGATAGAACCCCATGAAGACGGCCAGGGCCACTGCCGCGTATGAGAGCACCCCGTGAGGCCGGGGCCCCAGCGCGGCGCGGACCGCGTGGCCCCCGTCGAGCATCCCGGCGGGCAGCAGGTTGATGCTGGTCACGATAAGGCCTATCCAGCCGGCGAACAGCACTGGGTGGCCCAGCACCACGGCCCCCGGCGGAGGGTCGAGGAACAGCCTGACCATCCCCTGTATCAGCAGCGGATCGGGTATCGAGATCAACTGCCCCAGCCTCTCCGGGGCCTCCACCACGAACGACCTCGTCGTGCCGTAGACGAGGACCGGGATGGCGGCTATGAAGCCGGCTATGGGGCCCGCCGCGGCCAGATCCATGAGGCTGTCACGGTTCGGCGCTGGGGTCTTGGTGACAATCACGGCTCCCATCGTTCCGATCGGGGGCAACATCGGGAGGAAGTAGGGCAGGCTGGCGTCGATACCGCGGCGGACCGCCACCAGCTTATGGCCCATCTCGTGGCAGCCGAGGATGAACAGCACCGACAGCGAGAACGCGGCCCCACCCGCTATGGGGTCGCGGAGGAAGCCCGCCGCGACTAGCGCCTGCGACTGGAGGTAGCCCGCATAGAAGGTCGTCGCCATCGTCGCGAGCAGGAGGAGAAGGCTCGTGCGCACAGACCACTGTCCCGCAGGCGGCCTGGGAACGAGCAGGAGAACCGTCTGCCCGCCCCGCTCCCTCAGCATCGGGAGAAGCCCGAGGGGAGCGAGGCGGTCACGCAACTCAAGGAACCGCGCCTGCGTCGCCACCCCTTCCGGAATCCGGAAGAGAGGACGCAGGGGATCCGCCTGCTCTGCGCCCGGGAAGAGCGCCCCTACGCGGTGGCGGGCGGCCTCGACCGACTGCTCCGACAGGCCGTGGTCAGGATCGCCCGACGCCTCGCGCATCCGCTGCTGACCGCGCCACAGCCGCCGGGGCTGTGCTAGCGCCTCCTAAGGAAGGCGGGGATGTCCAGATCGTCTATCAGCTTCACCGGCTCTCTCAACCTGTCATCCACCGGCGGTGCCTCAGGCTCGGCCTTCCTGACGGCCTCGAAGCCGGTCGCGATGACTGTGATCCTTATCTCGTCGCGCGCCTTCTCGTCGATCACCGCGCCGAAGATTATGTTGGCATCGGGGTCGGAGGCCTCTCGTACGATCTGAGCGGCCTCGCTCACCTCGATCAAGCCGAGGTCTGTGCCGCCTGTTACGTTTATCAGGACGCCGCGGGCGCCGTTCATCGAGGTCTCCAGCAGAGGGCTGCTGATGGCCGACTGCGCGGCCCTCGTGGCCCTGTCCTCGCCGGAGGCAACGCCGATCCCGATCAGCGCTGCCCCGGCCTCGGCCATGGTCGTGCGCACGTCCGCGAAGTCCAGGTTTATGAGCCCGGGTACCGTGATCAGATCGGCGATCCCCTGCACGCCCTGGCGCAGGACGTCGTCTGCGGTGCGGAACGCCTCTATCACGGTCGCCTGCCGGTCGATGATCTGCAGCAGCCTGTCGTTCGGGATGGTTATGAGGGTGTTGACCTTCTGGCGCAGGTTGCGGACGCCGTCGTCGGCGGCGCCGGCTCGACGCCTCCCCTCGAATCCGAACGGCTTGGTAACAACGCCCACGGTGAGCGCTCCTTGATCGCGTGCTATCTCGGAGATGTGGGGCGCCGCCCCGGTGCCGGTGCCTCCGCCCATGCCCGCGGTTATGAAGACCATGTCGGCCGCCGAGAGCGCCTCGCTGAGCTCGTCGCTGCTCTCCTCCGCCGCCGCCCGCCCGATCGAGCGGGATGGCGCAAGCCTGCTGATGCAGGCCTCG
>JBBIJB010000075.1:7075-10206 GCA_037446215.1 Armatimonadota bacterium
TCAGCTTGGCCCCTATGTGGATCTTCCTGTCCGCGCTGGAGAGCGCGAGCGCCTGGGCGTCGGTGTTGATCGCGATGAACTCGACGCCGCGCAACCCTGCGGAGATCATGCGGTTGACGGCGTTGCTTCCTCCGCCACCCACGCCCACTACCTTGATCGCTGCGTACCGACGAAGGTCACGCTCCGCGCTGCCCATCGAGGCCCCTCCTCCACGCCGCATCTTCGGCAACCTTCCTATGCCCCCTGCAGCAACTCCCTTACCCAAGCGCGCGCCCTATCCCAGAACGAGAGCGGCCCCTCCCTGTGGAGGGCGCCGGACCGGCCCCGCGCGCGCGCGCCGTATATGACGAGCCCGACCGCCGTGCTGAAGGCGGGCTTCCGGATGTTCTCGACAAGTCCGACCACGTGCTCGGGCACTCCAATCCGCGCCGGGAGGCCGAGCCGCGACTCCGCGTACTCCACCAGGCCGTCGAGCTGAGCGCCGGCGCCGGTCAGGACTATCCCGGCTGGTATCCTGTGCGTGTACCCGCTGCGGCGGACCTGCGCATGCGCCAGGGAGAAGATCTCCTCGAGCCTGGGCTCGATGAAGTCGGCGAGTACCCGCCTCGGCATGACGCGCGGCTCCCTGCCGCCCACCGAGAAGACCTCGATCATCTCCCCCTCGGAGACGGCGGCGGGCGTAGCCGCCCCCCACCTGATCTTCAGCTTCTCTGCCTCCGACATCGTGGTGCGCATCCCCACCGCGATGTCGTTGGAGAGGTGTGCGCCCGCGACCGGGAGTATCGCCACGTGGCAGAGGCCGCCGTTGGAGAATACCGCCAGGCTCGTCGTCCCGCCGCCCATGTCGACGGTCACGACACCGAGGTCGCGCTCAGACGGCGTGAGCACCGCCTCCGCGGAGGCCAGCGGCTCGAGCACCATCTCGTCGACCTCCAGGCCGGCCCTCTGTGTGCATCTCGCGACGTTGGCGAGAACCGTCGCCACGCCCGTGACGATGTGAGCCTCTACTTCGAGCCTGGTGCCGTACATCCCGATCGGCCGTTTCACGCCGTCCTGGCCGTCCACCACGAAGTCGCGAGGCAACAGGTGGATGATCTCGCGATCCGAGGAGGGCAGCGCGGCCATCCGAGCGGCATCGACTACCCTCGCCACGTCCGTTTCCGAGATCTCGTGGTCGCCGCGCGCCACGGCGACAACCCCCCGGCTGTCCGATGAGGAGATGTGCTCTCCCGAGACGCCGACGAATGCCGAGGAAACGCTGTTTCCCGCCATTCGCTCGGCGTGGTCTACCGCGGTCTCGATCGCCTTCGCCGTCAGGTCGATGTCAACCACCACACCACGCCTCATGCCCTGGGAAGGCGCGGTGCCGGCACCGACCACGTGGATCTCCCCATCCTCATCCACATCGCCAATGACGGCACATACCTTGGTTGTGCCGATGTCCAGACCGGTCACCAAGCCGCGTCGTGCCATGTCTACCTGTTGTAGGGGGTAGGGTCGCCAAACCCCATATCTTGGTTCGCTATTCTGCGCCTACCGAACATCTCCTGCTCCAGAAGGGGTCGCCCCCGCGGGCGTTATCACTACCGAGCCGGAGTACCGGAGGTCCAGCACCGCCGGGAAGACCTGCTTCCCGCGCAGTGTCGCCAGCAGCTCGGGAACCTGGGCCAGCCGCTCGGGCAGGCCTGGGGCTTTTCCGGCCCGGATACTCAGCCCTGACCGCATGACCAGCGTGAGGTCCTGGCCCGGGTCGACGACGACCCGGATCAGGTCGGCTCGCAACTGCTCAGGGATCACCGGAAGGGCTGCCAGGGCCGACCTGATCCCTGCGGTGACCGCCGCCACTCCCCTGCGTTCCAGGGGATGCATCCCCGAGTTGTCAACCACCTCGGGTAGGCCTCCTGGCCCATCGGCCAGGGCGACCGCAAACGCCTCCTCGTCGACGAGGGCGAAGCGGGAACCGATCGCAGCGGCCGCGATGGGAACCCGCTCGGTGATCGTGATGACGACGCCGCGCGGAGGGCGCAGGCGCACGGCGGCGCTCTTGATCCTAGGGTCGGCCTCGAGCCTTCTCATGACGGCTTCGCCGTCGGTGGCGAATAGGCGCTCGCCCCGCCGGACCGCTGAGAGCTCCACCACCTCGGCGCTCGACAGCCGCCTAGTACCCTGTACCTCCACCCGGTCGACGGTGAACAGCGCGGACTGCGGGAAGGCGGCCAGGGCGATCAGGACCGCCATCAGGATGGCGAATCTCGGCAGCGTCGCCCCGGAAGGGGAACGGCCACTGGAGGGGGTGATCTCGGAAGCGCTCACGGCATAGTTGTCTAGAACTCGCCCAGCAGCCCTACCTCCAGATCCAGCGGTATGCCGGACCGCGCTCGCGACAGATCCCTGACCCTCTCGGCCAGGGTGAGGACGTCCGAGGCCGTCGCGCCTCCCTCGTTGACGATGAAGTTGGCGTGGATGGCGGAGACCCGGGCGCCTCCGACCGACATCCCCTTGCATCCCGCCGCCTCGATCAGGCGCCCGGCATGGTCTCCCGCCGGGTTCTTGAACATGCAACCGCAGCTGGCTGCGCCGATCGGCTGGCTGGCCCGGCGGCGGGCCAGGTTCGCCTCCATGCGCGCCTGGACGGACGCGGGGCTGTCCGGGCGTAGCGCCAGCTTCACCCAGTTGACAACCCACGGCTGCCCCTGCAGAGTGGAGCTCCTGTATCCGAAGGAGAGGTCCTTCGCTCGCAGCACCCTCCATCCGCGTGGCGTGCTCACGGCCACCGACTCGACGACGTCGGCCATCGATCCACCGTGGGCGCCCGCGTTCATCACCACGGCGCCTGCCACGGATCCGGGGATTCCCGCAGCGAACTCGAGGCCCGAGAAGCCGAGACCGGCCGCTGCCCGCGCGACCGACGGCAGGCCCGCGCCGGCCTCCGCGTGGGCTCCCCTCTGCCCGAACCGCACCCGGCCGCAGCGGCTGCCCACCTTGACGACGACGCCGCGCACCCCCCTGTCGCCGACGAGCAGGTTCGATCCGTGTCCGATCACCCAGAAGGGGACACCCTCCTCGAAGAGGAACCCAACCGCCTCCCGCAGCTCACCCAGGGAGCGCGGGACTACCAGGAGGTCGGCTGG
>JBBIJB010000075.1:10265-10547 GCA_037446215.1 Armatimonadota bacterium
ATCGTGCGAAGCACCGCCTCGGCCCTGCGCGATACGGGACCGGGCCTAACCATCGCCGCCCGCGCCGGAAGCAAACCTGTCCAGCAGCGCCTCCGCCGCGCGGCCTATGTCTCCCGCTCCCAGCGTCAGCACGATGGTACCGGGAGACGCCAATCTCTCGACGAGAAGCACGGCTGCCTCTGTCGTCTCGCAGAAGTGGACGCTCCTGTGGGCGGAGACCGCCTCGACGATCAGGCGCGCGCTGACGCCCGGGATGGGCTTCTCCCCCGCCGCGTAGATCTC
>JBBIJB010000076.1:0-10526 GCA_037446215.1 Armatimonadota bacterium
TCTGGCTTCCGGAGCGGCCCGGCGCGGAGGAGCGGGCCCAGCAGGAACAGCCCTGCCGCGCCGGCCAGCCCCACAAGCGCGAAGCCCAGCACGGCGTCGATCACGGGGAGCGGCCCTCCTCCCCGAGCCCCCCGCCCGCGCTCCGCCGCAGCGGGCGCGTCGTCCGCGCAGGGCGAAGCCGCCGCTCGGGCAGCGCGGCAAGCAGCGTCCCCAGCACGATGACTACTCCGCCGGCCCACATCCATGACACCAGCGGGTTCACCAGCACCCGGATCGTCGCGGCCCCATCCTCGGTCCAGTCCGAAAGGATGACGTAGAGATCCTCGCGCGGCGAGGACCGGATCGCAACGCGGTGCATCGACTGCTCCTGCGAGGCGTAGAAATAGCGCTGCGGCGAGAGAATCCCGAGCCATCTCGACCCGGTCCACACCCTGACCGCGGCCTCCGTGATCTCCACCCCTGGTATCGCGGAGCCGCGCAGTCCGCCGTATTCGAGGATGTACCGGCCCACCTCAAACCTCTGCCCCGGGCGCAGCACGGCCTGCGACTGCGTGCTGAACACGCTGCTCGCCGCCACACCGGCAAAGACAAGCAGCACCCCCAGGTGGACCAGGTAGCCGCCGTAGCGTCTCCGGTTGCGCAGCACCAACCGGACCGCGGCCAGCGCCATGCCCTCGCCCCGTCCCACCCGGACGCTAACTCCCCGTGCCGCCTCCAGCGCGACGGTGCGCGCGTGTGGAGCTGCTCAGGAAGTTTTGCGTGCCAACGACGAACAGCGAGAGCGCGAAGACCATCAGGGGCCCGGCCTTCCGCACCCCCAGAACCCCGAGCAGGAGCGCCCCGAGCACGGCCAGCGCGGCCGGCATGAGGAAGTTGTGAGCGAGTTGCTCCGCGGTCGCCCGGCGCCAGGGCATCATCGGACCCAGGCCCATCAGCGCCAGTATTCCGATGCCGACCGGCACCATAACCATGTTGTAGTACGGTGGGCCGACGTTCACCTTCACCCCGCGGAAGACCTCTGTGAGGGCCGGGAAGATGGTCCCCAGGAAGACCACGACGGCCGCCGCCACGAAGAGGAGGTTGTTCGCGAGGAAGGCCGTCTCTCTGCTCACGACCGACTCCACTCCTCCGTGGCTGCGCAGCGACTCCCAGCGCCAGACCAGCAGCCCGAACGATCCGATGAGGAGCAGGGCCATTAACCCCAAGAACATGTAGCCGATTGTCGGCGCCTGCGCGAAGGCGTGGACCGAGCTGAGGATGCCGCTTCGCACCAGGAACGTCCCGAAGATCGTCAGCCCGAAGGTCAAGAGGATCAGGGAGGCGTTCCAGGCTGCCAGCATCCTGCGGCGGGCCTGGATCTGGATCGAGTGGATGAACGCGGTCGCGGTGAGCCAGGGCATCAGCGCGGCGTTCTCTACGGGATCCCAGGCCCAGTAGCCGCCCCAGCCCAGGACGACGTACGCCCACTTGGCCCCGAGCAGGATCCCCAGCGTGAGGAACGCCCACGCGACCAGGACCCATCGCCTCGAGAGTTCTATCCAGGACTCGTCCAGGCGGCCGGAGATCAGCGCGCCCACTGCTATGGCGAAGGGCACGCTCATGCCCACGTAGCCGAGATAGAGGGCCGGGGGATGTGCGACCATCCAGGGGTTGCGCAGGAGCGGGTTCAGGCCCTGCCCGTCGGGAGGGGGCGGCAGCAGCGGGTGGAAGGGGTTGCTCGCGGTGGCCAGCAGCACTGAGAAGAAGATCGCCACCGCCAAGAGGGTCGCCGTTGCCGGCCCCTGCAGGTCGGGATGGTCGCGCAGGCTCCTGACCCCGAGCGTCATGTAGATGCCGAGCACGAGCGCCCACAGCAGCAGTGCCCCGTCATGCCCGCCCCAGAAGGCGGTGATCGTGTAGAAGATCGACTGGGTGGACTCGCTCGCCGTGGCTACGAACCGTATGGAGAAGTCTCGCGTGAGGAGACCCACCAGGAGGGAAACCGAGGCGAGCGCCATCAGCAGGGTCCAGACGACGACAGCACGCTGCCCGGCCTGCGCCATCCCCCCCTCCCTGCGCCAGAGCCCAAGGAGGGTTGCGGTCAGGCCGTATAGCGCGACGGCGGTCCCCGCCTGGAGGGCAAACCTGCCTATCTCACCCACGGCGTCCGCTCTGGCCGCCCGCGGGCCGGCCGAGCCTGGCCGCCCAGGCCTCGCCCTCCTCTACCCTCGCCAGGAGGCGCCAGAGCAGCCGGCCGACGATCAGCCACAGCACGAGCAGCAGCGCCAGCAGCAGTTGCGGGCTCATACCCTCACCGCCCCGGAGCGCCTTCTGTCTTTCGCCTATACCGGTCCGACATCTCCTTGTACTCCACCGGGTGAGTGGTTATCACCTGCACCGCCTGAAGCACTTCGGAGGCGTCCAGGCGCCCCTCCACCAGAACCTCCCTGCCCTCTGAGAAAAGGTCTGGGAGTGAGCCCCCGAACTGCACGCGGTACGAGGTGGTACCGTCGCCGACGGCGAACCGGTAGACCTCCCCGACCTTCTCAAACGAACCCGGGAGGACGCGGGCCGCGAGCCGCACCCTCATCGCGCGCAGGTCCGGCCGTGAGGCGAACTCCGTGGGCGTGAGGTAGTAGACCATCGAGGAGCGGGCCCCCTGGTAGGCAACGGCCGCCAACGCGGCGACGATCACCGAGGAGCCGATCACCAGCTTGCGGCGGGTCGTGCTCACGCCCGTCCCTCGCGCTGCCGGAGCGCCTCGATCATGTCGGAGATCATCCGCTGCCGTGAGCGAAGCGACAACACATACGCCAGGAACAGGAGCGCGGCCAGGAGATAGGCGGCGGATACGTAGGCCACGGCGGCTAGCTTCCCTCCAGCGATTCGGCGAGGATCTGCAGCGTGCGCTCCTGCCGTGTGCGCAGGACCATCAGCACGGCATAGACCGCCAGGAACGCGCCGATGCCTATGACCAGGGGTACGAGCATGCTGCCCGGGAGGGCCGGGCCCGCCGCTCGGAATACCGTGGGCTGCGGGTGCAGCGTACGGAGCAGGAGGGCGGACCAGTGGATCAGCGGGATGTCCAGCACGCCGACAATGCCGATGACGGCGGCGGCCCTCGCGCCGCGCGGCCCCGGAGCCCAGGCTCGCACGATCAGATAGGCCACGTAGATGAACCAGAGGATCAGCGTGGTTGTGAGGCGCGCATCCCAGGTCCACCAGGTGCCCCAGACCGGCTTCCCCCATATCGCGCCCGAGGCGAGGGTCATCGAGATGAAGAGCACGCCGAGCTCGGCCGACGCCTGGGCCACCCTGTCCCAGTTGCTGTCGCGGCGCCACAGGTAGACGACGCTGGCGACGAAGACGACAAGGAGGGCGGTGTACGCGGCTATCACGCTGGGCACATGGACGTACATTATGCGCTGGGGAACCCCCTGGAACAGCTCGGTCGGGGCCGCTAGGAGCGCCCAGCACAGGCCGAACAGCATGAGGGCCACGCTCAATATGATAAGCGCGCGCAACACCACTCCCCCAGCACCCCGCGCGTCACTCTTCGACTACGAAATCAAACAGCAGTAGGCCGGCAGTAACAAAGAGTATATCAAAGAGGAACATCAGCTTCAATTGCGGCCCGATCGCCGGAAGCGGCAACCCGTCTACGATTCCGGCCGTTGCGCCCACCGCGGCGATCACGAGGGGGAGCGTCGTGGGCAGCATCAGGATAGGGAGCAGGGCTTCCCGAAGCCGGGCTTGAACGATCAGGCCTCCAAAGAGCGTTCCCGCTGCCGCAAGCCCGACCCCGCCCAGCGCCAGCGGGAGCAGCAGGGCTCCAAGCCGCCCCCAGATCGCCTCCGTGAAGAGCGCGCCGAAGAGGGGCAGCGAGAACAGCTGCACCACGGTGAGGCCGACCCAGTTGGTCAGCGCCTTGGCTGCGAAGACCGCCGAGCGATCGATCGGGGCCATCAGGAGCCCGGTCAGGTGATCCTGCTCTATCGCGAACGCCCTCGTGAACCCGAGCGTGGCGGCGAAGGCATAGGTGACCCACATCGCCGCGGGTGCGCCGCCGGGACCCGACTTGACGGCTCCCAGGACGATGACGAGGAGCAGTGCGAGCAGCCCCATTGTCGTGAGGATCTCGCGGGTGCGCCACTCCAGGCGTAGGTCCTTGGCGACGAGAAGGCGGATTACGCTCACCGCCTGCCCTCGTGGAACCACGCGGCCAGGCGTGCCTCATCGAGGCGGTCGGGTTCCATGACCTCGGTCAGGCGTCCGTCGAGGAGGACGGCTACGCCCGTGGCCAGGGCGCGCACCTCGGCCAGGTCGTGCGAGGTGAATATGATCGTCCGCTCTCCAGCCGTGCCCTCGCGCAGGCTGGCCGTCAGCCGCTCACACGCGCCCACGTCCAGGCCGGTATAGGGCTCGTCGAGGATGAGCAGCTCAGGGCCGTGGAGCAGCGCCCGTGCCAGGTTGACCTGCTGGCGCTGCCCCCTGGAGAGCACTCGGGCGCGCCGCCCAGCCAGGCCCGCCAGGCCGGCTCGCGCCAGCACGTCACCGGCGTGTCTGGGCGGCAGGCCGTAGAGGCCCGCGAAGAAGCGCAGGTTCTCCTCGACCGTCAGGCTCTCGTAGAGGAGCGACTCGTGGGGCAGAAGGCCAATCCGCCGCCTGAGTTGGGGCGCAGGGACGGCCGGGGCGCCGAAGAGCGACACCACGCCGCGCGTGGGCCGGGTCAGTGTGGCGATCAGCCGAAGCAGCGTGGTCTTGCCCGACCCGTTTGCCCCCAGCAGGGCGATCGCCGCCCCTCTTCGCACGCGAAGATCGATGCCGCGCAGCACGGGAGTGTAGTCGAACGCCTTGACCACCCCGTCCATCTCGATCACCGGGGAGTGGGCGCAGGGCCTGCTCACGGACGGACCGCCCCGGCATCAGCATCTCCTGCGGCCAGGGCGTCGACGAGCGCCTCGACCGACTCGACAGGGTGCAGCAGGAACGGGTAGCCTCTGTAGTCGATGGCCTCCGCCTCGGCCTGGCGGCGCTCCGCCTCCCTCAGCTCGCGCGCGGCCTCCTGGAGTCGCTCAGAGACGGCGGGCTGCAGCTCGAGGTTGATCTCGCGGATGCGCCCCGTGACCTCCCGCCGCTGCCGCCTGGTCATCTCTGCCGCGCCTTCGAGCCTTCGGATCAACTCCCACTTCTCGTCTGTCAGGGCCCGATACCAACCCTCGCCCTCGGCCAGGAAGCGATCCGGGTTGTGCTGGAGGTCCAGGTGAAGCCGCCGCAGCCGCTGCAGATCGCCCTCGTCCGGCGTTCGGGAGCTAAAGGGAAGGAATAGCGTCGCCGTGGCCACCGAGTAGGCCGGGGGCTCGATGCCGAAGAAGCGGCGGATGATGGCATCGGTCGCGCGATCGTACCGACCGCCGCCGACCCCGTGTATGAACAGATCGGCCAGGGCAAGCCGGAGGAACGCGGTCAGTGAAACGGCCCTGGGGCGGATCGCCATCGCCTTGAGCCCGGGCGCGTCTGGATCGTCGGGCACGTTGCCGAGCTCCTGCCCGTTTGCCCAGAAGCGGCCGTCCTCGAGGTCGACATAGAGGGGCGTGCGGACTCCTCCGTGGATCAGCCAGAACGGGGCCTCGACGAGAGAGCCGGCCACATCGAGGTCGGGAAACGGCTGAGCGCCGGTCCGGATCCCGTGGCGGAGGCGGTACTCGGACAGCGCGGCATTGTGTACCCCGGCGAACCGCTCGGCCTCCCGGACTATCGAGAGCACGAAGGTTCGGAAGGCCGAGGTACGGGCGATCCACGAGACCGGCACCTCCACGTAGGGCCTCCGTCCCTCCAGCCGGCGCCTGGCCGCCGTGACCGCGCCGGACAGGCCGTGGGCGCGCGTCGGAGGGGGCGCGTCCCTTGTTGCGGACCAGGCAGAGGCGATGGCCTCCTCGCCGAGGCCTTCCAAGCAGTCGTCCACCTCCCGGACGAACCGCCTCCACCCCTCCTCGGAAGTGGCCGCCATCAACTCGAAGGGAACCTCGGGCTCTGCGCCGACGAGCCGCACCCGGTGACGCCGCAACCTGCCATCTCGGGCCGGCACCTCTGCGACCACCTCCTCGGAGGCGTCGCTGTCGACGACGACGCTCACCCCGGAGCCGTCCGGCGGAACCAGCCGGGCGAGTGAGAGATGCTTGATCCAGATCCCTGGATGAACGAGGAGCGGCTGGTGGCCGGTACAGATCAGGAGGCCGTTCCCGCCCGGGACGAACTCCACGCCAAGCCCCTCGGTGTACTCCACGCCCAGGGCGGCTATCTCGATGCGCGCCCTCCGGCGCAGCTCGGCCAGCAGGACTGAGCCGATCCGGAGGCCGGGCGCCTCGAGGGCTTTCCTGTTGGAGGCTGCCATCCCGTGCCAGAGCGAGAAGGTAGGCGTCGCAAAGGCCGACGGCGAGGCTTCCGGAATCCCCGCCTCCAGATCTAACCCGAGCGCCGTGCCCTCACCGTCTCCGGTCACACCAGGCCGTCCCAGCGGGCCACCCCGATCTTCTCCCGGCAGACGAACGCCTCGCCGAAGCGTCGGCCAATCAGGCGGCCCCAGTAGCGGTTGGTTGCCTTTATCGCCTCCAGAACGCCCGCGTTGCCCCTGGCCTCGTTGAACTGCGATCCGTAGGCGGCCACGGCGGCCATCTTGGTCTCGATGTGGTCGGAGATGTCCGTGACGAAGGATGGTTCGATGTGCAGCCGGTAGTGGGTGGAGAAGAAGTGGTAGATGCGCCGTGGGTAGTGGGGCTCTCCGCGCATCCCCGTCTTGGTGTACTTCGCGGTGAACCTGGCGGCCTCGCAGATCGCGGCGGCGGCGATGTGATCGGGATGCGCGTCCACCCAGTACGGAACGAAGAGCACCTCCGGACGCACCTCTCGGATCACCTCCGCCACCAGCGTACGCGCCTCAACGGTGTCCTGCAGGAACCGGTTGGGAAGCCCCAGGGTTACCCTGTCGCGGATGCCCAGCAGCCTCGAGGCCTCGGCGGCCTCGGCCGCCCTCAGCTCCGGCGAGCCCATCGGCGTGGGCTCACCGTCGGTCAAATCGCAGAGTGACACCTCGTGGCCCTGCGCTATGAGCAGGCAGACCGTGCCGCCCATCGCTATCTCGATGTCATCCGGGTGGGGGCCTATTGCGAGGAACCGCGCCAGCGCTTCACCTCTTCCTCGAGTACCTTCTCGTAGTATCGCAGGCGTGCATCCACATCGTCGAGGCCGCCCCAGAACCTGCGGTCCGGGTTCTTGTAGATCCTGGGCGTGGCGAGCTCCACGACCCTCAGCCCGGCTCGGGCGGCTTGTATCCAGACCTGCAGCGGCATGCCGTAGGAAGGCTCGGTGAGGGCGAAGGAGCGCAGCGCGTCGGCCCGGTAGGCCTTGAAACCGCAGAATGCGTCTGTTATCGCGTAGCCCGTCAGGGCTATCAGCCTCGCCGTTATCTCCTCGTTGAGGCGCCGGCGATCGGGCGGCGGCTCGTCGCCGCCCATTCCGGGGTCGAGATAGCGGCTGCCGGACACCACATCCGCGCCGTCCAGCGCCTCCATGAACTCGGGGATCTGCCCTGGCACGTGCTGCTCATCGCAGTCTATCGTGACCACGGCGTCGTAGCCGTGCGCCGTAGCGTATCCGAAGCCGTCGATCAGCGACTGCCCGTACCCCTCGTTTTGCGCGTGCGTGAGAACCGTGACCTCGCGGTAGGCCCGCAGTATCTGCGGGGAGCGGTCGGTCGAGCCGTCGTCCACCACAAGCACGTCCGCCTTCGGGGCGGACGCGCGGACCTGCCGGACAACGCTGTCCAGGCTGGCCTCCTCGTTGAAGAGGGGGATGACCACGATCGCTCGGCGCATCGACTCCGAAGAACGCACCGGGCAGCTCCTTGGATTCCCGACGTCAGAGAAGCTTCACTCCGTTGATCTGCAGCTTGAAGTCGCAGCCGAGGAATCGGGCGGCCCTCCGGCACATCAGCATCCTGTCAAGGAAGATCTCGAAGTACTCCATGACCTGGGAGATCGTCGTGTCGATCGTGAGCTCCAAGGTGAGGGTCTTGGCCGTCTCGTCCACCCGAAGGAACGAGTGCTCCACGGCGTAGTTGACCCTGTCGTGGATGTCAAAGGCCGTGGTGTCGGGGTTACGCACACGCGTCCGGTGGACGTCGGACTTGTCCGCCAGGATGACCGCCGCGCCCGCGGCGCTGACCGCCTCCCCGTGGCGCTCCTCGTGATTGCCGATCGCCCCCATGACGATGGCTCGCTCCTCGGCGCCCATTCCCAACCGCGCCAGTATCCGGTCGGCGAGCAGCGCCGCGGCCTGCTCGTGGTTCTCGCGACTGACCATGTTGCCGAGGTCGTGCAGGTAGGCCGAGATCGCCGCCAGCTCCGCGGTTCGCTCGTCCATGCCCAGGCGGCGCAGGACGTTCCCGGCGATGCTCGCGGTGAGGTTCGCGTGCCTAAGTCCGTGCTCGGTGTAGCCGATGACCCCCGTGTACTCGTTGGCCTTGGCCAGGAATACGTCCACCTCACCGTCGCGCCTGACGTCGTCAAGCCCTGGCCCAGGAGGGGGCGCGGCTCTCTCTTCTCTCACAGTGCTCTTCCTCTCGGGCCGCCGCTCCCCAGCCCTACTCCTCGCCCTTCGAGCGGACGTAGCTGACCGATCCGCGGTCCGCCTTGACCCTGACGTTGGGCGCCAGGTCGAGATTGAGGACGTCGTCCTTGATCTCCGCGATCGTCGCGTGGATCCCGCCCAGCGTGACCACGCGGTCGCCCCTCTTGAGCGCCGAGAGCATCTGCTGTCGCTTGCGTGCCTGCGTACGCTGCGGCCTGATCATCAGGAAGTAGAACACCGCGAAGATCAGAACCCAGAGCACGATAACGGGAACCGGCGACTGGCTTGCCTGCAATGCCTGCATCCTTCATCCTCCTCAGCCGATCTGGCGGCGGGTCTGCTCCCGCGTTAGGACATTATACCTTGCCGGCTGCCGCGCCGCACCTCGTGGTCCGCCGCTCGTGCGCGCAGCGCGATCCCATCACCAGGAGGTGGAGTAGAGCTCCAGTGTCCCTTCCTTCCAGGAGGCGTAGCGCCCTTCGCGCAGCGCCTCCCTCGCCTCCTCCATCAGCCGGCCGATGAACCACAGGTTGTGATAGGTGGCAAGCCTGGGGCCGAGCATCTCGTCGGCGGCGAAGAGGTGCCTCAGGTAGGCGCGCGTGGTGCGCCCGCAGACGCTGCACGCGCAGGCCGGGTCGGGAGGCGAGAGATCGGCCCTGAACCTGGCATTTCGCAGGTTGATCCGTCCCTCCCGGGTGAAGAGCATCCCGGTGCGCGCCACCCGCGTCGGCAGCGCGCAGTCGAAGAGGTCTATGCCGCGGGCGATCCCCTCGAGGAGATCGGGCACCCCACCGACGCCCATCAAGTAGCGCGGGGCACCGGTGGGGAGTTCGGCGACGACCGCCTCGATGGCATCGAGCGCGGCCTGCTTGGGCTCACCCACCGAGAGGCCGCCGATCGCGTATCCTGGGAAGCCCAACTCCGCGGTGCGGCGGGCGGCCTCGGCCCGAAGCGCGGGCTCGACTCCCCCCTGGACGATGCCAAAGAGATCTCCTCCCCCGACCTCCCGCCTCCGCGCTTGGGAGCGGGCAGCCCACCGCAGCGTCCGCTCGAGCGCGTCGCGCGCCTCGCCCGGCCCGTGAGGGTATCCCAGGCAGACGTCCAGCGGCATGACGAACTCCGACCCCAGGGCTCGCTGGATGTCGACCACGCCCTCAGGGGTGAACCTGTGTGGGCTGCCGTCGAACGGCGACCTGAACTCTACCCCGCCGTCGTCCACGCGGCGCATCCGGGAGAGGCTGTGGACCTGGTACCCGCCGCTGTCGGTCAGGATGGGACCGACCCATCCCATGAACCGGTGGAGCCCGCCCGCCGCCCCGACCACCTCCAACCCCGGCCTGAGGTAGAGGTGGAAGGCATTCGCAAGGATCATCCGGGCGCCGGACTCCGCCACCTCTTCGGGCACCAGTGACTTGACCGTAGCATTGGTGCCCACCGGCATGAAGGCCGGCGTCTCTACGGCACCCCTGTGCGTGGAGAGACGCCCGGCCCGCCCGGCCGAGCGCGGCCCCGGCCGGCCGGCTTCAAACTCAAAGGGCTTGTGATCTACGGATAGATCCCCCTGATCATCAGCGCGTTGGCCACGCGCTCCACGGCGCGCTGCATTGCGGCAAGCCGGAGCGAGATCCCCTGCTCGTTGGCGTAGTGCAGCACGTCATGGACGCTGCGGACCATGACCTGCTCCAGCCGGCTGTTGACGTCGTGCTCGCTCCAGAACAGCGACTGCAGATCCTGGACCCACTCGAAGTAGGAGACGATCACGCCACCGGAGTTGGCGAGGATGTCCGGCAGCACGACAACCCCTTTGGACTCGAGCACCGCGTCGGCGTCCGGTGTGGTCGGCCCGTTCGCGCCCTCCACGATCACCCTGGCCCTTATCCGGTCCGCGTTCTCATCGGTGATCTGCCCCTCGATCGCCG
>JBBIJB010000077.1:0-10304 GCA_037446215.1 Armatimonadota bacterium
GCCGTGAGCAGGCGCCGCTCGAGCTCCTTGCTCACCTCGTTGAGGTCCTTCACGGTGTCCACCGAGCGCCAGTAGTCGCGCGAGAGGTAGGCCCCCAGCTTTCGCTGCTCCGCCAGTTGCGGGAAGGTCGTGCGCTCGTGATCGCCCTCGGGCGGGAACAGCGCAAGCGCTTCCTGCGAGAGGAGGTAGATGCCGGCGTTGATCCAGTAGGGCAGGGTCGGCTTCTCGTGGAAGGCTGTGACGTGGTCCTCGGCGTCCACCTCTACCAGGCCGTAGGTGCTTAGGTACGGGGTCAGCACCACCGTGGCCAGGCTTCGGCTCTCCCGATGCTGCGCTATCACCGGTGCCAGCTGCAGGTTGGTGATCACGTCACCGTTGGTGGCGAGCACTGGCGCGTCTCCTCCGAGTTGCTCGGAGGCCCGCCGGATCGCACCGCCACGCCCTAGAGGCTGCTCCTCGACCGAGTACGCTATCCTGATCCCCCACTTGTCGCCGCCGCCGAAGTAGCTGCGGATGACGTCGTGGCGGTACCCGCAGGCGATAACCACGTCGGTGACCCCCTGCGTCTGCAGCCAGTGCATCTGGTAGGCGAGCAGCGGAACGCCCAGGATCTCCACCATGGGCTTGGGCCGATCCTCGGTGTACGGCCGTAGGCGCTCGCCGCGCCCCCCCGCGAGGATTATCGCTTGCACATCGCTCCTCCGTTCGGTCGAGAGCCGGTGCCCGTCTGCCACTTAGTTGTTCGCCCGCGGTGTGGCCACCTCCTCGCGGCCGGGGCCTGCGAACCGCTCCGTGCGAGCAGGTTTGACACCCTCCTGCGGCATAGGTAGAATGAGCGAAACCTAGACCGCAAACGGCGGCGAAGGGAAGAGTAGGGTCTGGCCCCTCCAGAGAGGGAGCGCCTGGCGAGCTGCGAGCGCTCCCAGGCAGGCAGGGCCCGAACGACGCCCCTGAGCCGACGGTTCCCGCTAGGACGCGGAGGCCGTCCGGGTTCGCCCGTGATCGCGAAGAGGGTCCGGCAAGCCGCAAAAGGCGGCCGGGAACCAGGGTGGCACCGCGGGATGCGCACGCGCTCTCGTCCCTGAGGGACGGGGGCGCTTTCTGTTTGGAGAAGGGAGCCGGAAGATGGCGACGCAGCAGGCACCGCGCGGCATGCGCGACATTCTACCCGGGGAGGTCGAGCGGTGGCACGCGCTGGAGGCCGCGATCCACGACCTGGCCGCCCGTTTCGGCTTCCGGGAGATCCGAACCCCGGTGGTGGAGCATACAGAGGTCTTCCTTCGTACGGTGGGAGAAGCCACCGACATGGTGGAGAAGGAGATGTACACCTTCTCCGACCGCGGGGGACGCTCGTTGAGCCTCCGCCCGGAGGGCACGGCCGGGGTGATGCGTGCCTATCTTGAGCACGGCCTGCGCCAGCAGCCGCAGCCGGTCAAGCTGTACTACATCGAGACGATGTTCAGGTACGACAGGCCGCAGAAGGGGCGCTACCGCCAGCATACCCAGTTCGGGGCCGAGATCATCGGCAGCGCCGCTCCTGAGGCTGACGCGGAGGTCATAGCCCTTCCGGTGCGGCTCATGCAGTCGCTCGGCCTGGGTTCGGTGAGCGTGCACCTGAACAGCGTCGGCGACTCGGCCTGCCGCCCGCGCTACCTGGACGCCCTTCGCGACTACCTGCGCCCGCGGGCACCCGAGCTCTGCGATGACTGCAGGCGGCGGCTGGAGCACAACCCTCTAAGGGTGCTGGACTGCAAGGGCGAGCGGTGCCGGAGGATCGTTGCGAAGGCGCCCGCCAGCACCGACTACCTGTGTTCCGCCTGCGCCGACCACCTCGCCGGGGTCAGGGAGCAGTTCGACCTCCTGGGCGTGCCATACTCGATCGACCCGCACATCGTCAGGGGACTCGACTACTACACCCGGACGGCGGTCGAGGTCCACTCGGGCCGCCTCGGAGCCCAGAGCGCGATGTTTGGCGGTGGCAGGTATGACGGCCTGGCCGAGCAGCTCGGAGGCCCGCCCACACCCGGCGTCGGCTTCGGGTTCGGAATGGACCGGCTGTTGCTGGCCGTGGAAGACGAAGGAGGCCTGCCACCGGCGGAACGGACGCCGCAGGCGATGGTAGTCGCAATCGGGGAGGCCGCGGGACAGGAGGCCACCCGCCTGACCGACTCGCTGCGCCGGGCAGGCGTGAGGACGGAGCGCGACCTGCTGGCGCGGGACGCTCGGGCCCAGCTCCGCCACGCGCACAGGATTGGGGCCGGCTACGCCCTGATCCTGGGCGAGAGCGAGATGGCCGCGGGGACGGTAACGGTTCGCGACATGGCAACCGGGGAGCAACAGGCGGTGCCGGCGGACGGCGTCGCCGCGCTCGTGCTCGGCGGGTCGCCGGGCCGCGGATCGGACGGGGTGAGGGGAGGAGGCCTGGAATGACGGCGCTACGCACTCACCGATGCGGGGAGCTCCGCCTGGAGCACTCCGGGACGACGGTCAGGCTTGCCGGGTGGGTCCATCGCCGGCGCGACCTTGGCGGCGTCGTCTTCCTGGACATGCGCGATCGCGATGGGATCGTTCAGGTGGTAGTGAACCCGAGCAGCGAGAGCGCCAGGGAGGCGGCGGCGGTCGTAGAGGGCGTGAGAGCCGAGTACGTGGTGCAGGTGGAGGGCGTCGTCCAACCTCGGCCCCAGGGAACAGCCAACCTCCGCCTCCCCACCGGCGAGGTCGAGGTGCGCGCCCGCTCCCTCGCCATCCTATCGCCCTCGCTGACACCTCCCTTCTCGCCGGCGGAGGATGCCGAGGTGGATGAGGCGCTGCGCCTGCGATACCGGTACCTGGATCTGAGACGGCCCCGGATGTACCGCAACCTCGAGTTGCGGCACAGGGCCTCGATGGCGGTCAGGGAGTCGCTGGACCGCCAGGGCTTCGTGGAGGTGGAGACCCCGATCCTCATCCGCAGCACGCCGGAGGGGGCCAGGGACTTCCTGGTTCCCAGCCGGCTCCAGCCGGGGCGGTTCTATGCGCTTCCGCAGTCGCCTCAGCTGTTCAAGCAGCTGCTGATGATCTCGGGGGTAGACCGCTACTTCCAGATAGCCAGGTGCTTCCGTGATGAGGATCTGAGGGCCGACAGGCAGCCTGAGTTCACCCAGATCGACGTGGAGATGAGCTTCGCGAGCCAGGAGGAGATCCTCGACACCGCCGAGGTGATGGTCGCGGACGTGGTCGAGAAGGTGCTGGGGACCGCCTTGGCCCGGCCGTTCCCCAGGCTCTCCTACGAGGACGCGATGCTGAGGTTCGGTTCGGACAAACCTGACCTTCGGGTTGGAACGGAGATAGCCGACATCTCCGATCTGGCCCCGGAGATGGGCGCAGGGCATCTGCGCCGGGCGGTCGAGGAGGGCGGGGTCGTGCGTGCACTTCGGGTCCCGGGCGGTGCTCGGCTGAGCCGGCGCGAGCTGGATGAGCTCAACGCCGTGTCCCAGGGCGGCGGTGCGGGGGGATTGGCCACGCTGGCGGTGGAGGGAGGCACGCCCAAGGGCAGCCTGGCCAAGCACCTGCTTCCAGGCGCACTCGCCGCCATCGCGGGACGTACCGGCCTGGCCGAGGGCGACCTGCTGCTCGTCGTGGCGGGTCCGGCCTCAATCGCGGCTGGGGCGATGGGGCGCGTGAGGCTCGCGGCAGCGGATCGGACCGGCGGGCGCGAGCCCAACGGGTCGCTGCGATTCCTCTGGGTGACGGGATTCCCCTTGCTGGAGCATGACCCGGAGTCGGGCAGGTACGCGCCGGTGCACCACCCCTTCACGGCGCCGGTGGACGAGGACCGGCCGATGCTGGAGACCGCGCCGGAGCACGTCAGGGCGAAGGCGCACGACCTGGTCCTCAACGGCGTGGAGCTGGGCGGGGGAAGCATGAGGATCCACGAGCGACCGCTCCAGGAGCGGGTCTTCGAGCTGCTGGGCATCGGCCTTGACGAGGCACGCGCCAGGTTCGGCTTCCTGCTGGATGCCCTCCAGTACGGCGCCCCTCCGCACGGCGGCATCGCGCTGGGGCTGGACCGGTTGGTGATGCTGCTCGCCGGGGAGTCCTCGATTCGCGACGTGATCGCCTTCCCGAAGAGCGCGAGCGCGACCGATCTATTGACAGGAGCGCCCAGCAACGTCGACCCTGCGCTGCTGAGAGAGGTGCACATCGCCCTGGCCGAGCGTCCGTGACCCCAGGCGGGTGGGCAGGCGCGTTGCCACGGGGCCGGGCACGCTGATATCATGGGGTTGGTACGGGCTCCCTGCCGCGCGCGAGGCGGGTCAGTAGTTCCGATCCAACACATGATACCCGGGAGCCCGTCTCCGGCCGGCGCGGCATAGCGCGGAGAGATCCGAGGCCAGTCGCAGAAGCCGGGAGGGCACCCACCTGCGAGAGCAGGGTTCGGGAACTTCGTCCCGTACGGCGCGGCGGGGAGCGAGTTGAGCAGGCGGTGCCTCCACCGGGGGCTCCGCCTGTCTATTTGGATTCCGCACCCGGGGAGTGACGAAGACCTCCCTTAGTAGATGAACTCCGCGATGTCGTACCGGGCCACACGCACCCGGCCGCCCGTCGATCTCCTGGCGGCCTCGATCAGAAGCTCCACCTGGCACTCCGTCTCCTCGGCGCCCAGGCGCCCGATGCCGGCCTGAATAGCCCTCTCGGCGTGGAGGCCGGAGGGGGGGGGCTGGAAGGCCGACACGTAGACTAAGTCTCCGGGACCCAGCGACATCGAGGCCAGCGCCTCGGCCGTGGCTTCAACGTGCCGCGCCTGAAAGGCGGCTCCACCAATGCCTGCCATGACGATTACCCCCACCCGCAGACCCGCCCCCGCGGCCACCCTCGCGAGCGAGACGGCTTCGGCAGCCGACTGCGGCTTGTTGAGGAGCCTGATCAGCGCGTCGTCGCCGCTCTCCAGACCGAGGTAGACGGCACGCAGCCCGCGTTCCCTCATCGCGGCGAACTCCTCGGCGGTGCGGCGGACGCCCGTGAAGACGTCCACGAACGCAGCCAGGTCTCCCGCGTGACCGGGCAGCGCGGCGGCAACCATCTCCAGCCGGGCCAGCAACTCACCGACTGGGAGGAGCAGCGCGTTGGCGTCGCCAAGGAAGATCCCCCTGCGCAGGGAGACACCCTCTCCGAAGAACGCCTTCACCGACTCCACGTGGGCTGCGAACTCGTCAAGGCCCTTCACCCGGAAGGGCCGCTCCCTGTAGAAGGAGCAGAAGGTGCACCGGTTCCAGTGACACCCCTCGGTGACCTGGAGCACCAGCGACCTGTATCTATCCGGAGGAAGGATCGGAACGGAGGTGTAGGCTGCGGCGAACCTGCGCGCGTCCTCTGCGGAGGCCCGCGCATCGAATCGCGAAGCCTCCAAGAGGCTTTCTAGGGGGAAGGCGGGAGCTGACGGTGCCCCGGAGAAGAGGCCTATCAGCTCGGCAGTCCCAGAGCGTAGGGCGCGCAGTGCCTCGGCGGCCGCTGCCGCGGCGCCCTCGACGGTCGCGCGGCAGTCCCCCTCGCCCAAGAACCTCCGGTGCGGGCGCGGCCGCCTGCCGGTTCGATCGGTCCACTTCTCCATCACGCGGCCGTCCAGCGCCCTCCTGGACAGCCGGTCGTCCTTCCAGACAGAGACCAGCCGACCCGTCAGGTCATAGACGCACACCGTCTCCGTCTCTCCGAAGACGGTCACCACAAGCGCGTCGCGCTTGGCGGTGATGCGGGGCTCGCGCCGAGAGGCCACGGGATTCAGTTCGCAGACCGCGGCAGGGCTCCCTCCAGGGCCCGCACGGGGTCCGGCCTGTCCACCAGCCGGGGCATCCGTGCTAGGATTAACGGAGGGGGGGATTCGGTGTCTCTCTTCGACTCCAAGGCCGACGGATCGATGCCGCTCGCTGCCAGGATGCGGCCGCGAACCCTGGACGAGTTCGTCGGCCAGGAGCACCTGGTCGCCCCGGGCCGCGCGCTCCGCGCCGCCATAGAGGGAGACGGCGTTCGCAGCCTGATACTCTGTGGCCCTCCGGGAACCGGGAAGACCACGCTGGCGATGCTGATCGCCCGGCAGACGCGCTCACACGTGGAGCAGGTCAACGCCGTCACGGCCGGGGTGGCCGACCTGAGGCGGGTGATCACCGCGGCCCGCGACAGGAGAAGGTTCCATGGACAGAGGACCCTGCTGATAGTTGACGAGATCCACCGTTTCAACAGGGCGCAACAGGACGTGCTCCTTCCCCACGTCGAGGACGGAACCCTGATACTGATAGGCGCGACGACCGGTAACCCGTTCTACGACGTGAACGCGACGCTGCTGTCGAGATCGCAGGTGGCCCGGTTGGAGCCTCTGGGAGAGCCAGAGATCGGCACCATAGTCGAGCGTGCCCTGGCCGATCCGGCCGGCCTTCGCGACCTGCACGTGGAGATCGAGCCCGAGGCGATGAGCCGCCTGGCGTCGATTAGCAACGGGGACGCGCGGATCGCCCTAAACGCGCTGGAGACGGCCGTCGCGGCCGCACAGCCGGTCTCGGGCCGTCGCCTGGTCACACGGATGCTGGTGGAGGAAGCGGGCCGGCTCCGCACTCTGTCCTACGACCGGGCCGGCGACGCGCACTACGACGCGGTTTCCGCCTTCATCAAGAGCCTCCGCGGTTCGGACCCCGACGCTGCCGTCTACTGGCTCGCACGGATGTTGGCCGGCGGCGAGGACCCCCGATTCGTGGCCCGGCGGATGGTCGTACACGCCGCGGAGGACGTGGGGCTTGCCGACCCCATGGCGCTGGTCGTGGCGGTCGCCGCTGCTCACGCGGTGGAGATCGTGGGGCTGCCCGAAGCGCGGATACCGATGGCGGAGGCGGCCATCTACATAGCCGCCGCGCCGAAGAGCAACGCGGTGGTCATGGCGATCGGGGAGGCGGCCCGGGACGTCGAGGAGCGCCGTTTGGCGCCGGTGCCGGTCCACCTTCGAGATAGCAGCCACCCGGGCGCGGCCTCCCGCATGGGGCACGGCGCCGGCTACCTCTACCCGCACGACCATCCCGGCGGGTTCATCACGCAGCGATACCTGCCAGAGGGCCTCGAGGACCGGCACTACTACCACCCCACGGAGCACGGCGGCGAGGCGTCCGTCCGGGCCCGTCTCCGGGAGCTGTGGGGAGACCGCGGCCAAGACGCTCAGGACCAAGATCGCCCGGACGAGGAGTCGGGGTAGTTTTGACACCCCGCAGCGCCAGTTGCTACGATCGAACCGGCTCCTGCCAGTTGAGCCGAAGGAGTTGGGCATGGCACGCTTGGCCGTCGCGATGAGCGGCGGCGTGGACAGCTCGGTTGCCGCGGCGTTGCTGGTCCAGGAGGGCCACGAGGTCGTGGGCCTGACCATGGACGTCTGGCCCAGCGCGCCTCCCGGCAGTGCCCGGAGTGAGAGCGCCTGCTGCGGCGAGGGCGCGATCGGGGATGCGCGCGCGGTGGCGGCTATGCTGGGCATCCGGCACTACGTGCTGAACCTGCGCGAGGAGTTCGAGCGGCACGTTATCGACTACTTCTGTGACGAGTACGTGCGTGGGCGCACCCCGAATCCCTGCGTCGCATGCAACAGGTACGTGAAGTTCACCGCTCTGCTCGCAAGGGCGGAGGCGATGGGGTGCGATGGGCTGGCGACGGGGCACCATGCGCGCGTGTCGACCGGCGGGGCCAACGGGCGGAAGAGACTGCTCCGAGGCGTCGATCCGGCCAAGGACCAGTCCTATGTGCTCTGCACGGTGCCCTATGAGCGGCTCGCACGGCTCCGGTTCCCGGTGGGGAGCCTCGCGAAGGAGGAGGTCCGAGGGATCGCCAAGCGGCTGGGGCTCCCGGTGGCCGACAAGAGAGACAGCCAGGATATCTGCTTCGTCTCGGGGCGCGGCTACTCGGACTTGGTGATGGCCCGCCGGCCCTTTGCCTTCTCATCCGGAGAGATCCTCGATCTGGGAGGCAGGGCGGTGGGCAAGCACAGTGGGCTGGCGCGATACACCGTGGGGCAGCGCCGGGGGCTGAACCTGGCAGGCAGCCGACCTCAGTACGTGCTTGAGATCGATGCCCAGAGGAACGCCCTCGTCGTGGGGCCAGGAGAGGGGCTGGAGAGGCGCGGCCTCCTGGTTTCGGGTGTCAACTGGCTGGCGCCAGTATCGCTTCCATCACGGGCGACCGTCAGGATCAGGTACTCGACACCGGATGTGCCGGCCGTTCTGCGGCCCGGCGGCGACGGCGTGGTAGTGGAGTTCCACACCCCCCAGCGCGCCCCGGCGGTCGGCCAGGTCGTGGCGTTCTACGACGGGGAGCTGGTGCTGGGAGGGGCAGTTGTGGATAGGGCAGGGATGCCCGGAGAGGAGATGACAGGGAATGAGCAGTCGAACTGACTTCACCGCAGGGTTGATCATCGGTGGGCTGTTTGGAGCGGCACTGGCGCTCCTGCTGGCGCCCCGCTCGGGCGAGGACACCAGGCAGCGCCTCGCATCCACGGCCGAGGATCTGGGCGACCGGGCAAGGGATAGGGCCGATGAGGTCATCCGCAAGCTGCGCGTGGCCGCCGACGATCTGGCGACGAAGGGCCGCGGGAAGATCAACGAGGGCGCGAGCAGGGTCCGCGAGGCGGTCGAGCGCGGCCGTGAGGCGATCGAGGAGAAGTTCTGGGAGCGAACCGGGCAGGAGGGGGAGCGTCAGGAGGGCTAGGCGCGTCACCCTCCGGATTCCGGGGCGGCTCAAGCCCGGCGTCGGGATCATCCGCAGCCTGCAGGCCGCCGGGTGGGAGAGTTACGTGGTCGGCGGCGCGGTTCGAGACATGTTGCTGGGCCGCCGGCCACACGATCTCGACCTCGCAACCGCCGCCCCGCCCGAGGTCGTCCGGACCATGTTCGAGCGGACGCTTCACGTCGGGGAGGCGTTCGGGGTCACGGCTGTCATAGCCGACGGCCATCCCTACCAGGTCGCGACGTTCCGCAGCGAGGGCCCGTATCTTGATGGGAGAAGGCCATCATCCGTGGGGCGCGCGGACCTCGCCTCGGACGCGCTTCGCAGGGACTTCACAGTCAACGCGCTCTTCTACGACCCGGTAGGCGGCATCGTGCACGACCTCGTCGGGGGCTGCGCCGATCTGGAACGGCGGCAGATCCGCGCAGTCGGCGACCCCGCGGCCCGCTTCGCGGAGGACCACCTGAGGCTGCTCCGCGCCGTTCGTTTGGCGTCCGAGCTACAGTTCAGGATTGAGGAAGCCACCCTTGCCGCGTTGAGGAGCCTGGCGCGGGAGATCGACATCGTGAGCGTGGAGAGGGTGAGGGAGGAACTCGAGAGGCTCCTGGTCGCGCCGGGGCGCGAGGAGGCCGTGGTGCTGCTTGCTGACTGCGGCCTCCTGTCTTCGATCCTGCCCGAGGTGGCTGCGCTTCGCACCAGCGAGAGCGAGGGCGAAGATCTGCTCACCCACAGCAGCAAGGTGCTCGGCTGCCTGAGGCGACCCGACCTGCCGCTGGCGGTGGCCTCCGTGCTCCATCACGTTGAAGGGCGGGGTGGGGCGGAGGCGGTGTGCCGGAGGCTCCGACTCCCCTCGCGTCAGAGACGGGCCATCGTGGCGCTCCTTCGCGAGTTCGACGAGCTCGGGGGTAGCGGAGGAGTCCCGGGGCCTCTGGTCACGCGGCGGGTGGCGGAGGGCGGCAGCGCACGCCCGCTGCTCGAGCTGTGCCGAGCCCACGCGCTTGCGACTGGAGAGGGCCTTCGAGGCTACCGGCGGACCGCCCGGAACGTGGCCGCGCTGGTGACCAGGCTCAAGGGCCGGCTGTTGAGCGGGCACGACCTGATCGAGCTCGGCCACAGACCCGGCCCGCGACTCGGGCGGATCCTGGCGGCCGTGGAGGAAGCCCAGAGCCGCGGCGATATCGGCTCCGCGGACGATGCGCGAAGGTGGGTCGCGGCGCGCTTCCCTGCAGGATCGCCTGTGCGCGCCGTGGAACCAGCATGTGACACCAGCGATAACAAGGGCGATATTGCGCCTGGAGGGTTGAATGTCTGAACGTGAGGCCGTCACGTTTGTCCTGTGGTCGCTTGCGGCGATGGTAGCGGTTGGAGCCGCGCTCCCGAGGCTTTGGCCCGGGCTCGTTCGGTTGGTGGACAGGGCCGTGCTGAAGGAGCACGTCGGCAAGAGGCACTAGGGTCTTCGGGGAGCGCGCCCACCGATGGAGCCAGCAGGAGGAGCCCACTACCAAGCGGCCGGGGATCCGGCAGCCGATCCGGCGCCGATCGGCGAGACGGCGTCTTCGGGTACCGCCATGCCGGAG
>JBBIJB010000078.1:0-9981 GCA_037446215.1 Armatimonadota bacterium
GCGCGGGATCGTTCCGGCTGTAGTGCTCCTTGCCGGCGTCGGTCCACATGAAGTGTTCCTTGGGCAGCAGGCTCGGGTTCTGGCGGAAGAACTCCGGGTGGCCGTATGTCGCCTGCAGGATCGCGGGGGCGTTGAGGGCCGCGGAGAACGCCTGGCGTATCTTCTGGTTGGTCATCATCCCGCTGCGCTTGTTGAGCACGAAGGCGAGCGTGCTCGGGAGCGGCGCCCTCACCGGCACGATCCAGGGCTCTCTGCGCAGCCGGTCGTAGTCGTCGGGCGAGAGGATCTCGGCGAAGTCCATCTCGTTGCGCTGGATCTGGGCGGTGCGGACCGCCGCGTCCGGGACCGGGGTGTAGACGATCGAGTCGAGGTGGGCGGTTCGCTGTCCGGCCATCCCGTCCGGCTTGTCGGAGCGCGCCACGTAGCGGTCGAACCGCTCGAGGCGGATTACCCTGTCCGGTATGTACTCGACGAAGCGGAAGGGCCCCGTTCCCACCAGCCGCCTCATCGCCACCAGGCCGGCCTCGTCGACCATCTCCTTCGGGTAGATGACCGCGGGCTGCGCCCACCAGGCGAGGTCGGTGATGAGGAGGACGTTCGGCTCCTTCAGCCGGAAGACGACCGTGCCGGGATCGGAGGCGGTCAGCGACTCCACGTTAGCGAAGACCACCCGGCCGCGCGTGCTCATCCGGCCCCACCGGTTGAGGGAGGCCACGACGTCGTCGGCGGTCATCTCTCGTCCTGAGTGGAACAGCACTCCCCTGCGGAGGCTGATCGTGTATACTCTGCGGTTCTGGCTGACCGTGTACCTCTCGGCCAGCATCGGCACCGGCTCCAGCCTCATGTTGATCGTGAAGAGGGTCTCGAGCGAGTGCTGCATGATGTAGCCTGCGATGAGCGCGGTGGTCGCGTGCGGATCCAGGGTGGGCGGATCGCCGGCGAGAGCGAAGCGGAGCACGCCGCCCTTGCGGGGCTGCTGAGCGTAGCCGGTCGAAAGGGATGCAAGGAGGAGGACGCACGCCAGGGCAGCAGATACGAGGACTGCCGGGCCCTTTCTCTTCATCATGATAGACCTCCGAGGTCTGGCACGTCCGGAATATCATAGGGTGAAGCGTAGGTCGTGGCAACACACACGGCGGCCCGCGACTCCGAAGCGCGGTCTCTCCCTGCCTCGGCCGATCCCGCCTCCTGGCCCCGCCATATTGACAGGCCGCCGCGGCCGGGCTACAAAGGTCTTGGAAAGAAGGGACGAATAGACGACAGGACGTCCGTACATTTCCGCGCGGCCGCTCGGCTCGGCAGGCACGCGCGGTCTTGTGCCGCTGCTCGGGGGAGGTGAGAAGAGCCACACAGACGCGGTGGGTGCTGGGAGTTCGGCCAAGGAAGGGAGGAGTTGGATGAAGGGTCGCGATTTTGCATGGCGCGTAGCCGCCTTGAGCGTCGCGCTCGTCGTCGCGCTCGGGCTTTCCGCAACGGCAGGGCCCACGTTGCCCAAGATAGTAATCGGATGGACGCCGCCCGACATCACCGGCGTCTTCAAGACCGCCACCGACTTCTTTGAGAAGGGCGCAGCCGATGCAAAGAAGGCGGGTATCGACATCGAGGTGATCAGCCGCTCGCCGGCCACCCATGTGGCGTTCGCCGACCAGGTAGCGATCATCGAAGACTATATCCAGCGCAAGGTCAGCGTGATCGCCATCTCCCCGATCGAGGTCGAGGTCGTGATCCCGGCGATCAAGAAGGCCAACGCTGCCGGCATTCCCGTGATAGTCGTGAACCTGCTGGAGCCGATCAAGGGTGTCGATGTCGCATCCTACATAGGATTCGACAACACCGTTGCCGGCATGATCTCCGCCTACTCGCTGCTCGACTACTACGGAGGGCCGGGCGTGCTCGGCACGGGCAGGAAGGTGGACGTGAAGCCGGGCACCTACCTGGACCTCAAGTGGTGGGAGACGCTCTACAAGGGAGTGAATCCCAAGACCGCTGCCATCAAGGCGCGCGTCGCCATCATCGAGGGAGTCGCCGGCGGCTTCTTCTCCACGGCCCGCCTCAACGGCTTCAACAAGGTGGTGGGGCCGTTCCCGGGCATCAAGGTGGTCGGGACGCTTCCCGCCGACTGGAACCGCGAGAAGGGCCGGAAGGCGGCCGAGGACTTCCTGACACGCAATCCGAAAGGGACGCTCGGTGCAATCTGGGCCGCTTCAAATGAGATGGGCCTGGGCGCCATGCTCTCGGCTGAGGCCGCCAAGCGCACCGAGGTCAAGGTGTTCACGAACGACGTGACGCCGGAGTCGGTCGAGCGGATAGCCGAGGGCCGGCTCATCGCCGAGACCTGGCACGGCTTCCCTGAGTGGGGCTGGTACGGCACCAAGTTCGCGGCGATGCTGGCACTGGGGCAGAAGGCCAGCGTCCCACAGCTCTTCGACATCCGCCCGCGCACCGTGTGGAAGGGTAACGCGCGGGACTACTACCCCAATCCGAAGCTCGAGCCGATCGGCTGGGCCAAGATCAAGGCCGGCTACAAGTAGCGGAGCGCGGGCCGGGGGTTCGAACAAGGACCCCGGCCCGCAACCCTGCGCCGTGCGGCAGACTTGAGACGACGGAGGCTGGTAGGCATGCGCCAAGGCGGAAGGACGGTTGTCATAACCGGCGCGGGATCCGGGATCGGGCGCGCAGCGGCGCTGCTCTTCGCGCGGGAGGGTGCGCGGGTCGTGGTAGTAGACCTGGCGCCACAGGCCGGAGAGGAAGCCGCGTCCCAGATCAGAGAAGCCGGGGGAGAGGCGATCTTCGTGCGGGCCGATGTCTCCAATTCCGGGGACGTAAGGCGCACAGTGGGCACGGTGGTGGAGGCATACGGGGGCATAGATGTCCTCGTGAACAATGCCGCCATCTACATGCAGGGTGACATCGAGCAGACCTCCGAGGAGGAGTGGCGGAAGATGCTCGACGTCAACCTGACCGGCCCGTTTCTCTGCGCCAGGCACTGCCTGCCGGTCATGCGCGGGGGCGGCGGTGGGGTGATAGTGAACGTGGCTTCCGAGGCCGGGCTGGTCGGCATCAAGGGACAGGTGGCCTACAACGTGACCAAGGCGGCACTCGTCGGCCTCACCAGGAGCCTAGCCGTGGACGGGGCGCCGACGGTGCGGGCGAACTGTATCTGCCCCGGAACCACCGATACACCGCTTGTGGCCGCCGCGGTGGCACGGCAGCCGGATCCTGCCGGAGCACGGCGGGCGCTGGAGTCGGTCAGGCCGATGGACAGACTGGGGCGATGCGAGGAGATTGCCTTCGGTATCCTCTGCCTCGCCTCCGGCGACCTCGGCTACGCCACCGGCGCGGTACTGTCGGTAGATGGCGGCTACACAGCCCAGTAGGGCGGCGGCAGCGTCCCCGGGCGAGATCCTGCGGCTCGAGGGGATCGACAAGCGCTTCCCCGGGGTCCATGCCTTGGAGCGCGTCGACCTGGATCTTCGCGAAGGCGAGATCCACATGCTGCTCGGTGAGAACGGTGCCGGGAAGTCCACGCTGCTGAAGATCCTGAGCGGTTCCCTGCAGAGGGACGCCGGCCGCATCGTGCTCCGAGGCCGTTCCGTCGAGATCGCCGATGCCCAGCACGCCCGTGCGCTCGGCATCGGTATGGTCTACCAAGAACTGAGCCTTGTGCCCAGCCTCAGCGTGGCCGAGAACATCTTCCTCGGGCGGTGGCCACTTCGCAGGGGCCGGCTCGTCCACTGGCCCGAGATGAGGGCCCGGGCAGAGGCGGCCCTGACCGGGCTGGGCGTACCGATCGACCCGCATTCGCTGGTGCGGAACCTGACCGTCGCAGAGCAGCAGCTGACCGAGATAGCGCGGGTGCTTGCCCTCGACGTGCGGATCCTGTTGCTGGACGAGCCGACGTCGGCGCTGTCCGACAAGGAGCGCGAGCGCCTGTTTGGAATCCTCCGTGCGCTGAGAGAGAAGGGCTTCTCGGTGGTGTACACCTCGCACCGTCTCGAGGAGATCCGGGAGATCGGGGACCGGGTCACGGTGCTGCGCGACGGCCGGAAGGAGGGCACGCTGCCGGTCCATGAGGCCGACGAGGACACCGTCGTGAGGATGATGGTGGGCCGCGATATCCGCGAACGGTTTCCCAAGGCCCCTGTGCCGATCGGCGACCCCGTACTGACCGTGCGCGACCTCCATGTGGACGGCATCCTGCGCGGGATCGATCTGACCGTACGTTCGGGGGAGATCGTTGCTGCCTTCGGCCTGCGCGGGGCAGGGCGCACCACGTTGGCCAGGGCGCTCTTCGGCCTCGCCAGCCCCTCGAAGGGCGAGATACTGGTTGACGGAAAGAGGGCCAGGATCTCATCCCCGGAGGACGCGATCCGTATCGGAGTCGGCTATGCGACCGAAGACAGGCGGGAGAACCTGGTGCCGATGCTGGGCCTGCCTCCCAACATCACCATGGCGAGCCTCCGCGAGGTCACACGCGCGGGCATCATCAACCACGGGGCAGAGCGCCGAATAGGGGCAAAGCTGGTCGAGGAGTTGAAGATCCAGCCTCCCGTGCTTTCGCGCCCTGTGCGGTTGCTGAGCGGGGGCAACCAACAGAAGGTCGTGCTGGCCAAGTGGCTCGCCAGCAACTCCCGCGTCTTGATCTTCGACGAACCCACGCGCGGGATAGATGTCGGGGCCAAGTCCGAGGTGTTCCACTTGATGAGTCGGCTCTGCGCCCAGGGGGTCGGGATCCTCATGCTGTCGTCGGAGATCCCCGAGGTGCTGGCCATGGCCGACAGGATCATGGTGATCCACCGGGGCAGGGTCACCGCAACGTACGCCAGGGGCGAGGCCACCCAGGAAGACCTGCTTCGCAGCGCGGTCGGGCTCGTCCCATCGAAGGCGGAGGGTGCATGATGGCCGAAAGCACACGAACCAAGTCCGGCGCGGAGACCGCGGCGGGCGAAACGCTGGGCGCCCCGGGCGCCTGGGCGATGAGGATCCTGCTCAAGGGCGGGCCGATCATCGCGCTGCTCCTGCTCGCGGGCTACCTCTCGGCGGCGTCACCCTACTTCCGGACCACAAGCAACTTCATGAACATCCTCGCCCAGACGTCCGCGGTGGCCATCCTGGCTGTCGGACAGACGCTGGTCATCATCTCGGGAGGCATCGACCTGTCGGTCGCGGCCATGATGGCGCTGGCAGGATCCGCCGCCGCCGTTGCGATGGCGTACTGGGGATGGAGTGTCTGGCTCGGCCTCCCATTTGGTATCCTCGTCGGCGTCGGGCTGGGCGCGATCAACGGCCTGATCATCACGAAGGGCCGCATACCGGACTTCATAGCCACGCTCGGGATGATGACCACGGCACGGGGGGTGGCGCTGCTCATCACCCAGGGGCTTCCGGTTCCGTCCCACATCACCGCCGTACAGCTCAAGGCCTATCTCCCACCCGAGCTCATCTGGATAGGCAGCGGGACGCTTCTGGGAGTCCCGATGCCGGCTGTCGTGGCCGTTATCATGGCGCTACTTGGGTGGGGCGTGCTTCATCACGGCCGGATGGGCCGGGCGGCGCTCGCGGTGGGAGGCAACCGCGAGGCGGCGCGCGTCTCAGGCATCAACGTGGACCGTGCCAAGATCGCGGTCTACGCCTTTTCCGGTTTCACGGCCGGGGTCGGGGGCCTGGTTCTGACAGGGCGCCTCAACTCCGCGAACGCACTGATGGGTGAAGGCATGGAGCTGCAGTCCATCGGGGCGGTCGTGCTCGGAGGCACCAACCTGTTCGGGGGGGAAGGGACCGTCATCGGCACCGTCGTGGGAGCCCTGATCATGGGCGTCCTGGGCAACGGCCTCAACCTGCTCAACGTATCGGCGTTCTGGCAGCGTGTGATCATGGGACTCGTCATCATCCTCGTCGTCGTCTTCGACCAGTGGAGGCGGCGGCGGTTCGGAGCATGAAGATGTCTGAACGGCAGGATGGCCCGAGGTCGGACCGGCTGATGGGGGTATCCCTGGTTAGACAGGGAGGCGCGGCGCCGCTCTACGCGCAGATCAGGGATGCCATGAAGGCCATGATCCAGTCGGGCGAGTTCGGTCCGGGCGCGCCCATCCCGGCGGAGGCCGAGCTGCAGAGGCTGTTCAACGTCAGCCGTCATACCGTCCGGCAGGCCGTGAACGCCCTGGCGAACGAGGGGTATCTCGTGCGCAGCCGGGGGAAGGGGACCTTCGTCCTCCAGCGCCGCATCGAAGAGCCGCTCCCGAAGCTGGTGAGCTTCACGCAGGAGATGCGGAGCCGCGGAGCCGTCCCTTCCACCCGCAGCTCCACGGCCTCTTGGGTGGTCCCCGGCTCGGTGGTGCGCGAGGCCCTCCGGACCGAGGAGGACGAGCAGGTCCTCAGGGTCGAGCGATTGCGCTGCGTGGACGGTGCTCCCATCGTCGTGCTGGTGTCGTACCTGCCCCTCTGGGTGGGGCTGAGCGGCCAGGAGGACTTCACCGGATCGCTCTATGAGCTGCTCCAGCAGAGACTGGGGCTCAAGTTCGCCAAGGCCTACCAGTACATAGAGGCCGACAGGGCCTCCGCCGCCCTGGCGAGGGCCCTGGGGGTGCCCTCGCGTAGCCCGGTGCTCGTCCTGCGCCGGACGCTGTACGCCGAGGACGGCCGCCCGATCGAGTACGTCGAGGGGTTCTACCGATCCGATCGGTACCGCTACTCGATCTGGCTCGAGCCCTGACTGAGAGGGGGGGCAGATGAAGTACGCCATCAGCAACTGGATATACGGCGGGGAGTCCCTGGAGCTGACCTTTCAGCGGCTGAGCAGGTCCGGATACGATGGAGTCGAGTTGATGGGTGAGCCGGCCCTGTACGATCCCTCCGAGGTGAGCGCGCTCTGCAGGCAGTACGGGCTCGGCGTTGTGTCGATCGCCGGCATGTACCCTTGGCCCACAGACAGTAGGGACCTCGCGAACTCGGATCCGGCCGTGCGGCGCAGGGCGGTCGAGTACCTCTCGTCATGCGTCGAGTTCGCGGTGGCGGTCGAGGCCCCGCTCGTAATTGTCGTCCCCTCGGCGGTCGCCAAGACCACGCCTTCTCCCGGGCTACTGGACGAGGCCGCTTGGGTCGAGGCTTATGACGAGGCCTGGCGCAACGCGGTCGAGGCCGTCAGCGAGGCCGCGCGCACCGCCGAGGCGAGGGGCGTGGCTCTTGCAGTAGAGCCGATCAACCGGTACGAGACATTCCTGGTCAACACCTGCGAGCAGGCGCTGCGGTTCGTCGAAGAGGTCTCCTCCGGCGCCTTGCGGGTGCACCTGGACACGTTTCACATGAACATCGAGGAGGCGGATCCGGCGGCCGCCGTGCGGCTCGCAGGGGAGCGGCTGATCAATGTGCACGTCTCCGACAGCAACCGGCAGGCCGTCGGCCGCGGGCACTACGACTTCCACGCCCTGCTCGGTGCGCTGCGCGACATCGGCTACGACGGGGCGCTCGTCCTGGAGCCGCTGCCGCCGCTCCCCGACCCCTACATCGCTGCAAGGACGAGCCGCTTGAGCCACCTGCGCGACGAGTTCGCGGAGGAGTCTGTGAGGCGCCTTCGCGAGATCGAGGCGGAGATCGCCTGAGGAGGAGTGGTTGGTGATACTCGACGGGGAACATCTGGTGAGGCGCGCATGGTGAGATCGGCTCCGGTCAGGGTTTGTGTGGTCGGTCTCGGGCGCGCCGGGATGGTTCACGCGATGAACTTCCGCGGCCATGTGCCCGGCGCGACCCTGGCCGCGGTGGTCGAGGCCGACCGCGAGGTCCTAGAGGCGCGAGCCGCGGAACTGGAGGTGGAGTTCCGCTTCGAGACGCTTCAAGAGGCGCTTGCCGGCGCGGTGATCGACGCGGTCTGCATCACGACGCCGACGTTCACGCACGCGGAGCTCGCGATCGCCGCCGCCTCGGCGGGCAGGCATATCTTCTGCGAGAAGCCCATGGCCCTTACGCTTGAGGAGGCGGACGCGATGATCCGGGCCGCCGGGGATGCGGGCGTAGTGCTGCAGATCGGATTCATGCGCAGGTTCGATCCCGCTTTCCTGAAGGCCAGACGGCTCATCGAGGAGGGGGAGATCGGCAGGCCCATGGTGATCCGATCGCTGACGCGCGGTCCCGGTCTGCCGCCGCGATGGGCATGGGATCTGCGCCGCAGCAACGGGATGCTGGCCGAGGTCAACAGCCACGACTTCGATGCTGTGCGCTGGATGGCGGGCTCCGACTACACGCGGGTCTACGCCGAGACCGCCGCGTCGAAGCGGCCGGATCTGGTCGCGGAGTTCCCCGAGTTCTACGATAGCGCGGTGGTGACGCTGCGCCTGGCATCGGGGGCCCTGGCGACGATCGACGGCGGCTGCCCGGTGGACTACGGCTACGACGCGCGCATGGAGATCCTGGGTACAGCGGGCGTGGTGAGGGTCGGAGAGGCGGGCGACTCCGCTGTCTTGGTCACCACCCGCGAGTCGGGCACCCGGTTCTGGCCGTTCGCGAGTTGGCGTGACCGGTTTCGGGAGGCGTACGTGGCTGAAGCCGAGCAGTTCGTCGCATGTATCAGGGAGGGTGCTACCCCCCTGGCGACCGGGAAGGACGGCCGGAAGGCGCTCGAGGCCGTCATAGCTGCGAACCGTTCCAGCTTGACCGGGATGCCGGTCTCGCTCCCGATCGATGGAGGCGGGCCGGAGGTGCGCGGTTGAGGGCGCTCGTCTATCACCCTGTGAGCGGGTTGCGGCTCGAGGAGGTCGAGACGCCGGTCCCCGGCGCCGGCGACGTGCTGGTTGCCGTTCGGGCCGCGGGGATCTGCGCGACCGATCTTCGTATAGTCCATCGTGGGCACTTCAAGATCCCGGAGGGTACGAGCCGCATACTCGGCCACGAGGTGACCGGCCGGGTCGCCGGGGTTGGGGGGCGCGTGGCCGGGATACCCGTCGGGATGCCCGTCGCGCTGATCCCCAACATCGGCTGCGGCCGGTGCGATCAGTGCGTCCGCGGCCTGATGCACCTTTGTCCCGACTACGAGGCTTTCGGCATAACTCTGGACGGCGGCTTCGCGCAGTTTGTGAAGGTGCCGGAGCGCGCATGGCGGCAGGCCCTGCTGGAGCCAATACCCGATGGACTGGGCTTCGTGGAGGCCGCGCTCGTCGAGCCGCTCTCCTGCTGCCTCTCCGCGCAGGCAGAGGTTCGCCTGGGCCTCGGCGATGCCGTGCTGGTCGTGGGCGGCGGCCCGATCGGGTTGATGCACGTGCTGCTGGCACGCCAGGCCGGAGCACGGCCCGTAATGGTGAGCGAGATCCTGGACGAGCGCCTGGAGCAGGCCGGATCGTTCGGCGCCGACATCCTCATCAATCCCACGGGCGAGGATCTGCGCGATCGTGTGCTTGCCGAGACGGGAGGGCGAGGCGCGGACGTGGTGATGGTGGCCGCGCCATCGGGCGAGGCGATGGAGCAGGCGCTCGACCTTGCCGCGGTCGGAGGCCGCGTCGTCTACTTCGCCGGGCTGCCCCCGGGCCGCGACACCATCGCGTTCGCCCCCAACCGTGTCCACTACCGGCAGATTACCGTCACCGGCACCACCGGCTCGAGCCGATGGCAGTTCAGGCGTACGCTCGGCCTCGTCGCGTCGCGGCGTATCGACCTCTCCAGGCTGGTCAGCGCGACATTCCCCCTGGAGGATGGGATAGCCGCCTTCGAGCGTGCCGGATCCCGCAGCGATCTGAAAGTAGTGCTGACCCCAGGTATCGAGGAAGGGCAGGGATTGTGATGATGAGCGCGCGCGCGTTGCCAATGCTGATAGACGGCCAGTGGGTCGAGGCCGACGACGGCCAGGCCTTTCCTGTTACGAACCCTGCCACCGGGGAGGTGGTAGGCCACGCGCCCAAGGGCACCGCCTCCGATGTGAACCGGGCCGTCGATGCCGCCGCGTTCGAGCAGCCCGCGGACCTCGAGCTCAACATGCAGGGCGTGACGTCGTTCCGC
>JBBIJB010000079.1:0-8378 GCA_037446215.1 Armatimonadota bacterium
CTGGCCGGGGCGCGGATCTCCAGGTGGAGGCGCCGCGCGAGCCAGAAGAGCCGGGTGCTCTCGTGCCACCGCGGTGAGAACCCAAGCGCCTCCGAGTGGGCGAAGGCCAACTCCTGCAGCAGGCGCAGGTAGGTTGACGCGCGCACCGACCATCCGGGGCCGCACTCGTCGTAGCGGACCCGGTGGACAAGCGAGAACGACTCAAGGGCTCCGGCGGACATGGGTTGCTACCCCACACTACACGCGCCCGAGCAGGCGCGCAACTGCGCCGCGCAGAACAGTCCGAGGGGAGGACAGGTGACCATGGCGGATCTTGCTGGCAGGACCGCGGCCGTAGTCGGCGGCGGGCGAGGGTTGGGACGAGAGACGGCACTGGCGCTGGCGCGCGCTGGCGCGGAGGTGGTCGTCGCGGCGCGCACCGCATCCGAGATAGGGGCAGTGGTTGGGGAGATAGAGCGGACCGGCGGCCGGGCGCGCGCGGTCGCGGCAGACGCGTCCCTGGAAGCGGATGCCGAGCGGGTGGTGGCGGCGGCGCTGGAGGCGGGCGGTCGGCTCGACATCCTGGTTGTCACCGCCGGGGCGCCGCTGATCAAGCCGCTGGTGGAGGTTACCCTGGCAGAGTGGGAGCACCTGTTCGCGATGAACACACGGTCGGTCTTCCTCTCGAACCGCGCCGCGCTGCGCCCGATGCTGGCGGCAGGGACCGGGTTGATCGTGAACGTGGCCTCTAGGGCCGGTATCACCGGTGCCCCTCAGGTCGCGGGGTACACCGCGGCGAAGGCCGCCGTGATCGGTTTCTCCCGGGCGCTTGCGCTGGAGGTCAAGCCGAGCGGGGTGCGCGTGGCCTGCCTGGCCCCAGCTCCTATGGACACCCCCATGCGATGGGCAGCCACGCCGGGGTTCGACCCGGCGCGGCTGCTCCCGCCCGCGGACGTAGCGGAGCTGGTGCTCTACCTGGCGGGCCATCCCGAGGTCGCGCTCGAAGATCCGGTGGTGCCGGTCTCGATACGGTTGTGAGCGTTCGAGCCGCGCGCCCGGCAGGCCCGGGCGCGATTGCGCGGCCGGTTCTCGGCGCGTATAATCCAGGTGTTCGGGGACGTAGCTCAGCTGGGAGAGCACCTCGTTCGCAACGAGGGGGTCGGCGGTTCGAGTCCGCTCGTCTCCACCAAGACCGCGTCGCGGCTCTAGAGGCTAGATCGGAGACGGACACAGGCACCGGCCTGTGTCCGTCTCTACTGGGGACGGGCCTCTCCTTCCCTGCGCTATGATAAAATGGTGAAGATGTGGGGCGAACGACTCGGCCCCGACTGATTCCCTATGCCGCCCACCAGGATGCGCCGCAACCAACCCGCGCGCCGCCGCTCCAGGTCCAGCAAGGGGTACTGGAGGGCGGCGGCTTGGCTGTTCCTGGCCGGTGCGGTGTTGCTGGTGGCGGCCGGCGGGATTGTGGTAGGGGCCGCGCTGGGCGTTGCCAGGCAGATCCAAGACGTTTCGCGGCTCTACGTTCCCCCGAGCCAAACCACCCGGATATTCGCTCACGACGGAGAGCTGATCGCCTCGCTCTATCGTGAGAACCGCCAGATCGTGCCTCTCGCGGAGATCCCGCTGATCCTCCAACGGGCGGTCATCGCGATGGAGGACGAGCGCTTCTACAGCCACCGTGGGGTCGACTTCAGGGGTATTGCCCGCGCAATGTGGCGGAACCTGCGAAAGGGCGAGCTCCTGGAGGGCGGAAGCACGATCACGCAGCAGGTCGCCCGCATGCTCTTCCTCTCGCAGGAGCGGGTGATAAGCCGCAAGGCGGCCGAGATGGTGCTCGCGATCGAGATCGAGCGCCGCCTGACCAAGGACGAGATCCTGGAGCGGTATCTGAACCAGGTCTACTTCGGGCAGGGGGCGCACGGCGTCGAGATGGCCTCGAGGGTCTACTTCGGCAAACCGGTCAGGGAAGTGACCCTGCCCGAGGCGGCGATGCTCGCGGGGCTGATAAGGGCGCCGTCGGTCTACTCCGCGCCGCAGAACTCGGCGCTGGCCAAGCGGCAGCAGGGCGTCGTGCTCGCCCGAATGGAGGCCGTCGGCTACCTGAGCAGGGAATCGGCGGCCGCGGCGCGCTCCGCCCCGGTGCGGCTGGCGCCTTCCTCAAACGCGGGCCTAGTCGGCATCCGCGCCCCCTACTTCGTCTCGTTCATACTGAGCAGGCTGCTCGAGACCTACGGGGAGGACCTTGTCTACAAGGGCGGGCTACAGGTTCACACGACGCTGGACCTCAAGGCGCAGGCCGCCGCCGAGAAGGCCGTGCGATCCGGGCTCGAGGGCGCCAAGCGCAGGCGGCTCAACGTCGGCCAGGGCGCCCTCGTGGCCGTGGACACCCACAGCGGGGCGATCCGCGCCATGATAGGGGGCGCGGACTTCGCGCAGAGCCAGTTCAACCGGGCCTGGCAGGCGCGCAGGCAGCCGGGGTCGGCGTTCAAGGTGTTCGTATACACCGCGGCCACGAACAGCGGGATTCCCCCAACGAGGCTGTTGGAGAACGCTCCAATAACCTACAAGATCGTGGGGGCGGCGGACTGGTCTCCGAAGAACTACGACGGGAAGTACTCAGAGCCGGTCACGCTGCGTCGCGCGCTCGAGCGGTCGATAAACATCCCCGCGGCGAAGATGGTCCACGAGCTGGGCCCCGAGCGTGTGATCGAGGTCGCTCGGGCGATGGGGATCGAGAGCCCCCTGCAGCCGCACCTCTCGCTTGCGCTGGGATCGTGGGACGTGACCCCGCTCGAGATGGCGTCGGCGTTCGCGTCGCTGGCCAACGGCGGCGTGCGGCTGCAGCCGCTTGCGATCACCAAGGTGACCGATCCTCGCGGTAAGGTGCTGGAGGAGCACAGGCCCAAGCGCCAGGCCGCCCTACCCGCGGAGGTGGCCTTCGTCGTGACCGACCTCCTCAAGGGCGTGATCGACCGCGGCACCGGGACCGCCGCTAACATCGGCCGGCCGGCCGCGGGGAAGACCGGAACGACCGACGACTACAGGAACGCCTGGTTTGTCGGCTACACACCGTTCCTCTCGGCCGCCGTATGGGTTGGGAACGACGACAACACCCCTATGAACAGGGTCGTGGGAGGCGGGGTGCCGGCAGAGATGTGGGCGGCGTTTATGAAGGCAGCCTCGAGCCGGTATCCTCCGGACGACTGGGCGACGCCCGAGGGCGTGGTCGTCACGACGGTCTGCGCAGGTAGCTGGCAACTCGCGACCCAGGGTTGCCTCCATCCGAGGCGCGAGGTCTTCACCCGGGCCTCGGCTCCCACCCGCTACGACCTGGCGCCCGGTCGGACCGATGCAGGGGGAGCCCAGTCGTCGGTGCGGGGCCAGGGGGCCATCTTCGTCTCGGTGAGCTCGCCCGCAGACGGCTCCATCCTCGAGCCTCCGTTCGTCATCGACGGAGTGACCTCGCCGGGAGCCATGGTCTCGATCTCGGTCGTGGCCGAGGGCCCGGGAGGCGCCAGCACCGCGGCCGAGGTCTCCATGCAGGCCGATCCGTCCGGCAGGTTTGCATTCGAGTTTCGACCCGCGACGAGGTGGCACGGGATGCGCTATCTGATCACCGTCGTCGCCCAGGGCGCAGGGGGCGCCAAGGTCTCCCGCAGCCTGACGGTAGTCGACGGCCCCCCTGAGGCGCCGGGCCGCTAGAGGAGGAGGCAACACCGTGTCCGGGCACTCCAAGTGGCACAACATCAAGATCAAGAAGCAGAAGATGGACCTCGTGCGGGGCAAGATGTTCAGCAAGATCTCGCGCGAGATCATGGTCGCGGCCAAGGAGGGCGGCTCCAACCCAGACGCGAACATGCGCCTGCGCGCCGCGATCGACCGTGCACGTGACGCCGGCATGCCCGGCGATAACATCCAGCGTGCCGTCGCACGGGGCGCAGGAGAGGTATCGGGCGCCTCCTACGAGACCGTGGTCTACGAGGGCTACGCTCCCGGCGGTGTCGCGATCCTGGTCGATGCCCTAACCGACAACCGGAACCGAACCGCGGGCGAGGTAAGGGCGGTGTTCAGCCGCAACGGCGGGAACCTGGGCGGGGGGTCGGTCGCCTGGATGTTCGAACGCAGGGGCACGGTGGTGGTCTCGCCGGGACATCTCTCCGAGGACGAGGTGCTGCTGGCGGCAGTTGAGGCCGGGGGAGAGGACATCAAGGCCACAGAGGACGGGTTCGAGATAGACACCTCGCCAGAGACGACGTTCAAGGTCAAGCAGGCCCTCGAGGCCGGCGGAGTCGTGGTATCAAGCGCCACGATAACCATGCATCCAAGGAACACGGTCCGCGTTGAGGGCAAGGAGGCCCACCAGGTGCTGCGCCTGCTCGATGCCCTGGAGGAGTTGGACGACGTTCAGCACGTCCACGCCAACTTCGACATCCCCGATGAGATCCTGCAGCAGGCCGGCTAGGCGTACGGCCCCTGCTGCGGAAGGTCTGACTGAGCGGTGGTATAATCGAACGCGAGTTCGATGGACCCATCTCTAGCTTCGCAGAGCCGATCCTTCCAGCCGGCTGCGCCCCGGGGCCAGACGGACGGCGGGGGACTGCGGGTTGTAGGCATCGATCCCGGGCTCAGCGAGACCGGCTACGGCGTGCTTCTGGATGCTCCCGGCAGGCCCCAGGTAGTGGAGATCGGGCTCCTCAAGACAGACGCCCGCGAAGACCTCCCGTGCCGCCTCCTCCGCCTGCACAGGGAAGTGGAGCAGTTGATGGGCGAGGTGCGGCCGGGGCTGGTCGCGCTCGAGGACGTCTTCTCCCACCAGCGGTTCCCCCGCAGCGCGATAGTGCTGGGGCACGCCCGTGGGGTCATCTGCTCGGCGGCGGCGGCGGCCGGCATCCCCGTGATCACGATCGCACCGAGCGCGGTGAAGCGTGTCGTCACAGGCTCGGGCCGCGCCACGAAGGCCCAGGTGCAGAGCTCGGTGTGCACGCTGCTCGGGCTGAGCAGGATCTCCGGGTCGCATGCCGCGGACGCCCTCGCGCTCGCGTACGCGGCCCTTTCTCGCCTGGGGGTGTTGCGGCGGTGATACGCTTCCTGAGAGGGCGACTGCTGCTGCGAAGCGAGGGGTTGATCGTCCTGGAGGTGGGCGGCGTCGGCTACGAGGTGGTCCTGCCCCCGGTGGTCGAGCGGGAGCTGGTCGCGGCCGGCCCGGCGGAGCCCCAGGCGGTGGAGCTGTTCGTCTCCTACCACTCGACGCCCAACCAGCCCAAGCCCGTCCTGGTAGGGTTCCTCCGCGAGGTGGAGCGCGAGTTCTTCGAGCGGTTCATAACCGTCGACGGGTTTGGACCCACCAAGGCTGTCCGCGCCATGGTCCACCAGGTCCACGAGATCGCCGACGCGATAGAGCGAAGGGATGTGGCCTTCCTGAGGCGCCTCCCGGGCATCGGCGGGCGCACGGCGGAGAAGGTGGTGGCGAGCCTGCACGGCAAGATGGGCAAGTACGCGCTGCTGCGCGAGGTCGGGCTTCCCGAGAAGGCGGCGGAGGCCGACTTCAGGGCAGAGGTGATCGACGTGCTGACCAGGCAGCTGGGCCACAGGGCGACGGAGGCGCGGAGGATGGTGGAGGAGACGCTCCGCCGCTTCCCGCAGATCGACTCCTCGGAGGCGCTCTTCCAAGAGGTCTACCGGCTCGAGCGGGGGGATGAGGGATGAGCCGGCAGCGTCTGGAGCACGAGGTCACCTCGGAGGAGGCGCAGGTTCTGCGCACCCTTCGACCCCGGTCGCTGGCCGAGTGCATAGGGCAGGCCAGGGTCATAGAGGGGCTCCGGATCAGCATTGTCGCGGCGCGGGGGCGGGAGGAGGCCCTCGACCACATACTGCTGCACGGTCCTCCGGGGCTGGGCAAGACCACGCTCGCCGGGGTGGTCGCCGTGGAGATGGGCGCGGAGCTGGTAACTACCAGCGGGCCGGCGTTGGAGCGCGGAGGCGACCTGATGGGTATCCTCACGAACCTGAAGGCCGGCGACGTCCTCTTCATAGACGAGATCCACCGGCTCTCGCGCGGCATAGAGGAGCTCCTCTACCCCGCCATGGAGGACTACTGCGTTAACTTCGTCCTCGACAGGGGACAGCACGCCAGGACGCTTCGCTACCAGCTCAGGCCGTTCACGCTTGTGGGGGCGACGACCAGGGCGGGTTTGCTGTCTTCGCCGCTGCGCGAGAGGTTTGGGATATTCCACCACCTCGACTTCTTTGCCGTGGAGGAGCTGTCCCAGGTCGTCCGGCGCTCCGCGGAGATACTGGGCATCGTGGTGGATCCGGACGGCGCGTCAGAGATCGCGCGTCGCTCCCGCGGGACGCCGCGGATCGCCAACCGCCTGCTCCGCCGGGTGCGCGACTTCGCTCAGGTCCGTGCGGACGGCACCGTGACGGTCGGCGTTGCGAGGGCCGCGCTCGAGTTCGAGGGGGTGGACCACCTGGGCCTCGACGGCCTGGACCGCGAGCTGCTAAGGACCCTGGTCGCCGTGTACGGAGGGGGGCCGACAGGCATCGAGGCTCTTGCGGCGTCGCTCCACGAGGACGCCGAGACCCTCGAGGACGTGGTCGAGCCCTACCTCCTCAAGGCAGGGATGATCGCGCGAACCCCGGCGGGCCGCCGTGCGACCCATGCGGCCTATGCGCATCTCGGCCTGCCCCAGCCCGAGCAGGGTCGCGGCCAGGCGGGGCGCGGACAGGGCACCCTCTGGCCGTGATTCCGCTCAGGTGACGGCACGCGCCTGCGCGACCCTCCTGTGCGCCGCCCTCTGGGTCTCTTCCGGCGGACCGGCCGCGGCGTGGCAGCCCGAGCCTGGCCGTCCGGGCGAACCGATACAGCTTCCGGATCAGGGACGCACCGAGGGAGGATCCCCTCGGGCCTCAGGGACCGTGCGCGTCGGGATCATCGTCGGACAAGAGTCCGCCCTGGTGGGCTGCGACGGACCCTTCGAGGTCGTGGACTTGGAGTCCGGCCGCGTCGACCTCCGCGAGCAAGGGCGGGTCCAGGTCAGGTCTTCGGGTCGGGGGCTCGATCTGGGCGGGGTATCCTACGGCCCAACAGTGCGGATGCAGCCCCGCGCGGGGCGGATGCAGGCCGCGGGCAGGGCCTACCGGGGCGCGCTGGAGATCCGCAGATCCGGCGCCGACAGGCTCACAGTCATCAATGAGGTTGACCTCGAGGAGTATCTCTACGGCGTCGTGCGCAGCGAGATGGACCCCCGATGGCCCGGGGAGGCGCTGAGGGCGCAGGCGATAGCGGCCCGCTCCCTCGCGGTCCGCGGTTCGGGCCGCTTCGCCAGGGAGGGCTACGACGTCGCATCCACGACCGACTCTCAGGTATACGGAGGCGTCGCCGCCGAGGACCCTCGCACGAGTGCGGCGGTAGATGCCACCCGCGGGCTGATCCTGTACCATTCGGGAGCCCCGATCTTCGCCGCCTTTCACGCCGACTCCGGAGGGGCCACGGAGAGCAGCGAGCACGTGTGGGGAAGCGCGATGCCCTACCTCCGGGGGGTGTCAGATCCCTACTCCCGGGACGCGCCGAACCACTCATGGCGGCTGCGACTGGATCTCGTGACCGTCGAGTCCGCCCTGGCCCGTGCCGGTAGGCCGGTGGGAGGCCTGCACCGGATCGAGGTCGCTGCCAACAGCCCGTCCGGGAGGGTCGCCTCCCTCCGGCTGCACGGAGGCCACGGATCCATCGATATGCGTGGGACGGAGTTCCGCGCCGCGGTGGGAACCACGGTGCTGCGCAGCACCCTCTTCACCCTGCGCAGCCTGGCCCCGGACGCGGCGGTGGAGCTGGCCGGGCGCGGATATGGCCACGGGGTGGGAATGAGCCAGTGGGGGGCAAGGGGGATGGCCCTGGCCGGCCGAGACTACACCGAGATTGCCCGCTACTACTACACGGGCGTGAAGGTTGGCCCGCGGCCTTGATGCGCCTCGACGACTTTGACTACGCGCTTCCCAGCGATCTCATCGCGCAGGAGCCGGCCAACCCGCGCGATTCCTCCAGGCTCATGGTGGTCGACCGTAAGGACGGTCGGATCGAGCACCGCACCTTCAACGAGATAGGCGAGTTCCTTGCCGCCGGTGACCTGCTGACCGTCAACGATACGCGGGTCGTACCGGCTCGGTTGCGGGGAAGGCGCGCCCGCAGCGGCGGCGCCGTCGAGATACTCCTGGTGAAGCCCGCACCGGATGGCGCCTGGGAGGCGTTGGTCAGCCCAGGGCGGAGGCTCGCGCCCGGCTCCGTCGTTGAGGTTGGGAAGGCAAGGGTGCCCCTCGAGATCGGGGAGCGGCTTCCGGAAGGTCGCCGCTTGGTTCGTACGCTGGGCGGCGACGCCATCCCGGAGCTACTGCGCGAC
>JBBIJB010000079.1:8388-9958 GCA_037446215.1 Armatimonadota bacterium
AGATGCCGCTGCCTCCTTACATCCGCCGTCCTCTCGTCGATCCCGAGCGCTACCAGACCGTCTACGCCCGAGAGGAGGGCGCGGTTGCGGCTCCCACTGCCGGACTGCACTTCACAGCCCGTCTGCTGGGTTCCCTCAAGGCAGGCGGAGTAGGTGTCGTACCGATAACGCTGCACGTCGGCCCCGGAACCTTCCAGTCGGTCTCTGCCGAGCACGTCGCGGACCACCGGATGGAGGCCGAGCAGTTCACGATTTCGGCGGAGGCCGCCGCCGCGATCAACGGCAGGCAGGGATCCTTGGTGGCCGTCGGCACGACGGTCGTGCGGGCCCTGGAGAGCGCCTCATCCGAGGATGGTCGGGTTGCCTCCTGCAGCGGCTGGACGGATCTCTACGTCCTGCCGGGCTACCGTTTCAGGGCGGTGGAGGCGATGGTCACCAACTTCCATCTGCCCAGGACAACCCTGATCATGCTCGTGGCGGCCTTCGCGGGCCGCGAGCTTGTGATGGAGGCCTACAGGGAGGCCGTGCGGGCGCGGTATAGGTTCTACAGCTTCGGAGATGCGATGCTGATCCGGTGAGCCGCTCGGACGGCCTACGGCGGTGCGGCAGGCCTCTTACCTGGAGGAGAAGCGGCCGCCCTCCATGAAGGAAACCTGGGGGCTAAAGGAGGCAGGTCGGATGAGCGCACAGCACGTACAGGCGGCAGTTGCCGCCGTCAAGGACGATCCCTGGGACATGGCTCTCAGGCAGTTCTGGGCGGCCGCGGAGCGCCTCTCCCTCAAGCGTGGGATCAAGGAGTACCTCGTAACACCCCACCGCGAGCTGACCGTGAACTTCCCGGTGAGCATGGACGACGGATCGGTCCGGGTCTTCACCGGCTACCGGGTCCACCACAGCACGGTCCTTGGGCCCACGAAGGGGGGTATCAGGTTCGACACCCACGTGACGCTCAACGAGGTGCGCGCCCTCGCCATGTGGATGACCTGGAAGTGCGCGCTGGTTCACCTCCCCTACGGCGGCGCCAAGGGCGGCGTGGTAGTCGATCCGCGCGCTCTCTCCATCGGCGAGCTTGAGCGGCTGACGCGGCGGTATGCCACCGAGATCAGCGTGCTGATGCATCCGCTGGGCGACATCCCGGCTCCCGACGTCGGCACCAACGATCAGATAATGGCCTGGATAATGGACACCTACAGCATGCACCGCGGTCACTCGGTGCCGGCCGTTGTGACCGGCAAACCCGTCTCGATAGGCGGATCGGTGGGGCGCAAGGACGCGACGGGCCGCGGCTGCATGATAGCCGCGCGCGAAGCTGCGAAGCTGATGGATCTCCCCTGGGACGGGGCGACCGTCGTGGTCCAGGGGTTCGGTAATGTGGGCAGCGCATCCGCGCGGCTGATGGCAGAGCAGGGATGTAAGGTCGTGGGTGTGAGCGATGTCTACGGCGGCGTCCACAACCCTGAGGGCCTGGACCTGGCGAGCCTGCTCGCGCACTTCCGGGACAAGGGAACCGTTGCAGGGTTCGCAGGAGCGGACGCGGTCACGAACCAGGAGCTGCTTGAGCTCCCCTGCG
>JBBIJB010000080.1:0-9906 GCA_037446215.1 Armatimonadota bacterium
CGCGTACCCGTTGACGCTGCGGAAGGCCCTCATCACGTCGTCCCGTGACAACCCCAGCTCCAGGAAGCGCGCCCCGAGCGATTCGGTGTGCGGCAGCTCCATCGGCCCGAAGCAGCCGTAGCAGCCCCTACCGTAAGCCGGGCAGATGGCTCCGCAGCCTACCTGGACGACCGGACCCAGGCACGGGATGCCCTGCGCCACCATCACGCATGCCGTCCCGCGCCGCTTGCACTCCACGCAGACGCTGTGCATCGGAATGCTCGGCTTGCGGCCGATCAGCAGAGAGGTAACCAGCTCCAGCAGCTGCCGCTTGCTGATCGGGCAGCCGCGCAGCTCGAAGTCCACGGTGACGAAGTCGCTTATCGGCCTCGAGCGATCCAGCGTGTGGATGTACTCAGGCTTGGCGTAGACCACGCGGGTGAGCTCGGAGACATCGGCCCAGTTGCGGAGCGCCTGGATGCCCCCTGCCGTCGCGCATGCGCCGATCGCGACGAGCAGCTTCGACTCCCTGCGAACCTCCTTGATCCGTTCGATCTCCTCCTCCGTCGTCACGGATCCCTCGACCAGCGAAACGTCGTAGGGGCCGGGCAGCACCTGACGGCGCGCTTCGACGAAGTTGGCAATCTCGACGGCCCCCGCAACAGTGAGCAGCTCGTCCTCGCAGTCGAGCAGCGAAAGCTGACAGCCGTCGCACGACGCGAACTTGAATACAGCGAGGGTGGGGCGTTGCTTCTGCACCGTAGCCATCAATACTCCTCCACGCTGAAGAAAGGCTCGATCCGGTCGTAGCTCAGCACCGGCCCCTCCTTGCACAGGAAGGTCGGCCCGTACTGGCACCGGCCGCAGAACGCGACGGCGCACTTCATGTTGCGCTCGAGCGAAATGTGGATGGCGCTCTTCGGTATGCGGCGGGCCAGGGCCTCGTAGATCACGAACTGCATCATTATCTCCGGGCCGCAGGTCAGCACGGCGGTCCGGCGCGGATCCGGACGGAGCTGGTAGAAGAGGATCGGCACCACTCCCACACGCCCCCTCCACGACTCATCGGCACGGTCCACGGAGACGATCATCTCGATGTCGTGTCGGCTCCAAAGATCGTACTCGCCGGGGTAGAGGAGGTCGTCTGGCACGCGGGCGCCCACGAGGATCTGGATTCTGCCGTAGTCCGCTCGATGCCGGATGAGGTGGTATATGGCCGGGCGCAGCGGAGCCATTCCGATGCCGCCCGCTACCACGATTACGTCCTTTCCGACGATGCGCTCCATCGGCCAGTGGCTGCCGTATGGGCCGCGGAGACCGAGGGCGGCGCCCTTGGGAAGGCGGGCAATCGCCTGGGTCACGTTACCCACTATCCGGATCGTGTGCTTGAGCTTCGACGGCTCGCCCGGATCCGAGCTGATGGAGATCGCGGCCTCGCCGATGCCGGGAAGGTAGAGCATGTTGAACTGGCCGGGTTGGAAGCGGTAGTCGTCGCGAAGAGAGGCATCCTTGAACTCCAGCGTGTACGTGTTGATTCCGGCCGCCTCGTGCTGGATGTCCGTGATGACGGCCGTGTGGGGGAGCAAGGGGTGTCCCGGTGCGTGGTGCTGATGCTGAAGAACCTGGGTCGTGGTCATGACTTGGACTCCCCTCTGAGCGCCGCGAGCTCCTCTGTCAGATCGATTCCCACCGGGCACCAGGTTATGCACCGGCCACACCCGACGCATCCCAGGACGCCGAACTGGTCGATCCACGCAGCCAGCTTGTGCGTGAGCCACTGGCGGTAGCGAGCCCTGACGTTGGGACGGAGGTGTCCGCCGAAGACGTAAGAGAACTCGCGGTTGAAGCAGGAGTCCCAGACCCTGACACGGGAGGTGTCGTTGCCCGTCAGGTCGCTGGTATCCTGCACGTCCGAGCAGAAGCAGGTCGGGCACACCATCGTGCAGTTCGCGCACGAGAGGCAGCGGTGTGCTACCTCGGACCACCGGTGGTGCTCGAGGTTCTCGTACATGACGTCGGGCAGGCCGTGGGTGTCCATGGAGCGGCCCATGCGTCCCTCGGCATCGGACAGCGCGCGCCGCGCTCGGCTCAGCTCGAACGCCCCCGCCGGTCGCCACTCAACGTTCGCCAGGACATGGGCCCCCAGCTCGGAGCCGATCTCCAGCAGGAAGGTCGTCTCCATCTCGGTCATCGCGATGTCATAGCCGCCGCCGCAGCGGGGACCGGTCTTGACCGAGGCGCAGAAGCACACCCCCCCTGGTTCGACGCAGTTGACCGCGAGGACGAAGGCTGACTGCCTCCTATCCCTGTAGAAGGTGTCCTGAGGCCTTCCCTCGAGAAACACTCGGTCCTGGACGCCGATCGCGGCCAGGTCGCAGGCGCGTGCGCCGATCAGGGCGTACTGCGGAGCGGGGCCTTCTCCGGGCGTGATCTCCAGGTCGCCGTCGCGCCTACGCGCGGAGAACAGCCTTGCGACGGGCGGGTAGAGGAACTTCTTCCAAGAGTGCGGGCCACAGGCGAATCCGAAGTACATCTGGTCGGAGCGACGCTGGAGCCTGTAGGAGCCCGGCTCCAAGACAGCGGTCCAACCCATGGGAAGTTCCGAGATGCTCGAGATCTCGCCGTGTACGATGGCACCGCCATCGACGGTCGGGCCCACCAGAGTGTATCCTGCCTCCTTCAGGGCATCGAAGACCTGTTGGAGGGCTGGCTTTGGTATTATGACGTGCCCACCAATTGCGGGTGTCTGTGCCGGCATTGGGTTTTCGTCACTCTCCTTGGCCGGGTTTGTATATATCCAGAACCTGAATCCTCGTTGCCTTCAGCCTGCTCGCGATCACATCGGCAACGGCGCGGAACACCAGATACCCCAGGTGGTGATCCTTCTCGCAGAGCGCGCAGAGCTCGAGAGCGTCCACGGCAAGCGCGCGCGTGGGCTGTAGCGCCCGGGCGCTGGCGGTTCTCTTCTCTATGTTGGGGATCACGGTCGACCAACCCAGGATCTCATCTGGGCCGACCGTCAGGATGTTCACGCGTCCTCGATTGGGAACGGAGATCTCCAGGGCGACGAGGCCGTCTGTAACGATGTAGAACTTGTCGTCGGGCTCACCCTCCCGGAAGATCAACTGGTCAGGCGACCAGCTGATGGGCTGGGTTATCGCCGCCAGCTTGTCGAGGTGGTCGGCCTCAAGCCCCTGCAGGAACGAGCTGGTGCTCAGCGCCTTGAAGATGTCGCCCTTGCCTGTCTCTCCTGCCATCTCCCACACCCCCTGTGGGTTCTCATCTGCCCCAGCTTGCGAGGTCCGCGCATCGCTGAGCCCGGTGACCGCCAGCCTGTTCCTGACCCCTCACCCCCTCCCAGACCCTCTCATGAAGACACCCCCGCGGCACCGGAAGCCTTCACCGCAAAGCGCTGGAGTCGTGTGGGGTTTTCTACACACACCCCCTGACAATCCTCTCATCCCTGATGCAGGCGCGCGAAGGGGCTAGATGCGCTCGGCCTTCCTGTAGACAACAACGTCGCCCTCGGTCCGCAGATCGCCCGGGTGATACCTGGGAATGGGGAGGTCGAGCTGCTTGAACCTCACCGGGGCCACCTTCTTGTCCACGAGGCCCAGGGCCGCCGCCACCCCGTAGACGATCGCTTCCGGGCGCGGGGGGCAACCCGGGATGTAGAAGTCGACCGGAACCACCTTCTCGACGGCGCCTATCACACCGTAGCTGTCGTGCCAGATCCCCCCGCCGCAGGCGCACGACCCCACGGCGAACACCAGCTTGGGCGCCGGCATGGCGTCGTAGGCCGACCGAAGGGCCCTGGCCGTGGCCCGCGACGCCGGTCCCTGGCACAGCATGACGTCCGCGTGGCGGGGAGACCCCACCAGCTTGATCCCGAAGCGCTCCACATCGTAGTAGGGCGTCAGGACGTTCAGTACCTCTATGTCGCAGCCGTTGCAGCCCCCGCTGTTCGCGTGGTAGACCCAGATTGACCGCTTGAAAGCTCGCCGGCAGATCTCACTGATGCTCATCTAAGCTCACCCGTAGGCCTAGTCTAGCTCGATCTCGATGTCGCGAACCACGGACCCGCCGTCCAGGAAGGGTCTGGAGGAGTAGACCCACCTGTCGTTCTCAAGGTCGTCGTCACGGTATCCCTTCAGCTTCAACTGCTCCAGAATCGAGGGCTCCTTGAAGCAACGGCCGCATCGCGTGCAGGTCCCCATGAAGATCTCCAGGTGCTGCTCCAGATCCCGGATGTCGTTGGTGGCGGTCTCGAACTCCCGGCTCATCGTGATCGCCCCCTCGGGGCATACGTCGGCACAGCGGCCGCAGTACGTGCATCGCAGCCCCAGGTACTTGATGATGCGTACCTCCTGGCTGGGGTCGAACACGAGAATCTCCCGTGCCGGGCAGTTGTTGGCGCACCCGGCGCACCCAATGCACCTTGCCCCGTCGAAGATCGGCCTGCCCCTGAACCGCTCCGGCGTCGGCCTTGGCTCAAACGGGTATGGAAGCGTCGCCCGGCCTGCCTTGAGACAGATCACCGCCTCCTTGATCTTGCTCAACCAGGACATCGCACTCCCTCCCTAGGCCCGCAGGACCGCGACTACAAGGGCCACCACCGCCACCCCGAGCATGATGGCGTAGTGGCGGACGGCCTGATCGATCCGGTAGCGCGCATGGGTGGCCGCGACCACGGTCACGAGCAGGACGAGCAGAAAGACCTTGCCGAGCATCGCCAGGGTGCCTAGAGGGAAGGGCCAGCTGTTTCCCCAGGGGGCAAAGAGCGCGCAGAAGAGCGCCCCGTAGACCAACAGCCTGGCCATCCTCGCGTACTTGAACAGGGCCAGCTTCGGCCCCGAGTACTCCATCATGGCGCCTTCCATGATCTCTGTCTCGGCCTCCGCGGTGTCGTAGGGCAGTCGACCGACAAATGCCTGGAAGGCAAACAGGATGGTCCCCAGCATTACAAGACCCGGGAGCGGGAGTCCCGTGCCGGCATAGGCGGAGCCGCCGAGGACGACATCCAGATGCATCGAGCCTGTCTGGACCGCGCCCAGGATCAAGGCCACCGCCAGGAGCGGCTCGAGGGTGACCATCGTCACCATCTCCCTGCTCATCCCAAGGAGGGAGTAGGTCGAGCCGGCGGCCAGACCCGCCAGGAGAATCGATACGCCCGAGAGCCCGAGGAGGTGGACGAGCACGATCGCGTCGCCGATCCCGCTGAGCGGAGGCCGCGTTCCCATGGGGACCATGGTGGCCACCGTCAGCACCGAGGCCAGGGAGAGCGCGGCGGCCAGCCGCTGCACCCCCGGCGCGACGCCCGATTCGATGTCCTCCTTGCCGAGCAGCTTCAGTATGTCCAGATATGGCTGGAGCAGCGGCGGGCCCTGCCGTGACTGTATCCGCGCCGTCAGCCGCCTGACCACCCCCTCGAAAAGGGGCGCGACGAGGAGTACCAGAAGGACATTGAACGATGCGATCACAACCGCCGTCATCATCGCCGCACGCTCCTCGCCAGCCGCAGCAACTCCTCCTGCCCGTATACCCGGGTCCGATCCGTACGGATATCGACGACCTCGAGGCGATCGGTGCATGAAAAGCACGGGTCTATGCTGCCTAGCGAGATGGTCATGTCGGCGAGGTGCTGCTCCCTGATCATGGCGGGAACCCCCTGGAGGTTCTGGTAGGTTGGGGCCCGAACCCGCCACCGCCGCGGCCGGTTCTCCTCTCCTGTGACCACGAAGTGGTGGGCCTCGCCCCTCGGCGCCTCCACCGAGGAGGAGCCCATGCGGCCCGCCGGCAGGTCGGCCTCGACCGCCGCAGCGATCGGGCCGTCGGGCATCTTCTCCAGGCACTGGCGGATGATCCTTATGGACTCGAACACCTCGAGGACCCGAACGAGGAGGCGGGACCAGACGTCGGCACCCTCCTGCGTCACGACGTCGAACTCCACCCTGTCGTAGGCGGCGTAGGGATGATCGCGCCTGCAGTCGATCGGGACCCCGGCGGCTCTGGCAATCGGCCCCACGAGGGCCATCTCCTTGACGAGAGCCTTGTCGGCCACCCCAACCCCCTTGGTGCGGCGCTGGACGTTGCGGTCGCCGCGTACGGCACCCGCCACTGCCAGCCACTCCTTCTCCAGCGCGGAGAGCACCTCGCGGAGTTCCGACCTCAGCTCGGGGGTGATCTCCCACCTGACGCCGCCGATCACGCAGAGCGCGTAGGTCTTGCGGTTTCCGCTGATCTTCTCGGTGATCCACATGATCGGCTCCCGGATCCGGAAGCTCTGCATGAAGAGGGTGTCGAAGCCGAGGATGTGGCTGGCCAGCCCCACCCAGAGCAGGTGGCTGTGAAGCCGCTCGAGCTCGAGCATGATCGTGCGGATGAACTCCGCCCGGGGCGGCGGCTTCACTGCGGCGGCCTGCTCCACGGCCTGCGCGTAGGTGACGTTGTGCACCGACCCGCAAATCCCACAGATCCGCTCTGCCAGCATCGGGATCTCGTTGTACGAGAGGACCGACTCGGAGAGCTTCTCGATGCCGCGGTGGACCATGAACCCGCGGTACTCGCACCCCTTGACCGTCTCCCCGTCGACGTACAGCCTGAAGTGGGCCGGCTCGTCGAGCGTAGGATGAAACGGGCCAAACGGGACCACGATGCAGCCTTCCGGGGGGTCGTCGAAGGCGTACTGGCGGCTGTCGTCGTAGTCCGGAGGAACGAAGTTCCACGGGACGTCCTTGCGCAGCGGGTGCGCGCCCTCGGGCCACCCATCGGGCAGCACGAGCCGCTTGGGGGTCGTGTGCCCCACCGGCTCGATCCCCAAGAGGTCCTTGAACTCCCGCTCGGCCCAGTTGGCCGCAGGCACTCCCTCCACTATGCTCTCGACCGCCGCGTGGTTCTCCCTGAGGTAGGTGAGGATGGAAGCAAGAACGTGATCCTTGTCGAACGCGAAGTTGTGGGCGATCAGGTACCGCCCGGTGCGTTGACGGTCATCCATCCCTATGCTGGTCACGTACCTGGCGTCCAGGTCCCTGAAGACGTACCGGCAGACGTCCCTGAGGGAGGCCGGCGTTACGTAGACGAACAGCCTGTCGTCCTGCGGGATGTCCGCTCGCTGGACGCTTGCATCGAAGCGGGTCTTTAGCTGGCTGAGGATCTCGCTCGCCGTCATCTCACTCCAACCTCGCTGTCATTGGCGCTCTACGTGGCATCTCGGCCCTGCGACGCCTCGCCGGACCATCCGCCCGACGCCGGGGAGTGCGCCCTGGACGCTCCTCCCAGCCACCGAAACCTCTTGTTGACCTCTCCGTACAGGTTTGCGGCCACGTACCGGTGCGCTTCGGACTCCACAGCGTAGCCGCACAGCCAGACTTCCGAGGCCCGCCGGGGCGCGGCCCCGAGCCGAGAGATCTTCACCGAGACCATCAGCAGCACCGCGAGCACCGCTGCTGCCGCCACGGGCGCCATCACCGCCTGCCCGCCCAGGACCTCCAGGGGCACCCAGGGCAGCACCGCCTCGGGAGAGCCCGCAAGAGGCCGGCCGAACAGGGGGGCGAGGCCGGAGCCGCTCTGGGCAAGCGCGGCCTCGAGCGCCCGGTACGCGGTCACGGGCGCCACGCCCAGGACGACGCAGACGGCGGCCAGGGCCAACTGAGGGATCTGCATCAACCAGTCCGCTTCCATGGGACCCCGCTCCGCACACCGCGCCGCCAGCTCGCTCGTTCGCGAGAGGAAGGCGGTGCCGAAGAACTTCATGAAGAGGGCGAGCGTGAGGGCGCCGGTCAGGACGGCGATCACCCCGCAGATCGCGAGGTAGCCGGCCACGCCGCTGCCCAGGAAGGTCGAGACATAGATCGCCCACTTGCTGGCAAAGCCGCTCAGGAGGGGCACCCCCGCGATCGAGAGCGACGCTATCAGGGCGGTCACGGCAGTGACGGGCATGAAGCGCATCAGACCGCCGAGCCTGTTCAGATCCTGGGCGTCGGTGGCGCGCAGCACGGATCCTGCGTTAAGGAACAGCAGGCTCTTGAAGGCGGCATGGTTGGCGGTGTGGAACAGCGCTCCGTACAGCGCCAGGGCGGCAAGCGCGGCGACCTCGCCGCCCGAGTCGGCCCTGCCCGTCAGCGCCAGGGCTGCGCCCATCCCCAGCACTATGTAGCCCACCTGCCCGATGCTGGAGAACGCCAGAAGCCGCTTGGTCTGCTCCTGCCTGAGCGCCTGGGCCGTGCCCACGAAGAGCGTCAGCGCCCCAAGGGCGGCGAGCGTCCCGCCCCACGCCGCCGCGGGGTAGAGCGGCAGCGCCTCCGCGGGAACGAGCCAGAAGAAGGTCCGCATGAGGCCGTAGACGCCGGTCTTGATCATCACGCCCGAGAGGAGGGCGCTCACGGGAGAGGGAGCGGCGGGGTGCGCGTCCGGCAGCCACATCTGGCCAAATGGCCAGATCCCGGCCTTGATACCGAACCCGACCAGCATCAGCCCGAACCCCAGCGCCACCACTCCGGGGGCTGCCCCCAGGAGGCCGGGCATCGCCGCCGCTATCGAATCGAAGTCGTATCGGGCCAGCCCGGCTTCCTGCAGCGTCCCACCCCGCCCCAGCAGCGCCGCGCTCACCACCACCAGGGCACACGCCGCTTCCATCATGATGAGGTAGCGGTTGGACGCGGCCACGTTCTCCCGCTTCCTGTTCTCGTAGCGGATCAGCGCAAAGGACGGAAGCGTCATCAGCTGCCAGAAGACGAAGAAGAAGAACATCAGGTCGGTGGTGGTGAGGATTCCGTACATTCCCCCGATGAAGAGCAGGAAGTACGGGTAGTAGCGCCCGACGCCGTACTCCTTGTAGTGCCGCATGTAGCTCACCGAGTACAACGCGGCGAGCAGCGCGACCGCGGCCACCAGCGCCAGGAACACCGCGCTCAGCCCGTCGACGTGCACCCTGAGATCGGACCCGAGGGACGGTAGCGCCAGGTAGGACTCGGGAAGGTCGTGCCCCCCCATAAGGACCCTTGTCGAGGCCAGGAGCACGAGCCCGCTCGACAGGGCGACCGTTGCGAAGGACAGCCAGCCGGCCGCCGCCTTGGACCTGGATGCCAGCAGGCAGATCACCGCTCCGGCGGCGCAGACGGCTATCGCGAGCATCACTGCTGAAGGTGCGGTCATGACCCGGTGCTCCTCGTGTGTCCTTCACGGTTTGTGCGAAGCGTCTCGCCTATCAGCGCCCGCAGGGCATCCAGCGAACCCGCGACCTCGCCCGACAGCCCTTCCCCGTAGCCGAGGCGGGAGGGTCGGACCCCGATGAGCCATACGCGGGAGCCGCACTGCGACCCGATCAACCGCGCGAGCGTGCCGAGGGAGAGCTTGTGCGTGGAGATCTGGGGATAGACCGCGGCCATCTCCTCCTGCTCGAGCAGGATCGCGGAGCCCACCGGGGCGTCCACCTCCACGGCGTCCAGGAACACCACGCTGTCGAACCCCTCCCTCGCGATCGTCCCGACCCACCGCTCGGGCGTTGTGCCCGCGCTGATCACCGTGGCCTCGCCCGCGCCGTCCAGGGCTTCGGCCAGCCGCACGCCGAAGCCGTCGTCGCCGAGATCGACGTTGCCCACGCCGACCAGGCAGACCCTCCCTGCCAGGCACCGACGCAGATCCGCCCGCAGCTCTCCCGTCAAATCACCTCTCCAAGCCTGCGTATCTGCTCGTAGGTGAACACCGGGCCGTCGGTGCAGACGTACGCCACCCCTATGCAGCAGTGACCGCACTTGCCGACGCCGCACTTCATGTAGCGCTCGAGCGTCGAGACGATGTCTCCGTCGGAGAAGCCCATCGCCTGGAGGTCGCGCAGTACGAACCTGAACATCACCGGGGGGCCGCACACAAAGGCCGTCGTGTTCTCTATCGGCATCTGGACGTCGGGGCGCTTGAAGAGCGACCCCA
>JBBIJB010000081.1:0-9843 GCA_037446215.1 Armatimonadota bacterium
CAAGCACCTCGAGCAGGCTGGAGCGCACATAGCGCATGAGCACCGCGGCCACCGCTACCGCCAGCGAGAGAGAGGGGAGCAGCATGATCTTGAGGTTGTGCAGCGGATCTTCCGACAGCGGCACGAACCTGTCTACCAGACCGATCGGCAGGAACCTGGAGAACAGCAGCACCAGCATCGTCGCGAGCCAGAACCCGGGCAGAGAGAGGCCGATCAGGCCGCCTACCCGGACCGCGGCGTCGACCCGGGTCCCTCGCCTGACCGCCGACAGAACACCGAGGGGTAGCGCGATCCCGAGAGCCATGACCATTGCGAGCGCCGCCAGCTCGGCGCTCACAGGCAGACGGCGTGCGATCTCCTCGCCAACCGCCTTCCCCGTTCTCAGAGACGTCCCGAGGTCCCCCTGGAGGAGCCCGCCCACCCAGCTCAGATACTGCTGGTGAACGGGTATGTCCATGCCGAAGATCCTCTCCAGCTCGCGCCGCTGCTCCTGCGTCAGCTCTATCTGCGTTCCGACGAAGAGCTCGATCGCATCGCCGGGGATAAGTCTCATCAGCAGGAAGACGAGGATGGAGACGCCGACAAGGACCGGCACCAGGGCCAGCAACCTAGATGCGACGTATCTGAGCAAGAGTCACTTCTCCGCGTCTGCGCTCGGGAGGGCGCCGGCCCGCCGGGCCGGGGCGCCCTCCCTGTCGTCTACTCGCTGGATCGCTCGCCAAGCCTTACCGTTCCGGCCACGTCTCCTCAAGGTAGTAGTACTGGGCGGAGGAGATCAGGCGGAAGCCTCTCACGTCTCTGCGAAGCGACCACGTGTCCAGCGGCGAGTAGAGCGGTATGAATGGAGCTTTCTCCATGATCAGCCGCTGCGCCTCATCGTAGGTCGTCTTGCGGCGGTCGAAGTCCACTATCACCCTGCCCCTGTCGAGCAGCCTGTCGAGATCGCTGTCCTTGAAGAGGAAGTTGTTGACCGGGCCCGCGCTGTGGAGCATCCGGTAGAGGAACCCGTCCGGGTCCAATCCTCCGGTTCGCAACTCCACCATAGAGTCGAAGTCACGCCTGACCCACCTGGTGATCCAGGCGCCCCACTCCAGCACCTCGAGCTCGACCGTGATGCCCGACTCCTTGAGCTGCTCCTGGATGACCTCCGCGATTGGGAGAAGCCGGAAGCCGGGGGAAGTCACTATCTTGAAGGTCACTCCCCTTGGGAACCCTGCCTCGGTGAGGAGCCGCTTGGCCCTCGCAACGTCCTTCCGGGCATACGGCAACGAGCCGACGGGGAGGGCCCACTCCCTGATGGCTATCGGGATGGGGCCCGAGACCCTTCCGTGCCCTCGCTCCGCCAGCTCGACCAGGCGCTGGCGGTCGATCGCCCATCCTATCGCCTGCCTTACGCGGGCGTCCGTGAGGGGCGGTCGTGTCGCGTTGAATCCAAACGTCCTGAGCATGATGAGCGGCGTCTGGGTTGTGACGAGATCCCGGTCCTTCGCGGCGAGATCCACTACCGCGGGCTCCGACAGATGGGCCATGTCGAGCGTGCGCGCGCGCAACCCCGCCAGCAGCGAGGCCTCGTCCGGGATCACCCGGATGATAAGGGTGTCCACGCGCGGAAACCCGGACCTGAAGTAGTTCGGGTTGCGCACCAACCGCATGTGATCGTCGGGTACCCACCGCTCGAGCATGAACGGGCCGGTGCCTATAGCCACCCTGTGCAGGTTCCCATGGCGCTCAACCTCTTCCTTGGGCACAATCGCCATGTTGGAGAGGGCCAGGTTGCTCAGGAAGGAAGCAAGCTGGTGCTTGAGCTTGAACTCGACCGTGTTGCGGTCCACCACCTTGATGTACTCGAATGGAGGGAGCCAGGCCCTCGCGGGCGAGGCGGTCGCCGGGTCGGCTATCCTCTCGATGCTGTACTTCACGTCGTCGGCGACCAGGTCGCGCCCGTTGTGGAACTTGACGCCTCTGTGAAGCCTGAAGATGTAGGTCCGGCTGTCCGGGATCTCCCACGACATCGCGAGGTCGGGGACTATCTCCATCTTGTCGTTGAACCTGACCAACCGGTTGTAGATCAGATCGGCCCGGCGCAGCGAGGATAGCACCGTCGCGATGTGGGGATCCATGCCTACCGGCTCGCCGGGCACGCCGATGGTGAGAGTACCCCCCGGAGCGGGACCCGCCTTCGATGCCGGCACCAAGGAAACGCTCAGCAACAGCACAACCACAAGCCAGAGACACCGTCGCGTTCTTGCGGCTTTCATCTCCTTCCTCCTCCCTTGATCTCCCTGCCGTAGTCACGACCTGCTCGACCGACTCCTCCAGGCGGGCTTCCCCCGGCGCGCTTCCTGAAGACGAGCTCCGTAATGCCCTGGGCGACGTAGTCCGCTATTGCCCCCACCCGTTCGTATCCCTGCCGGGCGTAGAACGCGTGCGCCGATCGGTTGAACTCGGAGGCCAGCAGGAAGATGTCGGCGCAGGACCTGAAGATCCTGCGCTCGGCGTGCTCGAGCAGGCTCCGGCCCACTCCGCGGCCGCGCGCCTCCGGTGCCACTCCCAGCCACTTGACGTAGCCGCTGCGGCCGAAGGCGGCCTTCTTGAAGAACCAGACCAGCCCAACGACCCGCCCGCCCTGAGTCGCCACGGCGAACTCCCCCGCGGCGGGCGCCCCGCCCGCTTCCCCGCGCCCGCCGGCCAGCGCGCCTCTTATCAGGCGCCGCGCCTTCGGGAGGGTCATCCCGTAGCGCTGCCAGAGCGGGATGCCGGCGACGATGGCGGCACAGGGACCGACGTGCTCTTCGCGCAGAGGCCGGATCACGAGCGTAGTCGCCTTGCTGTTTGTCTGCCTGGACACCACGGACCCCATCCTTGGTTGATTGCGGTTTGCGGCGGCCGATTCCTGCATGAAGCTGGCCGGTGGGAAGCCGAGGCCGGTCGGTGTGTCCTGGAGGCCCGCGGGGCGGCCCGGCGAAGGTAGCAGGGGGGCCATGGCCAGGATCCACGCCGGTGTGGCGCTTGCCTCGGGAGCGGCCCTGCTGCTCCAGGTCTCGCTGGTGCGCCTCTTCTCGGTGGCGCAGTGGCACCACCTTGCGTTCGTGGCGGTGGGTCTGGGGCTGCTCGGGTTCGGAGCCAGCGGAACGGCCCTGGCCGCCTTCGGCCGGCTCAGGCGCACGCCGATTCGCACGGCGGCGTGGGGCGCAACCGCCTTCCTCCCGGCCACGGTCCTGGCCCTGTTGGCGCTCCGGACCGTGCCGTTCGATGCCTACCTGATGGCGCTGGAGCCGGTTCAATCGGCGTTCCTGGCGCTGCAGCTGTTGGCGCTGCTCCTCCCGTTCCTCTGCGCGGGCCTGGTGACCGGAGCCGCCCTGGTGGCGCAACCCGAGCGCGCGGGCGCGCTCTACGCCGCCTCGTTCGCGGGCGCGGCCGCGGGGACGGTGGCCTCTCTCCCGGTCCTTGCACTGGCTGGCGGGGCCGGCGGCATGATCGCCTCCGCGGCGGTGGCCACGACGGGCGCGGCCGCGCTCTGGTGGCCAGGAGGCACTCCGGACGCCTCGGGGGGACGGCGTCGGGCACGGGCCGCAGCCATGGTAGCGCTCACCGCCGCGGCGATGCTCGGGCTGGCGGCAGGGGCGGCGCCCGAGATCCCTCTCTCCCCGTACAAGTCACTGAGCCAGATCCGCCGGTATCCGGAGGCGCGGCTCGAGTTTTCCGCGAGAAGCGCCGGGGCCAGGGTCGAGGTGGTGAGGAGCCCGGCCCTGCGGTTCGCGCCGGGGCTGAGCCCGGCCTATCCAGGCGTGCCCCCCTCGCTGCCGGGCCTGACCGTTGACGGCGACGGCCTGCGCGGGCTGCCGGTCGAGGGCGACGCTTCCTTCACAGCCTACCTACCGAGCGCGGCCGCCTACGGGCTCAGCCCCGGGAGCGCCCTCGTGGTCGGTGTGGGAGTCGAGGTGCTGGGGGCGCTGCACCATGGGATGGAGCCCGCGGTGGTGGTTGAAGGAAACCCCCTGGTGGCGGAGGCGGCCGCCGCGGTGCCCGGAAGCCTCGTCAGGGGGACCGCCGCGCTGGCACAGATGGTCGTGGAGAACCCGAGGGCCTACCTGCGGCGGAGCAGGGCGCTCTTCGACGTGATCCAGGTCCCGCCGCAGGAGTCGTTCCAGGTCGTGGCGTCGGGCGCCTTCTCCCTGGCGGAGAACCACCTGTTGACGGTAGAGGCGTTCGGGGACTACCTGAGGGGTCTTGCGCCGGGTGGGGTCCTGGCGGTGACGCGATGGGTCCAAACCCCGCCGACAGAGGAGATAAGGGCGTGGGCTGGGGTGGTGGCTGCCCTGGAGGGTATGGCGCCGGCTGGCCCGCGTGCGCCTGAGGGGGCGGTCGCCGGAAGGATCATGGCGCTCCGCTCCTTGAACACCGTGACGATCCTGGCCAAACCCTCGGGCTTCGGCGCGGACGAGATCGCCAGGGTGCGCGCGTTCTGCGCCGAGCGCCAGTTCGACATCACCTACGGGCCCGGTGTGGATCCCGCGGAGGGCAACAGGCACAACGTCCTGCCGGCGGATCTGCACCGCGAGGCGTTCGTGGCAATCCTCTCACCGGGCGGCCGCGAGAGGCTCCACGCGGACTACCGGTTCGACGTCACCCCATCGCACGACGACCGGCCCTTCTTCTTTCACTTCTTCCGGTGGCGGCAGGTCCCGGAGGTTGTCGGAACTCTGGGGCGCACCTGGCAACCGTTTGGAGGGGGCGGCTACCTGATCCTCGTTGTGCTCCTGGCCGCGGTCACGCTGTTCGCAGGAGTGTTGATCGTAGCACCGCTGCGCTGGATGGGCGCGGCGCGGGCGGCGGGCTCCGTGCCGCCGCGGAGGGCCGCAGCGGTCCTGGCCTACTTCCTGGCCCTGGGCTTCGGGTATCTGTTCGTCGAGATCCCGCTCGTGCAGCAGTCCATAGTCGTGCTCACGCATCCGACCTATGCCTTCGTGGTGGTCCTCTCCGGGCTGCTCCTGTCTTCCGGGGCGGGCAGCATTCTCTCCGCGAGGCTCACAGGAGGGCCGCGCGCGGCGGTGCTCGCCGTGGCCGCGGCCGCACTCGCCCTCGGATGGGTGCTTCCCTCGATCGTGACCCTGGCCTTCGACCTCACCCTCTATGCCAGGGTGGCGTTGATCGGGGCCATCACGATCCCGCTGGGGATGCTGATGGGGGTACCGTTCCCCGCGGCGGTCCGGCTGCTGGGCCGCAGTGAGCCAAGCCTCGTGCCCTGGGCCTGGGCCATCAACGGGTGCGCCTCGGTGGTGGGCTCGATAGCGGCCGCGCTGCTCGCGCTGGAGTGGGGCTTTCAAGCGGTGGTGCTCTGCGGCGGGCTGGCCTACGCCGCGGCTTTCCTCGCGGTCATCGCCTTACCAGAGGCACGAACATCACATCCCCGAGGTTGGCGAAGCTGAGACGCTCCCCCTGCCTGGTTATCCGCCAAAGCGTCTGCACCAACCCCGGCGGTCCGACCGGCACGACCATCCGCCCGCCGTCTCTGAGCTGCCGAATCAGTGGGGGCGGCACGTGATCTGGAGCGGCGGTCACCAGTATGGCGTCAAAGGGAGCGGCCTGTGGCCACCCCAGATACCCGTCTGCCCGCCGTGTGTGGATTCCGCCGTATCCCAGCTCGCGCAGGCGAATCCCGGCCGAACGGGCCAGCGGCTCGACTATCTCAATGGTGTAGACCCGATTGGGTGCGGTGAGCTCTCCCAGGATCGCCGCCTGGTAGCCTGACCCGGTTCCGATCTCGAGCACGCTGTGACCGGGAAGAACGCCGGCCTCGAGCGACATCAACGCCACGATGTAGGGCTGGGAGATCGTCTGTCCGTACCCGATGGGAAGCGGGTGGTCGCCGTAGGCCGAGGAGAGGTGGCGATCGCTCACGAACCGGTGCCGAGGCACGGTCAGCATCGCCTTCAGGACGCGCTCGTCTCGGATGCCGCGCGTCTTGATCTGCTGCTCAACCATGGTCCGCCGGGCGGCCGCGTACGGGTCCGCCGCGGCGAGCGGCGACGAATCAGGGGCGTGGCCGGAAGCGGCAAGCGCAACAACCAGGACCGCGGTGCGAAGCACGGAAGCCCCTCCCCGCCCTACCTCCTGACCAGGCCCCAGAGCCCGGCGAACAGGTTCACCGCGAATGCCGAGAAGACCAGGCTGCTCCCGACCACGACAGGCCACATGCCCCGCCGCTCTCCCCGGACGAGCGCTATCATCAGGCTCGTGACCGTGGGGCCGAGGAGGATCGACGACACAACAAATCCGGCGGTGCTCCCGGCGTGATAGGCCCACCTGACCGCGGGGCCCGGATGCCTTGCCCTGCCGATCGCACAATCCCTGACCCGCCAAAGCCAGCGTCCGGCGAGGGTCGTTGGGCCGATAGCGGGAACGATGAAGAGCACGGCCGCGGTGACTGCGGTGCTGCCCAACGTAACCGCGGCCGTTCCCCAGAACACACCCAGCAGCACCCCTGCCGCGGCTACGGGCACGGCGCAGAACAGTACGGCGCCCGCCGCCAGTGCCGCCAATCCTAACCAGCGAGCGATCAGCGCCCTGCTCCCCGCATAGCGGCGATCAGCGCCCGGCAGAAGGCCGGAAGATCGGGCGGGGTGCGCGAGGAGATCAGGTTGCCGTCGGTGACGACCTCCTCGTCAACCCAGGTCGCGCCGGCGTTCACCATGTCGTCCTTTATGGCACCCACGCTCGTCACGGTCCGACCTCGTACAATGCCTGCGGAAACCGGGACCCAGCCGGCGTGGCAAATGAAGGCGACCGGCTTGCCCGCCTGGTCCATCGACCGCACCATCTCGAGCATGGGGGCATGCCGCCGCATCCGGTCGGGCGCGAAGCCGCCGGGGATGACGAGCGCGTCGAAGTCGGCCGCCGCGGCCTCTTCCATGCCAAGGTCGGCCTTCGCGGGATAGCCGTGCTTACTCTTGTACACCTCGCCCGACCTCGGCCCTACTATCCTCACCTCTGCCCCGGCCTCACGCAGCCGCATGACCGGGTACCACAGCTCGAGATCCTCGTAGACCTCCTCGACGAACACCGCCACGCGCTTCCCCTCTAGCTCCACCGAATCACCTCCGCCGCGTGCTGCCTACAGTATAGGGCCTGGCAGGCGGCCGCAGCTCAGGGAGGTGTCGCCCTCCCGGGTAGCGGGCGCTGGACGAAGAAGAGATAGGTAAGCCCGATCGCGACCAGATAGAAGAACGTCATCGACCCAAAGAGGGTCGCGAAGCCGAGCTCGAAGCCGACCTGCGCGCGCCACCAACCGCTGAACACCGAGCCGCCGGCCCAACCCAGGCTCCAGAAGATGGCCGAGAGACTGCTGTAGGTGGCCCGCTCGCCCGCCGGGATCTGCTCCTGCGCAAATGCCTGGAAGACAGGGTTGCCCATGTTCATCAGCGCGTTGCGCACGATGAAGGAGAGGGCCACCAGCCAGAACACCGGGACGAAGCCGAGTATCACGAGGAACGGGATCGACGCGATCTGGACGATCAGCACCGACTGGATCTTGCCGAAGCGGGCGGCCAGCACCGGCTGCGCCAGCGTGGCCACGGTAGTCCCCAGCGCCCCGAGCGCGAAGAAGAGCCCTATAGAGCCGAACCCGATCCCGAACTTGCCCGAGATGTAGAGGTTGAGGAATGGGATCGTCTGGCCTGCGCCCAGGCTGATCAGGAAGATCGGCAGCAGGAGCCTCATCACAAGCTCCGGCCTCGATATGAACCCTGCGCGGCGGCTCTCGGTCACGGCGGCCCCGGCGTGTCCATCGTGCTCCCCTGAATGGGGGGACCGGCGGGTCAGGGCTATCGGCACCGCGGCCAGCGCCCAGAGCAGCGCCGCCGCCAGCATGGTGGCACGCAGCGGGGCCACCGACTCGGCCGGCGTGTCCAGGAGGAGGCCGAACAGCCCGGGCAGCCGGCCGCCCGCGAGACTGCCCAGGAAGGCGGTGCCTGTCTGGACCGCGGCATACGCGCTGAAGAGCGCCACGCGCTCACGCTCGCCGCTGTTGGCCATCAGGAAGGGAGCGCCGCTGATGAAGCCGAAAGCGGCCCCGACGCCCTGCAGGCCCGCGAAGGCGAGCAGCATCCCCGGCGAGGAGGAGAGCGCGACCCCGAGCGCGCCGAGGCCCGCGGCCGCCATGCCCGCCAGCAGCCCTAAGCGCGGGCCATACCGATCGATCAGGCGGCCGGCCGGGAGCCCCACGATGACGAGGATCGCCTGCGGCACAGCGTTTGCCATGCCGATGAACTGCTGGGTGAGCCCGAGGCTCTGCAGATAGAAGTTCAGGTAGAGCATCGTTACGGCCATCGAGAGGCCGACGCAGAAGGAGGTGGCCAACAAGAGCCGTGCGTTGCGCGAGAAGCCGCTGAACCTGTCGAGGAGGCGCACCGCACCATTATACTCCGCCCGGCTCCGGCCCCCGCCGTCGCGCGTCGGGCGGCCCGACTCCGGCCCCCCTCCCCCCAGGGGGGGCGTCATGGTATGATCTGGGACAGGCGGTGATTGCGATGGTGGTGCGAAGGGGTACGACAGGCAGGACCAGGACACGGTGGGCGGCAGTTGCCGCGGTCGCCGCGGTGCTGGCCGGCGCATACATGGCCGCGAGGGGACTAGGGTACGTCGCCGGGCCATCTGCCGGAGTGAGTCAGCCCCCGATCCTGCTGGTCTCTCGTGCCAACTACGACCTCGGGACGGTCAGCCAGGCCAAGGGCCTCCTGACCGTTGAGATGAGGGTAGCCAACGGCGGAGCGGGTGAGCTCGTCATCAGTGAAATGGAGACCTCATGCGGCTGCACGCGGGCGGCGATCGTTGCCGGAGGCGTGCCGGGCCCCTGGTTCGGGATGAGAGGGCACGGGGAGTGGCCGACGGGCTGGTCGGCGCGGCTGGGTGCCGGGGAAGAAGCGGTCCTGCGGGTGCAGTACGACCCCGACGCCCATGGACCCTACCGCGGCCCCATCGACCGTCTGGTCGTGATCTACTCGAACGACCCACGGCAGCCCCAGGCAAGGGTCCGGCTGCAGGGCCAGCAGGTCGAGTAGCCCAATTCGGAGCACGATGAGACGCACACTGCTCTTCGCCGTCGTTCTTGCCGTCATCGCGGGGGCCGGCGTGTTGGCATGGACCGGGCTGAGAGCCGCGCCGCCGCGGATCGCGGTGAGCAGCGCCTCGGTGGAGTTCGGGCCGATCGGCTCGAGGGCGGAGCGGACGGTTCAGGTGCGCAACCTGGGCCGGGCCCCTCTCGTGATAACGGCGATCAGCTCGTCGTGCGGCTGCACCACGGCAAGGATCGGGAAGCAGGAGCTCGCCCCCGGCGAGGGAGCGGACCTGACGATAACCTTCGATGTCAAGGCGCACGGACCACAGACGGGCCCGGCCGAGCACGCAGTCTACCTCCGCACCAACGACCCAAAGAGGCCCGAGGTCGAGATCGAGGTGCGAGCGGTGGTCCTGGAGGAGTCGAAGAGATGAGCCGCACAGCGCGCGCCAAAGGGAGCCGAGGAATCCTGACCGTGGCCGTCCTTCTTGCGGCCGCCTCCCTCTCGCTTCACGCGGCGGCAGGACCGGCCCAGACGGCGCCGATCGCGGAGCCGGTGGTGATCTACTTCAACGGCTCCTGCCACGACTGCGTCCCCTACCTGAACGACGAGCTCGTTCCGCTGCTGCGGGAACTCGGCGCCACCGAGATCGTCCGCCATGACTACATCCTCGAGCGGCGATACAGGAAGGAGCTGGTGGAGCGGTCGACGTCGCTTGAGCTCCCGCCCAAGATGCAGGGCCACATGACGATCTTCATCGGCGACCGCGTGGTGCTGCAGGGCCACG
>JBBIJB010000082.1:0-9535 GCA_037446215.1 Armatimonadota bacterium
CAACCCCGACTCCGACAGGATCGCGGTTCCCACGGCCAGCGTGGCCGCCACGATCACCGGTGCCAGGGCGTTGGGTATGAGGTGGCGCAGGATCAGTCGCGCCTCCGAGGCGCCCATCGCCCTGCCCGCCTCGACGAAGTCCTGGCTCTTCAGGGACAGGATCTGGCCCCGCACCAGACGGGCTACCGTCGTCCATCCGAACATGGTGAAGATCAGCACGATCCGCCCGACCCCGCCTCCCGGGATCAGGGCGGCCAGGATCAGGTAGAGCGGCAGCAGTGGTACGGCGATCAGCATGTCCACCAGACGCATCAGCACGCTGTCCACCCAGCCGCCGTAGAAGCCGGCGACGGAGCCGACCAGTGACCCTACCACAGATATGGTGACCGCGGTCACGTAGCCGACGACGAGCGAGATCCGGCCGGCGTACATGATTCGGGTGAGCACGTCGCGGCCCAGCTCGTCCGTACCGAAGTAGTTGCCCGCTGCCGCTGGCCGGCCCCACCTGTTCGTCAGGTCTATCTTGTCGAACTGATGGGGTGCGATCCAGGGCGCCGCAACAGCCATCAGGGTGAGCAGGAGGCAGGCGGTCCCGCCGATGAGCGCGAGCCTGTGCTTGAGGAAGCGCCTCCACGCGATCTGCCAGTACGACTGGCCGACGGCGTACCCGGCGGCCTCCTTGCGCCGCCGCTCCAGATCAAGGGCGGTCTGTCGTGGTGTAGAGCCGCTTGCCATAGGCCGTCCCAGCCCTTCCTAGTCGTACCGGATCCGCGGGTCTGCGAACCCGTACGCGATGTCGGCGAGGAGATTGAAGATCACGGTCATCAGCGCCAGGAACAACAGGACGGACATCGCCACGTTGTGGTCGTGCCCCAGGACGGCCTGGAACAGGAGCAGCCCCATGCCGGGCCAGGAGAAGACGGTCTCGGTCAGCACCGCGCCGTTGAGGATCCCGGGGATCGAGAGCGCCACCAGCGTGATGATCGGGATGAGGGCGTTGCGCAGCGCGTGCCGCTTGATGACCGCCTGCTCCGGGTTTCCCTTGGCGCGGGCGGTCCGGACGTAGTCCTGGCGGACCACCTCCAGCATGCTGCTGCGCATGTACCTGGTCCAGCTCGCCATGCCGCTCGTCGCCAGCACCGAGACAGGCAGCACCAGGTGCCACAGCCTGTCCAGGAAGGCGGGCCACCCGGGTGCCACGCCCGGAGTCATCATCCCGCCCGCGGGGAACCACGGCAGCCAGACGGCGAAGATCAGTATGAAGACTATGCCTTGCCAGAAGACGGGCATGGCGAGCCCCGCGAACGCGAAGACCGTTACCGCGTAGTCCGCCGGCGAGTACTGGTGCAGCGCCGAGTAGATCCCGACCGTGATGCCCACCGTGAACGCCACCGCCACCGCGGAGGCCAGCAGCGTCAACGTGTTGCGCAGCCGCTGGACTATCAGCTTCGCCACGGGCGTGCCGTACGTGCGCGAGTAGCCGAGATCGCCTTTCAGAACCGACCGCAGCCACTTGAAGTACCGCACGTAGACCGGGTCATCCAGCCCGTAGTACGCCCGCAGCATCGCGACGTCCTCGGGCTTGATCTCCGGGTTGCTGACGGCCATCAGCTCCACCGGGTCGCCGGGGGTGAACACGAGCAGCGTGAACATCAGGATCGAGAGCCCGATCAGGATGATCACGCCGTGAAACAGCCGCCTTGCCAGGAATCGCTGCATTGGCGCCCTCCGCGCCGGGGGGGGGTGGGGACTACCCACCCCCCCTTCGGGCCTTCCCGGAGCCTTCCGGCTCCTTACTACGCTACGGTGGCCGATCCGGCCCTACTGGGTCCACTCCCAGGCCTGGGAGTTCCAGTTGATGTAGGTCCCGGCCAGCCCTGCCGGGCTGACGCCCTTGATCTTCTTGCTGGACGTCGTCAGGTGCAACCGGAAGTACAGCGGGATCGAGGGAAGCTCCTCCACCCAGAGCTCCTGCTGCTTCCGCAGCAGCGCGATGCGCTTGGGACCGTCGATCTCGGTCATGATCTGGTCGATCAGCTTGTCGTTCTCGGCGTTCTTCCAGCCGGGGTAGTTCTGCCCCTCCCAGTTGTTGCCCGCGGACGGGACCTGCGAAGAGTGCCAGAACGTGTTGCCCAGCGAGGTCGGCGACATCAGCCAGGCGTACATGACCAGGTGCGGGAACTGGCGCCGTGCGGTCGTCGTGCCGAACAGCACGCTGGCCGGCCTGTTGTCGATCCGGAGATCGATGCCGACGGCCCTGAACTGCTCCTTGATGATCAGCTGGACCTGCTAGCGGACGGCGTTGCCGGCCGTGGTCATGATGGTCATCTCGAACTTCTGCGCCCTGGAGTCACGGAGGAATCCGTCGGGGCCCATGGTGAAGCCAGCCTCGGCGAGCAGCGCGCGGGCGCGGGCGGGGTCGTAGTTGTACTTCTTGACGGTGGGGTTGTACCCCTCATGCCGCTCGGGCAGCCAGGTGTGGGAGACGGGCTGCCTGCCGTAGAACAGCTTGGCGCTGAGCTCGTCGCGGTTGATCGCGTGGGCCAGCGCATGGCGCACCCGCTTGTCCTTCAGCCACTCGTTGTCGAGGTTGATGTCGATGTGCTCCCAGATCATCGCCGGCGTGAAGTGGGCGGTGACCCCCGGGTTGCGCCTCTCAATTTCTATCATCTGGTCGATCGAGAAGTTGTTGATCTCGGTCACGTCGACCTGGTTTGCGATCGCGTTGGCCTGCAGGACCGTGGCGTCCAGGATGAACCGCCAGACCTGCTTCTTGATCTTGGGCTTGGTCCCCGGGTACTTGTCGTAGGCCTCGAGCGTGATGTGGCTGCCGGCCGTCCACTCGACGAACTTGTAGGGGCCGTTGCCGATCGGGGAGCGGACCTGCTTGTGGGACTTCAGGCCCGAGGGATCGCGGAGGTACTCCCGCTCCATGACGTGGCGCGGGTAGACCGTGTGGCCGGTGTTCGCGAACGGGTAGCGCTCGTTCCACTGGACCACCAGGGTGTAGGGGTCGTTGGGGTTGGGCACCAGCATGTTCTCTATCTTGCGCAGTATGAACCGGCTGACGGTCGGGCTGCGCGGGTTGCGGAGCATCAGGTAGGTCCAGGAGGCATCGAGCGCGGTATGGGGCTTCCCGTCGTGCCAGGTGTAGTCCCTCTTGAACTTGTAGGTGACCTTCATCTTGCCGCCGGGCAGCAGCTGCCAGTCACCGTCCTTGAGGGTGGGGACCTTCTCCACGCTGCGGGCGTACAGCTGCCACTTGTCGTTGTACGTCACCATGTCGGCGAAGACGGAGTTGGTGACCGCCATCCCCGCCGCCATTGAGCAGAACGCCAGGGCCAGGCAGTCCGGCTCCTGGGCCATGCCGAAGATGACCTGATCGCGGGTCTGCTGCGCCAGTGCCGGCGGGATGGTGATCCCGAGAGCCAGCGCCGCGATCAGCGCCGCGGTCAGTAGCATTCGAACGCCTCTCTTCATGCCTTGTGCCTCCTCCTCTTTCGTGTGTCTATCCCTCCATGGTTGCCCAGTGCGTGGTGCGCCGGCCTCGATCGGCCTCCTCAATGGATGATCCCCATCAGCCACTCGTACGGTCCCCCGGGGGCGATCGCCGGATCCCAGGGGAGGATGGAGTCGGGGTGGTTGGGTCCCACGGCTATCTCACGCGCGTCCTGGCGGCGGGCCTGGCGCGCAGGGCCCCTGCCCAAACGGTCTCCCGAGGGAACCGGGAGTCGCTCGAGCGATGGGCGGTGGGCAGGCCGTCTTGGGGAGGTTGGCGAAACGGCGCGGCGGCTCTCGAGGAACCGATCGAGGTCGGCCCTCAGGACACGGTAGGCCTTGCCTATCTTGGTCGCGGGGATCTGTCCCTCGCGGATGTACCGGTAGACTGTCAGCCTATTCAACTGCAAATAGGCCGCCACCTGTTCGACCGTCATCACCTGGCCGGACCCGGCCGGCTCCCTGTCGTCCCTGCCGTCTACCATGTCGGTCCGCCACCACCGGCCCCGGATGGTTCGATCCCGGGCCGTGCTCACGATTGTATTGGATTATATACTACGCAATACCTCTTTGCCAGTTCCGTCGGTCCCCAGGCCGGCACCCCGGATGCCTAGGGGCGGGCGGCCGGCCCAGAGTAGTCGACCTTCATCTGCTCGAATGGCTGCCCTTGCGCGGCGGTCACCGTGGCCAGCAGGGTGCGGCCCGAGTAGAGCTTCACAGTGACCCGGCGCAAGCCCGGGTTGTCGAACAGGGCGAGTTGCACCCCCAGCCTCCCCTCGGTGGCCAGGTACTCCCTGTTCTCCTCCACCGCCCGTGCCGGGTCGTAGTACCGCGAGCTGGCCTCGACCCAGACGGAGCCGTCCTCGCTGTCGTACCGCGCCCTCCTCACGTTTGCGCTGCCGGAGATGCTCCGTATGGCACCCGAGACCCGCACCGCAGGGTCCTGTGGGTTCGGCGTGCCGCTCCGTAGCCAGCCCCGCTCCATGCCAACAGCCACCAGCGCCGCGGCCAGCGCCCCGGCGGCCAGCAGGGCCAGAACCGCCAAAGGGCGGCGCTGCCGACGTGCGGCGCGTCTGGCGCTCGGTCCTTGCCGTTCAGGCATGCCTCCTGGCTCCTCCACCGCCCGTGGTGCAGTCTAGCAGGCCGATGTCAGCGCGTAAAGACAGTGTCACTAGACTTCTTCCCGTGCGAAGATCAGGAAGCGCCGCCGCCGGGCCGCATCCTGGGGTTGAAAAGCCCTTCGAGCGAGTGGCCGAAGAGCGCGAACCCGAGCGTGGTCGCGGTAATGAGGAGGCCTGGCGGCAGCACCCACCAGACCCAGGCCCCACTCAGGAAGGCGCTCCGCGCCTGCGCGTAGTAGAGCACAGAGCCCCAGCTCTTGGCCGTGGGATCGCCGAGCCCCAGGAACGAGAGCGCGGCCTCTATGAGTATGGAGCCGCTCGCGGCGAGGATGAACTGCGCCAGCGAGAGCGGCAGCACTGCGGGCAGGACATGCCGCAGCATCACGCGGGTCGGCCGGGCCCCGAGCGCCAGCGCAGCATCTACGTACTCCAGGCGCCTGACGGAGAGGACCTGGGCGCGGATCACCCTGGCGGGTCGGGCCCAGACGAGAATCCCGATCACGATGACGACATTCCAGAAGCTGGGCCCCAGGTACGCGGCCAGCAGTATCATGAGCGGCAGGAACGGGACGACCAGCACCAGGTCGACCGCCCTCATCAGGACCATCTCCACCCAGCCGCCCAGGAACCCCGAAGCCACCCCCACGGCGGTGCCGATACCGACGGCCATGGCCGCCGCCAGGAACCCTACGGTCAAGGAGATCCTGGAGCCGTGGATCAGCTCGCTGAGTATGTCCTGGCCGACGTCGTTCGTGCCGAGCAGGTGGGCACGGCCGGGCGGCTGGAACGGATCGGCCACCGTCTCCTCGGGATCGTACGGGCTCAGCAGGGGAGCGAACAGGGCGGTCAGGCCGAGGACGGCGAGCAGGGTCACGCCGGCCCACCCCGCCGGGGAGAATACGGCCCTTCGGCGGGCCCGCCTGCGAGGGACGGAGGAGGCGGCCGCCCTCACCCCTCGCGTACCCTCGGGTCGATCAGCGGATAGAGCAGATCGGAGACGATGTTGGCCCCGATGACACAGGCCGTGATCATGAGGAAGGTGCCCTGGATCACCGGGTAGTCGCGGCTGAGCACCGCCTCGTAGAGGAGGCGGCCGATCCCCGGATAGGAGAACACCGTCTCCACGATCGTGGCACCGCTGGCGACGAACCCGAGGTTCAGCATGAAGACGGTGGCCACGGGAAGCAGGGCGTTGCGCACGGCGTGCCGCCGGAGGACCGCGAGCTCCGGGGCTCCCTTGGCGCGAGCCGTCGCGATGTACTGCTCACCCAGCACAGCCAGCATGGAGTAGCGCATGATGAGGTAGACGCCGGGGGTCGTCGCTATCGTCAGGGTGGCGAGGGGCAGGGCGAGGTGGCGCGCCCGGTCCACGATCAGCGGCCATCCCGCCGGCGAGATTCCGGGAGTGCCGGCGCCGAAGATGGGAAACCAGCCGAGCCCCGAGGCGAAGACCCCTATCAGGATCATCCCCAGCCAGAACGACGGGACCGACTCGAGCAGCATGGCCAGGCCCAAGGAGCCCAGGTCGAGCCCGCTCCCGCGGCGCCAGGCCGCCGCGGCACCCAGGATCACGCCCAGCAGCGTCGCCAGCACCAGCGCCGTGCCCGCGAGGAGCAGGGTGTAGGGAAGCCGCTCGCCGATCATCTGCGATATCGGCCGGCCTCGCTGGAACGAGTACCCGAGCCGACCGCGCGCCAGGTTCGACGCGTAGGCCAGGAACTGCCGCCACTGGGGCTCGTCCAGGCCGTGGAGCGCCCGCAGCTGGTGGCGCTGCTCGGGCGAGAGGAACCCTACCTCCTCACCTGCCAGGAAGAGCAGCGGGCTCCCGGGCATCATCCTGGGCAGCGCGAAGTTGAGGACGACCGTCAGCAGGATGACGAGGAGATACTGCGCTCCCTTAGCCGCGAAGAAACGCCACATTCGGCGCAACCCTCTCCCGCCGGTGCCCCGGGTCAGGGCTTGGGCGGACCGGCGAACGACAGCTTGTTCACTATCCCGAGGCCCTTCTGGTAGACCCAGCCGTCGTATCGCTCTGACCTGTAGGCGTATACCCCGTCCTGGTAGAACAGCACGTGGACCGGGACCTCGGCCGCAACAACCCTTTGCATCTCGAACAGGATCTGCTTCTGCCGCTCGGGCTTGACGGAGGCCGTCAGGGCGGCGCCCAGCCGGTCTATCTCGGCGCTCCGATAGCCCCCTATGTTGAGCGTTCCCAGCCTGCAGTCGGAGTGAAACAGGTCTCGCAACGACGTGGTCCGGTTCATGACCGGAGCCGACCACCCGAAGACGGCCATGTCGAACCGGCGGCCCTTGCAGGCGTCGAACTCCGGCCAGACCTGGGCGATGATGCTCGCGTCCTCCTGTGCCACGACGGTGGCATCGATCCCCAGGTCCCGCAGCCAGGCGCGGACCAGGTCGGCCGCCCGTATCCTGATCGGGTTGCCCGCGAGCGTCAGCAGCGTGAAGCGCAGCGGGGTTCCGTCCGGCGCGTCGCGGACCCCGTCGCGGTTTCGGTCCACGTAGCCCGCCTCGTTCAGCAGTTGAACCGCCCTGGTCTTGCTGGGCGCGAAGGCCGCGGCGGGGTTGTAGAAGGGCGAGTCGGGATGTATGTACCCCGGGCTGCCGGGTGCGCCGAAGCCGAGCAGCAGGAGGCGCACCATGAGCCTGGTGTTGATCGCGTTCGCGATGGCCCGGCGCAGCCGGACGTCCTTGAGGAGCGGGTGCTCGAAGTTGAACTGAAGTACCGTACTGGCGTACCCCGCGCCCCTGACCACCTTGACGCCCGCCGCCTTCTCGAACTCCGCGACCACCTCCGGCGACAGGGGCCGGCTGGTCGTGTCGATCTCGCCGGCCATGAGCGCCGTGAAGGTCACCGTGGCGTCACGGATGATGGGCAGGATGATCTCGCGCACCCTGGGCCGGCCCGCGAAGTACGTCTCGTTCGCGGTGAGCCGATAGAACTGCCCCTCGCGGATCTCCGCCACGCGGTAGGGCCCGCTGCCCACCACGTCGTTGAAGCGCCGGGGCTCGGCCACCCCCTCCCAGATGTGGCGCGGCAGGATGGGGAGATCGGCCAGAGGCTGCGCCGCGAAGCCGCTGCCGGCGGCGTCGAGGCGGATGGTCAGGCCTGTCGGGCCGGAGGTCTCAACGCCCTCTATGGAACGCACCTGCGGCGTCCAGCGCGAGTGGGGATGCCTGCGGACGTAGTCGTAGGTGAACTTCACATCGTCGGCGGTGAGCGGCCGCCCATCGTGCCACCTGAGGTTGGGACGAAGGGTGAGGCTCCACGTCCGGCCGTCCGGGCTGACGGTGTGCCGGCGAACCAGCCAGGGCCTCGGGATGTTGTCGGCGTCGGGGGTGAACAGCGGCTCGTAGACGAGGGTCATGATGTTCCAGCCGGGATAGCCCGTCTGGTAGGTGTACGGGTTCAACGATCCCTCGTCCCTGCCGATGGCGATCCTCAGAGGGCCTGCCTGCCCCGAAGAGGTCGGCGCGGCGGCCAGAACCAGCACGAGCACGATCGCGGAACACACCGCTGTGCGCAACTCCTCACCTCACAGTCGCTCACCCTGCACCCCCGCCCGGCCGCGGGCTTCTGCCGGAAAGGCGGGGCGCCTGCTGTGAGCCTGGTATTACGAAATGTACAATCGTATTACTCTGCCCGAAAAAGAGAGAGGCCCGCCCTAGTCGATTCCTCTGCCGGCGGTCGTCATCACGAGGGCGTTGTGCTTGACTCCCTTGATCGACCTCAGCGCCGCCGCCAGCTCCTGGATCCGGCCGGCCCTACCCTTCACCACGACGACCTCCAGGCAGTTGTGATGATCCAGATGGATGTGCTGCGTCGACGCGATCACGGGGACGAAGTGGTGCTGTATCTCCTGCACCCGCTTCGCCAGCCCCCGCCTATGATGATCATAGACGATCGTGATCGCGCCCGCAACCTCCTGATCGCCCTTCCACTCGCCTTCGATGAGGCTCTGGCGCATCAGCGCCTTTATCGCCTCGGACCTGGTGGGATAGCCCTGCCTGGAGACCTGCCTGTTGAAGCGTCGGAGCAGGTCCTCCTCCAGCGACATGCTGATTCGCTTCACCTGCGGCATCCGCGACCACCTTACTCCGGCTCTTCACCCCGGGCCGTGCGCCTCTGCGCACCGAAGGGGGTTCTCAGTCAATACTAGCGCACGAGGTTCGGGAGCGCAAACAAGCCCTCTCGCCGGAACGGCTCGGCGAGTGCGGCCCGGGCCGAGTGGCTCATCAGGCCGTGGTAGAGGTGGAGCGCGTGGTCCATCCTGCGGTGCATCGAGAGGCCGAGCGCCTCATCGTCCGCCCCGGGCTCCACGCCGAAGATCTTCGAGAGCAGGTCGGCCGGGAGTCTCTGGCGCATGGAGCGTGCGCTGAAGGCGTGCTGGCTGCGCAGCTCCGCGAGCGCGCGCTCCTTTACATCGACCACCTCGGCTATGTCGACGACGCAGTTGGGCCGCTCCGGGACCATGTAGTAGATCGTGGGGATCGGGTGCGGCCGCAGCTCCCCCAGCTGCTCGGGGGCGAAGTCGCGCCCGGCAAGGGCTATCGCCTCGAGGTAGAGGATCATCGCCTGGCGCCGGTCGGGGTCGAGGTCGTGGAAGGAGTGCTCGGGATCCTGGGTTATCACGATGTCGGGGCGGACCTCGCGGATCACCCGCACGAACCGCTTCTTGGACTCGACGTCCGGGCCGACAGAGCCCAGCGAGAACTCCATGAACTGCAGCGAGGCACCCAGTATCTCCGCTGCCCGTGCGATCTGGTCTCGGGCCTCCGGCCGGGCAAGGGTGACCGTGGCGTGCGCACGGCCTCCCGCCCGAACGTGTCCGGCGATCGTCCCGCCGACCTCGACTATCTCAAGCCCGTAGGTCGCGAGCACGAGCAGCGTGCCCGGG
>JBBIJB010000083.1:0-9509 GCA_037446215.1 Armatimonadota bacterium
AATACCGCGACAACGCTGCCTGTCAGGCGGCTTCCCCGAAGGTGCTCCAGGGACGCCGGGAGGAACGCCGCTCTCTGCACTTCCCGGACTCCGCGGCGCGTCACATCAGGAACGATCAGAGCTCCGCGGGGCGGCTGCCCGCCGCCTCCTCGGTGTACGCGCCGCTTCCCTCCGTTCGCGAGCGACGGCCGCCACCGCCGTGGCGATGCCCTGGTACCCGGTGCACCTGCACAGGTGCCCGCCCAGGACCTCACGGATCTCGCCGTCGGAGGGCGGCCGGCCGCCTTCCAGGAGCGCGGTGGCGCTCATCAGGAAGCCCGGCGTGCAGAAGCCGCACTGCAGGGCATGGTGGTCCGTGAACGCCTGCTGCAGAGGCGACAGGCGCTCGCCCTCGGCCAGCGCCTCGACCGTGGTGACATCGCTCCCCTCTGTCTGCACCGCGAAGATGAGACACGACCTGACCGGCTCCCCGTCCAGCAGCACGGTGCACGTCCCGCACACTCCGTGCTCGCATCCCAGGTGGGTTCCGGTCAGTCCCAGGTGGTCGCGGAGGAAGTCGGCGAGGGTGAGGCGTACCTCGACCCTGCGTGCAACCTCCTTGCCGTTCACGCGTACCCGGAGCGTAGCATCCAACACGGGCTTCCTGCGCCCGCGGCCTGCCTCTGCCCGACTCATCGATGGATCCCCGCTCTCTTGGCGGCCTGGACAACCGCCCTCTCGACCAGCACGCCGGCCAGCTGCCTCCTGTAATCGGACGTCGCGTGGATGTCGGAGGGAGGATCGATCGCGCCCCGGACGATGCTTGCCGCCTCAACCGCCGCCGCGGCGCACCCTCCCCCATCTCCTGGCCGCGCCTCCGAGAGCGCCGCCTCCGCCTCCGGAATCCTGACCGGCCCGGCACCAACCCCGGTGAGCGCCACCCTTGCTCCTGCACACCCGCCGCTCCCGTCCGGTAGGAGCAGTACAGCAACGCCCACGAGGGCGAAGTCGCCGTGCCTTCGCGCCACCTCGCAGAAGGCCCAGCCGGTGCCCGGCGGGGGCACAGGGAACCTTATCTCGGCAAGGAGCTCATCGGGCTCCAGGGCGGTGGCAAGGTATCCGGCGAAGAACTCCTCGCAGCCGACGACCCGCTCACCGCGCTCGCTGACGAGGAGGAAGCTGGCACCCAGGACCGAGGCAGCCGCAGGCAGCTCGGCCGAAGGGTCGGCATGTGCCATGCTTCCGCCCACCGTCCCGCGGTTCCTAATCTGAGGGTGGCCGATCTGGCGCAGCGCCTCTCCCAGGAGCGGGACCTTCGATGCCACCACGCGGTGGCGCTCTGCCTCCCGCTGGCGCGTCATCGCGCCGATTGTGACCTCTTCGGACGACCGCCTCACAAACGAAAGGGCCCGCAACCGGTTCAGGTCCACCAGCACCGAGGGGCGCGCCAGCCGCATCGCGAGCAGCGGGACGAGGCTCTGGCCGCCGGCCAGCACCTTTGCCTCGCTCCCGAACTCGCGGAGCGCCCCGACAGCCTCCTTTAGCCCCCTGGGGGCGAGATACTTGAAGGGAGCAGGCTTCACCCTTGTACCTCCCGCGGCCCGGCCGTCTTCTCGCCGCCCGGGCTCTGTCCTGTCTCGATGATCTCCGAGAGACGGCAGTGGGAGAGGGGCATCTCCGTCACCCAGAGGCCGAGCGCATCGTAGAGCGCAGAGGCGAAGACCGCCGGAGCAGGGATTACGCCCGCCTCGCCGGCTCCTTTCACGCCCAGCGGGTTGAGCGGCGAAGGCGTCTCGACGTGCCCTATCTCGACGGGCGGAACCTCCGCGATCGTGGGCAGCAAGTAGTCCATGAAGGTCTGTGTGAGCAACTGCCCCTCCTCATCGAACACCAGCTTCTCGTAGAAGGAGTTGCCGATGCCCTGGGCCACGCCGCCCTGGATCTGTCCGTCCAGGATCATCGGGTTTATGATCCTGCCGCAGTCGTGAACGACCACGTACCGCTCGAAGCGTGCGGCGCCGGTCCGCCTGTCGACCTCGACGACAGCGGCATGGCATCCCCCGGCGAAGCTGCCGCGGGGCGGCGCGAAGTAGCGGGCGGCCTCCAGTCCCGGCCCCTCCCACTCCTGTGGGATGGTGCCCCTGAGCGGGTTGGCCGCGGCGGCCACCTCGCCCAGCGGCACCGATCTCGCGGGTGTGCCCGCAACGAAGATCTGCCCACCTGCCAACTCCAGGTCCTCGGGCCGGGCCTCCAGCATCCCCGCTGCCACGGCGAGTGCCTTCTCCCTGACAGCCCCGGCCGCCATCGCGACCGCGCTGCCCGCCACCACGGCCGATCGGCTCGCGAATGTCCCGGTACCCCAGCCGAACGCCCCGGTGTCGCCGGTGAGCACGGTGACGTCGCGCACGTCCACTCCCAGGGCGTCCGCGATGATCTGTGCGAAGACCGTGAAGTGTCCCTGCCCCTGGGTCCCCACGCTCGTGGCGGCGAACACCTTGCCGGTGGGCTCGACCGTCACCCTACACCCTTCGTAGGGGCCGATCCCGGTCCCTTCGACATAGAACGCCAGCCCCAGGCCCAGCGTCCTCCCCGCCTCACGTGCTGCTGCCTTGCGCGCGGGCCAGCCGGCGTAGTCGATCATCTCGAGGGCCTTTTCCAGCACGGCCGGGTAGTTGCCGCTGTCGTACACCAAGGGCGCGTTGTCCTGGTAGATGAGCCCGGTGTCGTAGGGGAAGTCGCCGGGCCCGATGAAGTTGCGGCGGCGAACCTCGGCTCGATCGACCCCCAACTCGACCGCCACGCGGTCGATCAGACGCTCCATCACGAAGACGCCGTGCGGCCTGCCTGCCCCGCGGTAGGGGCTCACCTGGGGTTTGTTGGTGAAGACCGCCCGGAACTCCGCGTGGTAGTTCGGGATCCTGTAGGGCCCTACGAGGGTGGTGCTGGCCACTATCGGGACAATGAGGCCGTAGGCGATGTAGGCGCCGGCGTCGTGCAGGAAGAGCGTACGTACCCCGAGGATCCGCCCCTCTCCGTCGACGGCTATCTCGGCGTCGTGGATCTGCAGTCGCTCCTGATTGGTGGAGACGAAGTTCTCCCGGCGGTCCTCGATCCACTTCACCGGCCGTCCCAGCCTCATCGCGGCGAACGGCACCAGGATCTCCTCGGGGTAGAACATCATGATCTTCGGGCCGAACCCGCCTCCAACGTCCGGCGCGACCACCCGCACGCTGCTCTGGGGCAGCCCGAACAGCCGCGCCAGCCCGTTCCGTATGGGTATCGGCGACTGCGTGGAGTCGTAGATGACCAGGCCGTGGGTCTGTCCATCCCAGATCGCCACGATCCCCCGGGTCTCCATCGAGGCCGCGGTCCCCCGATCCATCGCTATGCGCTCGCGGAACACATGGGCCGCCCTCGCGAAGGCAGCCTCGGGGTCGCCGACCCGCTGGGTGTAGTGGGCGGCCACATTGGTGCCCGCGTCCTCGTGTACCAGGGGCGAGCCCGGCTCCGCGGCGGCCTCGAGCTCAACGGCCGCGGGCAGCGGCTCGTACTCCACGTCTATCAACTCCAGGGCGTCCTCGGCGAGGTAGCGGCTCTCCGCCACGACGAAGGCAACGGGCTCGCCAACATGGCGGACCACCTCCCCTGCCAGCGCCACCTGGGTCTTGTGGTGTACCAGCGTCGGGTGAGGTATCAGCCTCGGCAGAGGGTCACCCAGAGGGGCGGGGAGGTCTGCGTGCGTGAAGACCGCGGCCACGCCGGGCAGCTCCGCGGCTCGGGTGGTGTCGATGCGCGCTATTCGGGCGCTCGCGTGCGGGCTACGAAGCACGGCACCGTGGAGGAGATTGGGCGGCTGGATGTCGTCAACGAAGGTGCCCCTTCCGGTAAGCAGTCTGGGGTCTTCGTTGCGCCGCACCCGCTCGCCAAACCAGCGCGTTCCCATGCCGCATGCCCCCGTTTCCAGACACAGTGGCGTCCGGCAACACGGCGGGAACACAGGTGCCGCCGGAGAGTAATACCTTCTCCCCAAAGGCCCGCTGTCCTGCCGGTCCTGGCCCGCACGGAGGGCAGGGTGTACAATGCGTAGAAGTAGCCCCGTTGGACCACGGGTACATCCGAGTGTTCGAACGACCCCGTCGGAGGTGAGGTCGTTGGCACGGGCAGTGGGCTTTCTCTTCGGAAAGGGCAAGGAGTCGGAGGTCAGAGATCTCCTCCTGAGCCACATGGACAAGGTGGGCGAGTGCGTTGCGCGCGCTAGGGAGACGTTCGAGATCTACCTGGCGGGCACGATAGCAGAGGCCAAGTCGGCGGCGATCGAGGTGGACCACCTCGAGACCGAGGCGGACCAGATGAGGCGCTCGGTCGTAGACCTGCTCTATCGCGGGGCGTTCCTCCCTATCTTCCGCTCGGACATCCACGAGCTGATCGAGCGGATGGACATGATCGCCGACGCGGCCGAGAACACCTGCGACTTCCTGTTGGGGCAGCGACCCGAGATACCGGCCGAGTTCCACGCGCACCTGCTTCAGATCTATGAGCTGACATCTAGCGCGTTCGGCGCCCTCCACGAGGCGGTCGCCAACTTCCTCACGCAGCCCGACCAGGTCCTGATCCGGGAGAGGCTGGCGACGATCGGGATCACGGAGTCCACCATCGACGACCTCGAGTGGAAGGTGACCAGGCAGATCTTCACCTCCGAGCTTCCGCTTGCCGCCAAGACCCACATGAAGCAGTTCCTCGAGACCTTCACGGAGATCTCCGATGACGTAGAGGATGCAGGTGACCGCCTGGAGGCCCTTCTCATCGGCCTGAAGATCTAGTAATGCTCGCGGCAGTTCCCGGGCTCTACCTCGGTTGGGGCATCGGCGCCAACGACGCTGCCAACACGTTCGGCCCGCAGATAGGCGCCAACATGGTCTCCTATCGAAGGGCCATCCTTCTCGCGGCCCTCTTCGCCTTCCTGGGTGCGGTGATCGAGGGCCCGAAGGTCTTCCCCACGCTCGGGCGGCTCACGAGCCTGACGTTGCTGATGAGCGCCGTCGCGGCGTCGGCGGCCGGCCTGATGGTCAACGTAATGACCAAGTACGGCCTGCCGATCTCCTCCTCGCACGCGATCTTCGGCGCCCTGATCGCGGTGGGACTCTACGAGGGAGCGGGGGTAGACGCCGCCATCGCGGCCCGCATCTCGGCCTCGATGGTGACGGCGCCCATAGGGGCCGGCGTCATCGCCTACCTGCTCTACCAGATGCTGGGGAGGGTGGTGGGCAGGCGGCTGGGGGATGTGATCGTATTCCAGCAGGTGGTACGTATGGGCGGGATAGCCGTGGGATGCTACGCGGCCTATGCGCTCGGGGCCAACAACGTCGGCAACGCGGTGGCGCCGTTCGTCGCGGTAGGGCTGCTCAGCCCCACCGCGGCCGCGGCCCTCGGTGGCGCCGCTATCGCGCTGGGAGTCATCACCTACAGCCACAACGTGATCATGACGGTGGGAAAGGGGATCACGGCGCTCGACCCCATCTCGGCGCTCGTCGCCGCGATGGCTACCGCGCTAACGGTCCACCTCTTCACCCAGCTCCGGATCCCGGTATCGACCTCTCAGGCGATCGTAGGCGCGGTGGTGGGGGTTGGGCTGACGAAGGGGATGGTGGCCGTCAACCGCCGCATGCTGATCATGATCCCCGCAGGCTGGGTTCTGAGCGTCGTGGCCGCGGGCGGGGTGGCCGTCGCGCTGTTCGTCGCGGCCAGGATCGTCCAATGAACCCGGAGTGGTGGGTACGACGTTGGGACTGCTAGCGCTCATTCCTGCGCTCTACCTCGGCTGGGGCATAGGCGCCAACGACACGGCCAACGCCTTCGGCCCGCAGGTGGGAGCCAGAATCGTCTCCTATCGAAGGGCCGTGATCCTGGTCGCGCTCTTCGCCTTTCTCGGCGCGGTCGTCGAAGGGCACAAGATCTTCCCCACCCTGGGAGGGTTGACCCGCCTGACGCTCGATATGGGGATCGTCGCCGTTCTTGGAGCGGGCGCCTCGGTGAACCTGATGACGAGGCTGGGGCTCCCTGTCTCCACGTCACACTCGATCGTGGGGGCGCTCGTCGGCGTGGGGCTCTTCGGCATGACAGGCTTCAACGCCCAAGGGCTGGCGAAGGTCGGCATCTCCATGGTGACTGCGCCGATCGGGGCCGCGGTGTTCGCCTACGGCCTCTACCGGTTGCTCGAGCGGACGACCGCCCGCATGAGCGGCGCGCTTCTCTTTCAGAGGTCGGTGACCTACATCGCGGTAGGTGTCGGCTGCTACGCGGCCTACGCGATGGGGGCGAACAACGTCGGTAACGCGATGGCTCCCTACGTGGCCGTCGGTATCCTGAGCCCCGTCTGGGCGGCTGCCATCGGCGGCGCGGCGATGGCGGTCGGCGCGCTAACCTACAGCCGCAACGTCATGATGGTAATCGGCACGAAGATCACGGCTCTCGACCCGGTCTCGGCCATGGTGGCCACGCTCGCGACGGCTCTGACCGTGCACCTGTTCACCCAGTGGGGGGTCCCGGTATCGACCTCTCAATCGATAGTCGGCGCGGTGGTGGGGGTCGGACTGACCAAGGGGATGGTCGCCGTCAACCCGCGGCTGCTGTGGATGATCCCGGGAGGATGGATCCTCAGCGTCGTGAGCGCAGGGGCGACCGCCTACGCCGTCCTGGCCCTCTACTCCCTGATCCGATAGGAGTCCCTTCCGGGGATCTCCGGGGAGGCAGATGATGAAGACCCTCTTCAAGCGCGGCACGATCGTCACAGCCTCAGATCTCTACCGCTCCGACCTCCTGGTGGAGGGGGAGCGCATCTTGGCGATAGGCGAGGGGCTCTCCAGCCCGGAGGCGGCGGTCGTCGAGGCCGAGGGCTGCTACCTCCTGCCAGGAGGCATAGACGTCCACACGCACCTCGACATGCCGCTCGGCGAGATCTCGTCGTCGGACGACTTCCGGACTGGCCAGATCGCCGCCGCGTTCGGAGGAACCACCTCTCACATCGACTTCGCCATACAGCCGAAGGGCGCCGGCCTGCAGGAGGCGCTCGAGAAGTGGCATGCCAAGGCGCGCGGGAAGGCCTGCATAGACTACGGGTTCCACATGACGGTCACCGATCCCACCCCGGCGGCGCTCGACGAGATTCCGGCTCTGCCCGAACTTGGGGTGACGTCGCTCAAGGTCTTCATGGCATACAAGGGTAGGGTCCAGCTGGACGACGAGGCGGTGTTCAGGGTGATGCGCCTCGCCGCCGAAGCCGACATGTTGGTGATGGCCCACTGCGAGAACGGGGACGTGATCGACCTGCTCGTGCGCGAGGCGGTCGCCGCGGGCAGGACCGAACCCGTTCACCATGCCCTGACCCGGCCCCAGGAGCTCGAGGCCGAGGCGACGGGAAGGGCGATCGCCCTGGCGTCGGTGGCCGGCGCCCCCCTGTACGTGGTCCACCTGACCTGCGAACAGGCCCTCGGGCAGGTGCGGGCCGCTCAGGCACGCGGGTCGAGGGTGTGGGCAGAGACCTGCGCGCAGTACCTGTTCTTCACGGAGGACGACCTCGCCAGGCCTGGGTTCGAGGGCGCGAAGTTCGTCTGTTCACCCCCTTTCCGCACGGCGGCGGACCAGGAGGCTCTCTGGGGGGGGCTGGCCGACGGATCGCTCTCGGTAGTATCCACAGACCACTGCTCGTTTGACTTCGCCACGCAGAAGACCCTGGGTCGCGCCAGCTTCGCAGAGATCCCCAGCGGCGTGCCGGTGATCGAGGACCGGATGGTGGTGCTCCACAGCGCCGGGGTCGGGGGCGGTCGGCTCTCGCTCAACAGGTTCGTCGAGGTGACGGCGGCGAACCCCGCCAGGCTGTTTGGCCTCTACCCGCGCAAGGGCACGATCGCCGTCGGCTCGGACGCCGACATCGTGCTGTTCGATCCGGGGGCCGAGCGAACGCTCGGGGCGAGCAGCCACCACATGCGTGTCGACTACAGCCTGTTCGAGGGCATGGCCGTCAGGGGGCTGCCGGTCGCGGTCTGGGTCAGGGGCCAGCAGGTCGTCGGCGGGGGGTGCTTCATCGGCCAGCCGGGCAGCGGCCGGTTCCTACACCGCGAACGGTTCGCAGGCTAGGGCTTCTGGCCGGGCTGGCGCAGCGGCGGCAGGTCGCCGGGCATGAATACCCCTATCTGGAAGATCCGATTGTGGATCGTGAAGTTGGACGGCTGGTTGACTATGGCGAACTGCAGGCCCAGCCCCTGGTAGCGGATCAGGGTTATCCGATCCTCCGGGTAGTCGTACTCCTTGAAGTCCTTCCCGTGGGCCTCTTCCATCTTGGATCGGGGGTGGAGGAGGGAGACCCCTCTGTCCGTGCGGTACTGGTCCGAGGTCCCAAAGACGCTGATGAGGCGGATGGCCTTGCCGGCGGCGGAGACGGAGACCCAGATCCCCTCGGTCCGCCACTCGTAGAGGACCACTCCCTCGGCCTTGAACTCCTCCCTCTTCGCGTGGGAGCCCACGGCCCTCAGGATCTGATCGAGCGCCATGGCCAGCCGCAGCGATCCGATCCGTTGTCCTGGAACGATCAGGCCGTCCCCCATCACGCGGGGCCCCGGCCGCTGCTCGGGGGCGGGGCCCTCGCCCGGCCCCATCGCCGCCGCCCCCGGTGCCCATCCCGGGGCCGCACCCGACAGGACCATGGTCGCCGCGCAGGCGGCTGCCACCTTCGCTCTCCACAGACCGACTGCCATGACCGGGGTAGCCCCTCCGCAGGACGATCGCTACGCTCTGGCAAAGAGATTCAGGGGGCGCGGCTGCATCGCCTGCCGCGCGGCATAGAAATCGGGGAGGACTGCGATGGCCACAGTGGTTGTGATGACAACCGGGGGGACGATCTCGACCCGTGATCTCGGCGGCAGGGGCGCGGTACCCACCTTGAAGGGCCCCGATCTGCTGCGCGAGATCCCCGGGCTGGATCGGGTCGCAGAGATCCAGGTCGAGGAGTTCGACTTCATCCCCGGCGCCCACATGACGCTCGCCAAGATCTCCGACATGAGCAGGAGGGCTTCTGAGATCGCGGGGAGGGCCGGCGTCGACGGGCTGGTGGTGACCCACGGGACCGACACCCTCGAGGAGTCGGCCTATTACCTGCACCTGACTGTGGACACGCAGGCACCGATGGTGTTCACCGGGGCGATGCGAAACGCCTCGCAGATAGGGTTCGACGGCTACCGCAACCTCCACGACGCCATCCGTACCGCGGCCTCGGCCGGCGCCCGCGGCCGTGGAGCAATGGTCGTCTTCAACGAGGAGGTCCACTCGGCCCGATGGGTCACCAAGACCAGCGGCCAGAAGGAGGACACCTACAGGTCGCCGGTCACGGGCCCGGTCGGGATCGCCTACGGCGACCGCATCGCATTCCTGACGCCGCCGGCCCCGCGGCGAGTGCTCACGAACGCGCTCGAGCCCAGGGTGGATCTGATACGCGTGGTCGTCGACTCCGACGACCGGTTCCTCCGATGCAGCATCTC
>JBBIJB010000084.1:0-9492 GCA_037446215.1 Armatimonadota bacterium
CCTCCCGGCAAGGTAGCGCGGGCCCGGTCGGTCGCCGCCCTGACCCAAGGGAGTCGGGGTAAGCTGGATCACCAGTCCCCCGGTGTTCTGACCTCTCAGCCCGCACCCGGTATCACCTACACGGCTACGTACTCTGGCGTACCGATGAGTAGAGTGAATTCCAAGGAATAGGAGGGTTTCCCCGCTGACGTGGGGAATATGCCCACAAGACTAGTGGGCGCTCGCCGAGGAGTCCGCTGCTCTCGGGCACCTGGCAGTGGCCGAAAGGAGAGGGTGGACGGATGGCAGCGCAGCGCACGCGCTCGCCGCTCGGAGTCATCGTTCTCGCGAGTGTCCTCGTGTTGGGGGTTGGGGTCGCCGCAGCCAAGGCGCAGTCGGACCTTCGGGCCCAGTGGGCGAAGTCGAGGCACGGCTATCGCCTCGCGGCCTACCTGGAGGGTACGGCCGACGGCAGGCGAGGCGTCGCCGCCGGCCACTGCGGGCGGTGTCACACGGAGCAGGGGCACCTGGCTTGGTTGCCGCAGCTCGAGCGGGGGAACCCCGGCCCCATCGTACAGCCTGACGGCAGACCCGCCACAGTGGACTTCCTAGTAAGCATTGGCCTGAACCGAAAGGTTGTCCAGCCGGTCACCTGCAACGCCTGCCACAGGCCCGACCTGAGCATGCGGACTAAGACCAAGGGCTACACACCCATGCTCCCTGCCGGGTTCAGGGCCGTGGGAGTCGGAGCAGGAGCCACCTGCATGAACTGCCACAACTCCCGCAACGGCGCAGTAATCTGGAACCAGACCGACCCTCGGCGGTACACCGCGCCCCACACGGCATCTCAGGCCGACGTGATCATGGGGAAGAACGCCTTCTTCACCGACTACGGCAACAACTTCATCTCGGCCCACGCCACAGCAACCGGGGACTCCTGCGTTACCTGCCACATGCGTAGGGCGAAGAACAACGCCTCCCACACCTGGAAGGCCGATACCAACGCCTGTGCCGGCTGCCACGGCAAGGGCGTTACGGCAAAGAGCGTGCAGGAGCCGGTTCACACGATGATCCACAAGCTCGAGGACGCCATGCGGGCGAAGATACTCTCCGCCGCAGCCGCCGGCACGATTCGGAGTCTGGAGCCGTTCAACCCCAAGACATACGACTTCAACGAACGTATCACGATAGACCCCTCGGCCATCAAGGAGATCGGCTTCGCGGAGATCCGGGGGCAGTCCGGGGTCGCCTTCACGATGGCGGATGGTCGCAGGTACTCGACCCAGTTGGGCCTTCTGAGGGATGCAGCGGGCCGGCCGAGCTTCCCAACTGCGGACCCGCTTGTCCGCGCATCGTGGAACTACTGGCTGCTGGAGGGTGACGGGAGCTGGGGCGTGCACAACCCTCGGTTCTTCAGGCAGGTGATCGCGGACACCCTGGACGCCCTGAGGTAGACCGGCCCCACGGCCGGGCCTGAACGTAGAGGGCCGGGGCGCATGCCCCGGCCCTCCCCTGGTTTCTTGCCCGGTCCTGACGCCTAGGCACGCACGACCTTCACCTTGGTGTCGTAAAACACCGCGCTGGCGCCCACAATATCCGAGAGACAGGTGTTGGGCATCTGCGGGTCGGTGCGCATCGCCGCGTTGGCGTTGATCCCCGTACCCCGGCGCGGGTCGCCCTTGATAAGGCGGCCGTTGATCGTCACGTCCGAGGCGCCTGTGGCCCAGTGTCCGTAGCCGAGGGAGAAGGTGACCACGCCAGGCCTGATCCCCTCTTTCACCTGGAGCCTAGCGGACATGGGCTTGCGGGTGCCGTTTCGGAGATCCCACACGCCCTCGGGATTCGTCGCGGAGACGACCCTGACAGTATCCCCGTCCTTCAACCCCAGGCGCGCAGCATCCCTGGAGTTCATCTCAACGAAGTTCTCGGGCTCGATGGCTGTCAGCCAGTAGTTGGTTATGGTGCGGCTCTTGGTCTGCCGCATTGTGCGGCTCGTGATCAAGGTCAGATCGTACCCCTCGTCGCGTATGGGCCGGCCCAGGCTGTCGGCTATCGGCAGGTACGCCGGGATCGCCTTCAGCCGCTGGCCGGTCATCGAGTTGATGGTCCTGGCGGTCTTCTCCTGGAAGAGGTTGACCAGGTTCGCGTAGTGGCCGCGAAGCTTCTCGCCGTCGAAGGCGTTGGCGTAGTCGTCCCAGCGTCCGCCTCGGTTGAGGACGAAGACGACCTTCTTCCACCAGCGATCGCCCAGGATCGCCTTCCACCTGTCGGGATCGAAGACCGACCTGGGTAGGTGGGCACGACCGGCGAGGAACAGCCTCTCCTCCTCGGGGGAAGCGTCGGGAATCTCGTCGCCGGCCCTGGTGCCAAACGCGATGTTGGCGGCCAGCCTTACGTATAGATCATCGGGCCGCATGAAGTCCTGCCCCGGCCCGAAGCCGTCCTTTCCGAAGCCCGGCAGGCCCAGCTTCTCGGCGATGCCCATGATCAGGGCCTCGTGCGAGAGCGGGATCTCCTCGCCGAAGACCTTGACCGGCGTGGTCAGCGGCGGGATCACGGGGCTGAAGATCGGCATCGAGCGGAACGGAACGTTGGGGTGGGTGCCCTGGAACTCCCACCGCTCCAGGTAGCTGATGTCCGGGAAGATGTAGTCGGCGTACATGGTCGAGGTCCCGACGACGATGTCGGTCGCGATGAACAGAGGCACCTTCTTCACGTCCGCCAGGATCGCCAGGTTGGTGTGGCCCGCGGGAAGCGCGTACCCGGGCGAGCCCATGTGCAGGTAGAGGATCTTGACAGGGTAGGGATAGGCGTCGTCCGCCGAAGGCACAACCTCCTGGTAGATGTCGCTCGCGAGCGGGAACCACGGCCGCTTCGCCGGGTAGCCCCTGAAGAGGGTGGAGTCCTCGTAGGCGACCTCGTGGCGGATGATGCTGGTCCCGAAGGTCGTCGTCCTGCCTGGGTGCATCACGGCGAGGCGGAATGGCGCGCCGGTGGCCCCTGACTGGCTGTACGCCTGGGCCCAGGCCGATCCTCCCCGCCAGTCCAGGTTCCCAACCAGGAGGTTCAGCGCGAACCACGCCAGGGCGTTGTAGAAGCCGTTGGTGTGCTGGCTCACTCCCCTGTGCAGGTCGACCACGGCCTTCTTTCCGTGGGAGACGAACTCCCTGGCGAGATCGACTATGTCCTGGGTCTTGACGCCGGCAAGCGCTGCCCAGGCGGAGATAGTACGCGAGCGCGCCTCCTCGTAGAGGAGCTGAAGCGAGCTCTTGACGTGGAACTGGCCCACAGTCGCGTTGACGAGCAGGTCGCCCTCGACGGCGTTCCGCGTGTCGTAGGGATCAACCGCCACGGGCCTGCCGTCCTTGAGCACCACGAACAGGTCCCTGTCCGAGAGGCCTACCTCAGCGGCGCGCAGGAGGCCCGTGGGCTGTCCCCCCTCGATCTTGACCAGCCATGAGGCGTTGCTCCAGGTGGGCTCGCCGTCGGCCGCGGCAGCGGCGCGGTTGGCGTTGGCAAGGTAGCGCGCGTCGTGACGGCGCTCATCCAGGATCCATCTGGCCATCCCCAGCGCCACGGCCGCATCCTGCCCCGGGACCGTGGGCAGCCACTTCCATGCCTTGGCCGCCAGGGGCGAGAAGCGCGGGTCGAGCACGGCGATCTTGGTCTGCCCCGAGGCAAGGTTCTTGGTGAGCTTGCCGGCGCGCAGCGGCGGGCCGTAGCCACCCTCGAAGACGTTGGAGCCCACGAACACGACGAACTCCGCGCTCTCGAGGTCGGCCTGCCAGTACCACTTGCGGCCGCCCGACCATCTTCCTCCGCTGTACTGCTCGCTCATCGCCATCCCGGCGAAGTAGAGAGAGCCCTGACAGACCGTCGTGTGGCCGTGCCGGTTGATCGATCCGAAAGCCGCCTCCACGAACCTTGCCACCAGGTCTCCCCGGCCTGCCTTCTCGCGGCCCCGGACGTAGACGAACTGGTTGTTCTTGGGGCCGAGGTCGGGGTGGTCCGGGTCTATGAGCACACTCAGATTGCGCGCGTGCTTCCGCTTGAACTCGGCCACTGTCATCCTCTTGGCTCGGATGGCCGCAACATCGGCGGCCATGGCAGAGGCCACCGCCGGGTCGCGCAGCGACCAGACGTCCTTGAAGCCCTCCACATGCCGGTCCGCCTCGCCGGGTACGTCCGCAAAGAGGCGGCCGCCGTTGACGATCTCGCTTATCGCCTGCTCGAAGGGTATTGTCACCCACTTGTTGGATCCCCTGGGCCCGGCACGCTTGAGCACCCTCCTGAGCCGGTAGGGGTCGTAGGCGGTCTGCAGGCCGGATTGGCCCTTGGGGCAGATGGCCCCGTCGATCGCGGACACCTCGGCGATGGGCGTCCTGTAGGGCAGGTGGGGGTTCATGGTCCAGGGGCTGAGCGGGTTGCCGTCTATCTTGACGGCCACATCCTTGATCCGGCGGACCTTCACGCCACAGCCCAGGTTGCATTGGAGGCAGACCGTGTACAGCGTGTTCTCGGGCCGGCCCACCTCGTAGATCGGTCCCTGGGAGGCCTCCGCCGAGGTCGCGCTGAGCAGCGTGCCCTGGATCCTCTGGAAAAGGGCGGTCCCGCCGAGCAGGGCCGCCGAGGTCATGAGGCCGCGCCTGGTCATCGGGCAGGCCGCTGACGGGTTCCTCAAGTTCTTCGCTCTCTTAGCCATCTCCCTCTCCTCCGTCGCTCCTGTCCCTAAGGATGGCAGGCCTTGCAGCTGTCAACGCTTGGCTTCGAGATGGTGGCTCGCCCCTCGGCGCCGATGTAGTACATCCTGGGCTTGGTCCCCAGCGACTCGCTCACGCGCATCGGCGCGTCACGCCCCACCATCTCCGTCACGAGGCTCTCGCGGTCGCCGGAATCACCGAAGTAGAGCGCGCCGCCGACACAAGAGGCGACGCATGCCGGCAGCATCCCAGCCTCCAGACGGTGCAGGCAGAAGTGGCACTTCCGCCCGGCGCCGATCGGGAGCGCGCCGTCCATCCTCGTCCAGGTCCTGCCGTACTCGGTGCGCGGCCGTGTCTCGTACGCCTGTCGGGCAGGGGTGCCGTCGGTCCAGTAGCGGCCGTCGTCGAACGACAGCGCCTTGTAGGGACACGCCTTCTTGGCGGCCTCGAACGCCTTGCGGCCGAACCGGGCGTAATCCACCGCCACGATCCCGTCCGGCCTCTTGTTGAGGGCCCCGGCGCTCATCGAGTTCGCTGCCTTCAGGCACGGGGGGCTGTCGCACTGCTGGCAGCCGGTGGGCTTGTAGATGCCCTCGACGTTCGGATAGGTTCCGGCCTCCATCTTGATGACGGTCCGGTAGGCGACCCCCGGCGGCAGCCCGTTCTCGGCCATACACGCCACGGTGCAGGCGTCGCAGCCGATGCAGCGGCGGGTGTCTGCGACCATGATCCAGCTCCGACGCTCCACTGGCTTGGCGAGCGCCCGCGCGAGATCCCTTTGCATGCGTACGAGTTGGTGCTCGCCGGGCCTGGGGTCTCGTATGGCGGCCGGCAGGCCTTGTCTGGCCTCGCTCCTCTTGGCAACCACGCCGCCTGCGACGATGCCCGCGCCGACGGCGGCCGCCGCGGTGGCGCCCCGCTTCAGCAGGGCGCGCCGTCCTATCTTCGGCGGCTCCTGGGCCGTGCCGGCCGGCGGCCTGGGGTCGCCTGCCAACACCGACTCCACCTTGTTCTTCGGGATCGCTCCAGCCACCACGCTACCTCCTGTTCTGCCTCGCGCGCCCCGGGTGCCTATCCCCACTACCCTATGCGCGCATCGGGTATTTCTTTACGTGAAATGAGGTATCCTCCCTAGCCCACAGCCATCGTGTGGCGCCGGGGGCCAGGAGATGGTGTCACTACAAAGTGCCCTGGATGCCTACCTGCCGGCTGGAGTGTCTCCCGGCCCCCCTCCGGACGGGGGGAGTAGGCCGTGGCGGCGCAGGTGCTCGTACTCGAGCGGGTGCTCGTGGTGCATGCGCTCCAGCGTTATCTTGCCCGTGAACATCGCCGGGTCCATGGGGAAGACATCCGGGCGGAAGTGGGCGTTGTAGAAGTGCCAGATGATCACGGCGAACAGCGCGAGGATCGCCTCCCCGCCGTGGGCGGCACGGGCGGCTGGAATCAAGACCCCAGGGAGCCACTGCGTCACCAGGGACGGGAACCACATGGCGAGCCCTGTCACAACCAGGATAACCGTGCCCCAGAGCACCGCAAGGTACTCGAACTTCTGGCGGTAGTCGAACCTGCCGAACGCGGGGCGCTCCTCGGACCACCCGGCCAGGAACTTCATATCCCCGACCATGTCGCGCAGATCCGAGATCCGGAGGCTCATCTCATGCCGACGGATGGGGCGCCTCCTCGTGGCCGTGACCACGGCCAGATGGTAGAGCCCGTGCAGCATCAGGATCACCGCGAAGGTCCGGTGGATGAAGCGCGTCTGGTCGATCCCCCCGAGCAGGTAGATCAACCCCTCGCCCCAACCCGTCGTCGAGTACTTCTGCGGCAGGCCGGTCAGCATCAGCACGTTGAACGTCACCAGCAGGACGAGGTGCTCCGCGCGCTGCGCGAACGAAAAGCGCTCGATCTGGTGTGAGTTCCGATCGCTCATGATCGCCGCCCTCCCCACCTGAGCCGTGCCCAGTACCGCAGGTCGAGCCCGGCGAGCGCCACCAGGATCAGAACGGTTCCCCAGATCAGGAAGAAGTAGAAGACCTGCACCAGGTAGACCAGCGGCGAGTGGCGCAGGCTGGGCGGCTGGTGCTCGTTCCAGGCGGTTGCGAAGAAGCGCCCCGCCTCCTTGTGGCAGTTCCGGCAGGTCGTCAGGATGTTCTGCCGGGACACCGGGGATGTCGGGTCCTTCGCGCTCTTCGTGTCGTGCGCGGCGTGGCAGTCGTAGCAGACCGCGGCCGGCGAGGGGCTCATCGGTGTTACGAGCCTGTAGAGCCGGGTGGTCACCCCGTGGAACTCCTCGGCGTAGGACTGGAAGACGGGGCGAAGCCCGTAGCGTCCCATCACGGCTGCATCGGCGTGGCAGTTGCCGCAGGTCTCAGGGGTCTCGTTGCGGAATGCCGCCGTCTTCGGCCTGACCACCGCGTGCGCGGTGTGGCAGGAGCTGCAGGTGGGGACATCGGGTACTCCCTTGCGCAGCGCCTGACCGTGCACGCTGCCTTCGTACTGGGCAGCGGGACCGGGATGACAGCCGGCGCAGATCTGCTGGGCAAGGGCGCTGTATCCCCGGGCGGTTGCCGCCTTCAGGCCCGGATGAGGGTAGTCCTTGTGCTCCGTGTGGCAGGTCGTGCAGGTGAACGATGAGTGAACCGACTTCTCGAATCTCCCCGGGTCAATCGTGGCGCTCAGCTCGCCGCCCCCGGGAAACACCACCTTCATGCCCTCCGCCTTGTGGCAGGCGAGGCATGCCTCATTCGACTGGGCAGACGCGATCCCTGGGAGCGCTAACGCCAACAACGCAACCGTCAACGCGATCCAACGCACCTGGTCACATCCTCCCCGGCAGCTCAGCGCCTAGCGTCCGCGCAGCAGGACCAGTGTCGCGTACGCGCCCGCCGCGGCCAGCCCGAAGCCCAGCAGCGCCGCTACGGCTCCGGCCAGTCTCCTGCCCAGTCCACCCGGAGAACCCCGCAGCTGCCTGGCACCGTGCATGACCAGGAAGACCCCCACGGCGACAAACGACCAGAAGACCAAGAACGCCAGTGCTATTCCGATGCCGTGCACTCCTTCTCCTCCCCCCAGAAGGACCTGCCTACGAATACACCCGAGCCCCTCACCCCGCCGCTACGTCATGGGGACCCTGGAGAGCAGGCGGCCTCCCACGCGGTCTAGGATCTCCTCCAGGCTCGGGCCTGTGATGGTCAGGCCGTGATTGCGCTGGCCGATCACCGCCCGGCTGGGATCCGGGCTGGCGCGGACGAGGTCCGCTACAGCCTGCGCAAGCTGCAGCGTACCACAGGGATACTGGATCTGGGTGGAGGGGGCACCCTCCATCCAGGCGTGGACGTGTACGATCGCGCCCACCTGGGGGTGCTCGGTATAGATCATCCAGTGCTCTATCGCGTCCACGGACACGCGTCGGGGCTCGACTCCCGGCGGGACGCTCAGCAGCATGACGTTCCGCTCCGCGTCGTAGCCCTTGACCATGAGGATGTCGCGGCCGATCACCCTCATGTTACCCTTGTCGACCCCGCTGCCACTCATCCAGAAACGGCGCGCGTCCTTGCGGACGCTGAGGTTCCCGTAGGAGAGGCCCCCGACTCCGAACAGCCTGCGGACATGGGCCAGATCCCTCGACGACAGCAGCTCGTCGATGGGGAAGGCGGCCGGCAGGAGGTGCAGCGCGTCGAGCCCGCGCCCGGCCTCCGCCAGCGCTGCGGTCAGGTCGTCTCCCTCCCACAGGCCCTCCTCGAGGTCGGGGTGGAACTCGTTGTTTATCACCAGCTGCGCCGAGGCCAGCGGGTGCAGCCGGTCGAAGATGCGGGCGAAGAAGAACCCGTCGTCCTCGCCGGTGATCTCGAAGTACCCCTGCTCGAGCGTGACGACATAGGCATGAGGACGCTCTTCGGTCGCCACGAGGTAGACCACCATGTTGCCCAGGGTCCGCACCAGCAGGGGGTAGAGCGCGGGGAGGACCTCGCCCTGCGGGGGCGGTCCTTCCAGAACGGAGACCACGAACGTCGCCTGCGCCCTCCTCCGAAACGGCCTGGGCGCCTCCGCATCGACGACGTGAAGAACCAGCCTGGGCCCGCTGTCCGGTGACACCTCAGACAGCCCGCGACCCAGAAGCTCCCTGGTCATGCCCTCAACAAACCAACCCTGCCTTGGGGTCTTGGGCTCTCCGGCGCAGGCGAATGTCAAGGTCCCTCTCCCACTCTTCCCCTAGGGGAGAATCAGGGCTCGATCAGCCCCTTGCGGATCGCGTAGCGCACAAGCTCGGTGCGATCGTGCAGGTCCAGCTTCTCGAAGATGTGCGCGCGATGGGTCTGTACGGTCTTTATGCTTATGTACAACCGGTTCGCGATCTCCTGGTTGGTATGTCCCTCGGCGATCAGCGCAAGAACCTCGCGCTCCCGGGCGGTGAGCCCGTCGAACCGCTCCCGCGTCGCCTCGCCGCTCTCGATCCGGCGCAGGTAGTCCTGCACCACCGTCCGGGCCACCGACGGGTAGAGGAAGGCCTCTCCCCTGCTGGCCGCCCTGACGGCTTCGATCAGATCGGTGGCCGCCGCGCGCTTCAGCACGTATCCCGAGGCCCCGGCCCGCAGCAGCTGGAAGACGTAGTGATCGTCCTCGTGCATCGTCAGGGCGAGCACGCTGACGTCGGGGTTGCGGCGCCGGATCGTCCGCGTCGCCTCGATGCCGTTCATTCCGGGCATGCTGATGTCCATGACCACTACTTCGGGGCGGAGGGCGGCTGCCATTGACACGGCCTGCTCACCTGTCTCCGCTTCACCGGCAACTTGGATGGCCGGATAGGACGACA
>JBBIJB010000085.1:0-9125 GCA_037446215.1 Armatimonadota bacterium
TACTGCCAAGGAGAAGCCTCAGCACGGTGAGGTGATCGCAGTCGGGCCGGGCGATTGGGACGAGGATGGGAAGAAGCGCATCCCGCCGGATGTGAAGGTGGGCGACCGCGTCCTGTTCGCCAAGTACGCCGGCACCGAGGTCAAGACCGACGACGGCGAACTGCTGATCCTCCGCGCCAGCGACATCCTGGCGGTCGTGGTCAAGTCCGCCAAGGGCAAGGCGAAGGCCTAACGGGAGCGCGAAGAGGAGACTGACAATGCCCAAAATACTGGCTTACGATGAGACAGCACGCCGCGCGATGGAGCGCGGCGTTAACAAGCTCGCGGAGGCGGTCAAGATCACGCTCGGTCCCAAAGGGCGGAACGTCGTCCTCGAGAAGAAGTTCGGATCGCCGACCATCACCCACGACGGCGTGACGGTGGCTAAGGAGGTCGAGCTCGAGGACCCGTTTGAGAACGCGGGTGCCCAGCTAGTACGCGAGGTTGCGACCAAGACCGAGGACGTCGCCGGCGACGGGACCACCACGGCCACGATCCTTGCCCAGGCGATCATGCGCGACGGGCTGAAGATGGTGGCGGCCGGCATAAACCCGATGGCGCTGAAGCGCGGCATCGACAAGGCCGTTGTCCTCATCGTCAGCGAGATCCACAAGCTGGCCAAGCCCGTCGAGGACAAGGAGGCGATCGAGCAGGTCGCCAGCATCGCCGCGAACGACCCGATGATCGGCCGCCTGATCTCCGATGCAATGGACAAGGTAGGAAAGGACGGTGTCATAACCGTCGAGGAGTCCAAGGGCATCGAGACGACAGTCGAGGTCGTCGAGGGGATGATGTTCGACAAGGGCTACATCTCTCCTTACTTCGTGACCGACCCCGAGAAGATGGAGGTCGTCCTCGACGACGCGATCATGCTGATCACCGACAAGAAGATCAGTGCGATCAAGGACCTCCTGCCGGTTCTCGAGAGGGTGGTTCAGCTCGGCAGGCCGGTGCTCATCCTTGCCGAGGATGTCGAGGGTGAGGCGCTTGCTACGCTGGTGGTCAACAAGCTGAGGGGCACCCTGGCGGCCGTGGCTGTCAAAGCGCCCGCGTTTGGAGAGCGGCGCAAGGCGATCCTCGAGGACATCGCGGTTCTTACCGGCGGTCAGGTGATCAGCGAGGAAGTGGGCCTCAAGCTCGAGAACACCGAGGTTCGCCACTTGGGCCGCGCAGGCCAGGTCAGGGTCCGCAAGGACGAGACGATCATCGTCAAGGGCGCGGGCAGCCGCGAGGCGATAGAGAAGAGGATCGGGCAACTGCGGAAGCAGATCGAGGAGACCGACTCCGACTACGACCGCGAGAAGCTCCAGGAGCGCCTCGGGAAGCTCGCCGGCGGCGTGGCGGTCATAAAGGTAGGGGCCCCCAGCGAGGCCGAGCTGAAGTACCGCAAGACCAGGACCGAAGACGCGCTGCGGGCAACGCGCTCCGCTGTGGAAGAGGGAATCGTCGCCGGCGGCGGCAGCGCCCTCGTCGTCGCGGGCCGGGCGATCGAGGGTCTGGATGTCGCGGGGGACGAGAAGGTGGGCGCATCGATCGTGGCGCGGGCCCTCTCAGAGCCGGCAAAGCAGCTGGCAGTCAACGCAGGGCGGGAGGGCTCCATCGTCGTGGAGCACCTCAAGGAGCAGAAGCCCGGCTTCGGCTACGACGTGATGTCCAACGGGTTCGTCGACATGTTCAAGGCCGGCATCATCGACCCGGCCAAGGTCGTGCGCTCTGCGTTGCAGAACGCGGCCAGCATCTCCGGGTTGCTCTTGACGACAGAGGCGATGGTGGTGGAGAAGCCCGAGGAGGAGAAGCAGGCGCCTCCGATGCCGCAGATGCCGCCCATGTAGCAGGCCGCGCCACAGGCGACGGACATGGAACGGGGGCCCGCGGGAACAGCCCGCGGGCCCCCCGCGTTGTCAGGGTTGTCGCAGCCGCGGGGCGCCCGGGCGCACGATCGCGGCTGCCGGGAGGCAGAAGATGATGCGTAGAGCAGTTGCCGCCGCCTCGGCGCTCACGCTTTGGGCCGGCGCTGTGGGCACGTTCGTAGGGCCGGCCGCCCCACCGCTCGGCGCGGCGGCCGCACCACCAGGTATCGTGAGGTTCGTGATAGTCGCGGGCGAGTCCACGGCGACCTACAACGTGGACGAGACCTTCGTGGTCGGCGCACGGTTCAATACCGCCGTCGGCGTCACGACCGACGTCCGCGGCGAGGTCCTGGTCGACAGGGCGCGGCCCTCCAACACCAGGATCGGCGTGATCTCGATCGACATAAGCAAGTTCAAGTCGGACAGCGAGAGGCGCGACGCCGCGATCCGAACACGATGGCTGGAGTCCGAACGCTTCCCCATCGCGGAGTTCACGACCACCAGGGTCGCCGGGTTGCCCGAGACCTACGTGGAAGGAAGGGAGGTCCCGGTTCAGATCGAAGGGAACCTAAGGATAAGGGACGTTACCCGGCCAACGCTCTTCGACTCGACGGTCAGGCTAGAAGGATCAACGCTCACCGTTGCCGGTCGCACGGCCATCCGGATGACCGACTTCGGGTTCGATCCGCCATCGATACTCGGCGTGCTGAGGGCGGAGAACGAGGCGCGCCTTCAGTTCAGGTTCGTGGCCCGTCCCTGAACGGAGCCCGGAGTCGTAGATGCAGCAGCCGCAGTGAGAGGGAGGAGGGCTGGTCGATGCCTGTCACGGCCGTGGTCGGCGCGCACTGGGGGGACGAAGGAAAGGGCAAGGTCACCGACGCCCTCGCGGCAGAGATGGACATGGTCATCCGCTTCAACGGCGGCACCAACGCCGGCCACACCGTGGTCACCCCCAGAGGTACATTCCGGCTCCACCTGGTTCCCTCCGGGGCCCTCCACGAGGGTGTGACCTGCCTGATCGGGCCCGGCGTCGTCGTCAACCCGGACGCGCTGATCGAGGAGCTGGCCATGCTGGAGTCCGCGGGATACGGGACCGGCGAGATCTTCGTCTCAGCCAGGGCCCACGTGGTCTTCCCTCACCACGTCGCCCTCGATGCCCGCGAGGAGGAGCTGCGCGGCGCCGGCAAGCACGGCACCACAATGCAGGGGATATGGCCGGCCTACGCGGACAAGGTAGCGCGCGTGGGCGTCCGAATGGGCGACCTCCTACACCCGGGTCACCTGGAGACCTCGGTGCGTTACCAGACGTCCAGGACCGGCAGGATGCTGTCCGGGCGCGGCGGCGCCGCATCGTTGGATGCAGGCGCGGTCCTTGAGAGTTGCCGGCTGTGGCGCAAGGCGCTCGGCGGCAGGATAGTGGACGGACACCGCATGGTCCAGGAGGCGCTGGGGGCCGACCGGAGGATCCTGGTCGAAGGCCACCTGGGCGTCATGCGTGACCTCGATTGGGGCGTCTATCCCTTTGTGACCTCCTCGACCTGCCTGCCCGGCGGTGCCTGCGCCGGCGCGGGCATCCCCGCCGGGCGGATCTCCCGCGTGGTCGGTGTTGCCAAGGCCTACACCACGGCCGTCGGGGCGGGTCCCTTCCCAACCGAGCTGTTCGGCGAGGCCGGTGACGGGATCAGGGAGCGCGGCCACGAGTTTGGGACCACGACCGGCCGCCCCCGCAGGTGCGGCTGGTTCGACGCGCCCGCGGCCCGCTACGCGGCCGAGGTGGCCGGGTTCACCGAGCTGGCGGTGATGAAGCTTGATGTGCTCGCGGGCATGGAGAGCGTGAGGATCGCCACCGGCTACATGCTCCGCGGCGAGCCGATAGACCACATGCCCCACACCGCCGAGATGGAGGAGGTCGAGCCCGTCTACGAGACCTTGCCGGGGTGGCGGCTCGAGGCCGGGATCTCGCAACGCCGCGACCTGCCCACCGAGGCGGTTCGCTTCCTCGACCGGCTCGCCGAGCTGGTTGGGGTGCCCGTGTCGATGGTCGGGCTCGGGCCCGAGCGCGAGGCGCTGGTGAGGATCCCAATCTAGGGCGGGAGGTGACGGCTTGATCGACCGGTACCTGACCGCAGAGATGCGCGACCTCTGGTCGCCTGAGGTGAAGTTCTCCCTCTGGCTGGAGATAGAGCTCCTCGCGGCCGAGGCACAGGCCGACCTGGGCATGATTCCCCGCGAGACGGCCGCGCGGCTGCGCCGGGATGCGCGCTGCGGCACCCCCGATCGGATTGACGAGATCGAGAGGAACGAGACCCACCACGACGTGGTTGCCTTTCTACGCTCGGTTGCGGAGCTGACCGGGGAGGACGCCTCCCACCTCCACAAGGGGCTCGGCTCCTCCGACGTCGTGGATACCGCCCTGTCGGTCCTCCTGGTGCGGGCGGCCGATCTCGTGCTGGAGGCCCTCCACAAGACTCAGGATACGGTGGAGACGCTGGCCCGCAGGCACCGCTCCACGGTCATGGCCGGCCGCACCCACGGCATCCAGGCAGAGCCGATAACCTTCGGCGTGAAAGCCGCGCTGTGGTTCGCGGAGTTGCGAAGGGGTGAGGCCCGGCTGCGGGCAGCAAGAGAGGCCGTTCGCGTGGGCAAGCTCTCGGGCGAGGTAGGTACCTTCGTACACAACCCGCCCGAGGTGGAGGCCGCCGTCTGCGAGCGCCTCGGCCTGGTGCCCGCTCCGGTCAGCAGCCAGATAGTGCAGCGCGACCGCCACGCCGAGTACGTGTGCGCTCTGGCGGTGCTGGCCGGCACCGTGGACAAGATCGCCACCGAGATCCGCTCGCTCCAGCGTACCGAGATCCGCGAGCTCCAGGAGCCGTTCGGACGGGGACAGACCGGATCGTCGGCGATGCCGCACAAGCGCAACCCGATACTGTGCGAGCGCCTGTCGGGCCTGGCCAGGGTTGTGCGGGCCGCCGCGGTAACGGCGCTGGAGAACCAGGCGCTGTGGGGGGAGCGCGACATAAGCCACTCCTCCGCCGAGAGGATCATCTTCCCCCAGGCGACCGGGCTGACACACTACATGCTGCGGACGCTGACCCGCGTCCTGGCAGGTCTGGTCGTGGATGAGGCGGCGATGCGCCGCAACCTTGACGCCGGGGGCGGGCTGGTCTTCAGCCACAGGGTCCTGCTCCGGCTGATAGAACGGGGGCTCCCTAGGGACGAGGCCTACAGGCTCGTCCAGCAGGCCGCGTCAGATGCGCTGGAGGGGCGCGGGTTGTTCCGCGATCTGCTCGTAGATGGCGGCGTCCTCAGCCGCGAGGAGGCCGACCTCTGCTTCGACCTGGAGCCCTACCTCCGGTACGTCGACGAGATCATTGGGCGAGCAGGGATCGAGGGAGGCCCCAAAGGGTCGTAGCCGGCTTCGCGCCGGACTCCACGGGCTAGGATCCAAGCAGGGCCGCGAGCGATCAGGACTGGACCGCCCTTGACTGCGGGGCCCGGCGGCGCTATTGTTGGGAGGCTGTCAAGGAGCAGCCCTTGACAGGGAGCAGGCACAATGGAACGCGGGCTCGCCGGTCGTGACCGCGCAAACCGGATGTACGACGCCTATGGCGCACTGCTGACGCCCCGCCAGCGGAGGCTCCTGCGCCTCTACTACGAGGACGACCTGTCGCTGGGGGAGATCGCCTCGAGGAGCCGCATCTCCCGTCAGGCGGTTCACGACGGCATCCGGCGCGCTCTCTTTGCGATGGAACGCCTGGAGGCAGCGCTTCGCCTGGCAGGGGGCGTTGCCGGGGGGAGGGCGCCCCGGGCGGCGGCCGGCGAGCACTACTTCGTCGAGCAGCCCGGCTCGGGCGGCAGGCAGGCTGTCCTGCGCGTAGGGCTCGGTGGCAGGTCCTGGGTGTTCAGGACCGCGGGGGGGGTCTTCTCCCGCGCGAGGCTGGACGCTGGGACCCGGCTGTTGGTAGAGGCGATGAGGATAGAGGACGACGACCTTGTGCTGGACCTGGGCTGCGGATACGGACCGATAGGGCTCGTCGCCGCGGCGCTGGCGACGGCAGGACGGGTAGTGCTGACCGACATCAACAGGCGGGCCGCCGCCCTGGCGGCGGCCAACGCGGCGGCGAACGGTGTGGGCAACGCGCTGGTGATCGTCGGCGACGGCGCCGCCGCACTGCGCGGGGGCTCCGTTGACGTTGTCGTGACCAACCCCCCGATCAGGGCAGGTAGGAAGACCGTCCTGGCCTTCCTGGACGGTGCGAGGAGGGTGCTGCGGCCGGGAGGCCGCCTCTACTTCGTGGCCAGGACCGCGCAGGGGGCGCGAACGCTGGCCCACCTGGCTAGGGAGATGTTTGAGGAGGTGCACCAGATCCGGTCGGCGGACGGCTACCGTGTCTACGAGGCGAAGAGGGCCGCCGATGTTTGACGGGTTGCAGGCCAGGCTGGGCGAGATCTTCCGGAAGGTAACGGGCCGCGGGGTGCTCCGCCCCGAGGAGGTGGACGCGGTCCTGCGCGAGGTCCGAATGGCCCTGCTCGAGGCGGACGTCAACTTCAAGGTCACCAGGGAGTTCGTGGAGAGGATAAGGGTCGCGGCCGTGGGCCAGGAGGTCTGGAGGCACCTGAACCCGGGCCAGCAGGTCGTCAAGATCGTTCACCAAGAGCTCATCTCGCTTCTGGGAGGGGGCGCGAGGCAGCTCAGGTTCGCGGCAGTGCCGCCGACGGTGATCCTGCTCGTGGGCCTCCACGGGGTCGGCAAGACAACCACGGCGGGCAAGCTGGCCGCATACCTCAGACGGCGGGGAAGGACCCCGCTCCTGGTGGCGACCGACCTGAGGCGGCCGGCCGCGGTCCGCCAGCTCCAGGTGGTGGGCGAGCAGGTCAACGTGCCGGTGTTCGCGATGGAGGGGGCGACCGATCCCCTGGCGGTGGCCCGCGCCTCCGTAGAGCGTGCCTCCGAAGACGGCCGCGACGTCGTCATCATCGACTCCGCGGGACGGCTGCATGTCGACGACGAGCTGATGGCGGAGCTGGAGCAGATGCACGCCGCCGCAGGCGCGCATGAGACGCTGCTGGTGCTCGATGCAATGGCCGGCCAGGACGCTGTTCGGATGGCAGAGCAGTTCTCGGCCCGGTTGCCGGTGGACGGGGTGATACTCACGAAGCTCGACGGCGACGCGCGGGGCGGCGCGGCGCTCTCGGTGGTGGCGACGATCGGTAGGCCTGTGGTCTTCGTTGGTATCGGGGAGCGGCCGGACGCGCTCGAGCCGTTCCACCCGGACCGGATGGCGTCGAGGATCCTCGGCATGGGCGACGTCTTGACGCTGATCGAGCGGGCCGAGGAGGCGGTGTCGGCGGAGGCGGCCGCCGAGATGGAGCGGAAGCTGCGGCGTGCGCAGTTCACGCTCTCGGACTTCCTGGAGCAGCTTCGCCAGGTACGAAAGATGGGGCCCGTGGACCAGCTACTTGAAATGATACCGGGCCTCTCCGGGGCCAAGCTTCCGGAGACGGCCGTGGACGAGCGGCGCCTGGGGCAGATCGAGGCGATGATCCAATCGATGACGGCGGCGGAGCGCGCGACGCCGTCGATAATTGACGGCAGCCGCAGGAGGCGCATCGCGCGCGGGAGCGGGGTCTCGGTTCAGGACGTCAACCGGCTGCTCAAGCAGTTCGAGCAGGTCAAGCGGCTCGTGAGGCACGTTGGAGAGCGGGCGCGCGACGGCAAGCGCTGGCCGCTCCTGCCACGGCTCTAGACGCACGGCAGAAGAGAGAGACGGTAGAACGACAACGGACCAAGGGGGAACGCAGATGGCAGTCAAGATCAGATTGATGCGGGTGGGCGCCAAGCACCAGCCATCCTACCGTGTGGTCGTGGCCGACTCCAGGGCACCGCGCGGCGGCAGGTACCTGGAGTCGATCGGGTACTACAATCCGAGGACGGAGCCCTCCACGATCAGCATCGACGAGGAGAAGGCGGCCGCCTGGCTGGACAAGGGCGCGCGGCCCTCCGATGCCGCCCGCGTCCTGCTTGACAAGACCGGCATAATGCGCCGCTGGGAAGCCGGCCGCTCGAAGGCTACCTGACGGACGGCGCCGCGATGCCACACTCAGACCTGCAGGCGCTGGTCGAGCATCTGGTCAAGGGGCTGCTGGAAGGGCCTGAGGCGGCCTCGGTCACGGTGACAGAGCGTGACCGGCTCGTCACTTTGGAGATCCGGGTCTCCCGGAATGAGGCGGGGAAGGTCATCGGTCGACGAGGTCGGGTGATCGGTGCGATACGGACACTGGTCAAGGCGGCGGCCGCCCGTACAGGGCGGCGGGTCATGGTCGAAGTGGTCTAGTGATTCAGGGATGAAGCGGAGGTTGGGATGGGACTCACGGTGGTTCGTCCACTGATCGTGAAGGCGATCGTAACGGAGACTTTCAAGAGGCAGTACATGAACGAGTTGGACGAGGCGGTCAAGAGGCTGGACTCCGTGGTCTCACAGATCGACGTGCAGATTAGGCGCACGGAGCTCGAGCGCCAGATAACGCCCCAGGCACGCGCCATCCGCCAGCAGCTCGAGGTGGAGCGCAGCCGGCAGGAGGCGGCACGCATCGAGCTGACGGCACGGATGAGGGAGGCCGAAGGGCTGGACCTCAACTCCGAGTTCCCACAGGGGACGGTGGAGAGCCTCATCGAGTTGAGCGTCGGCGACAACTTCTTCACCCGGCTCGGACGGGCCGAGGTAGTGATCAAGGATGGCATCGTCATCGAGATCCGCGAGGGATAGCGACGGGCCGCCGGTGGGCGCCGCGGAAGCGACCGCGCCCCCCGCGGCGGGCGATCTCATCACGGTGGCGCGTGTCCTTCGCCCCCATGGCCTGCGGGGAGAGGTGCGGGCGAGCGTAGAGACCGACTTCCCGGAGCGGTTCCAGGCGCTGAGAGCCGTTTACCTGGTGGCGGGTGGCGTGGTGACCCCGGTGGAGCTGGCAAGCAGCCGGCTGGTGGGGGGCGGGGTGCTGCTCGCCTTTCGAGGCGTCGAGGACGTCGAGACCGCAGGCAGGCTGCGCGGGGCTGAGCTGGCGGTCAGGCGCGACGATCTCGTGCCCCTCGAGGAGGGCAGCTACTACGTCTTCGAGATCATCGGCATGCGGGTGGTGTCGGCGGAAGGGCGGCCGCTTGGGACCGTGCGGGAGGTCCTGCGGGCCCCCGGCAACGACGTCTACGTCGTCCGGGGCGAGGGCGGCGAGCTGCTGCTG
>JBBIJB010000085.1:9202-9452 GCA_037446215.1 Armatimonadota bacterium
GTTGTTCAGAGCATCGACCGTGAGGCCCGCCAGATGAGCGTCGTGCTGCTGGAGGGCATGGAGGGCCGGGGCGAATGAGGATAGACATCGTCTCGATCTTCCCCGAGGCGCTCTCGCCCCTGGAGGTGTCGGTGCTGGGGCGCGCCCGATCGCGGGGGGTGGTGCAGATCGAGGTGCACGACCTGCGCGACTTCACTACAGACAAGCACCGGCAGGTGGATGACGTGCCCTACGGCGGCGGTCCGGGGAT
>JBBIJB010000086.1:0-9276 GCA_037446215.1 Armatimonadota bacterium
CACCACAGCCTTCGATCCGAAACCCATTCGCGTCAGGAACATCTTCATCTGCTCTCGCGTCGTGTTCTGCGCCTCATCCAGTATGATGAAGGCGTCGTTGAGGGTCCTTCCGCGCATGAAGGCGAGGGGCACAACCTCCACGACACCGCGACCGCTCAACCGGCTGAACCGCTCCGGCCCGACCATCTCGTACAGCGCGTCGTAGAGAGGGCGCAGGTAGGGGTCGACCTTCGCCGCGATGTCCCCTGGCAGGAAGCCCAGCTTCTCGCCGGCTTCGATCGCGGGCCGCGTCAACACAATCCTCTGCACGGTACGGTCGCGAAGCGCCACGGCGGCCATCGCGACGGCCAGGTAGGTCTTTCCGGTCCCGGCCGGGCCGACGGCGAAGGTAAGGTCGTGTTTCCTTATCGCATCTACGTAGGTGCGCTGTCCACCGGTACGCGGAGCTATCGGCTTGCCCGAGGCGGTCACGAGCAGTAGCTCGCCGCCGAGCGCCGGCCCGGCGCCTCCTCCTGCCGGGCGGCCCCGCAGAACACGCCGCACATCGGCGGGCGCGACCGCGTACCCGTTCCGGGCGGCTTCGATGAGCTGGGCGAACAGCGCGGCGGCCGCCTTCACTTGCTGCGGCTCTCCACGCACGACAACCGCGTCGGCGCGGAGTGTCACCGTGACACCGAGCTCCTTCTCAACCACCCTGACGACCGCGTCCTCGTGTCCAAGCACCGTCAGGGCGGTGATCCCGGAGGGGATGGGAATTGTCGTCTCACAGGGCAAAGAGCGCGTCAACTGGGCCTCCTGCCCGGTGCACCTTCGGCAACCTGGCAGTGCGATCCTCCGGGAGCAGGCCTATCCCAGGCTGCGCAGCCTCTTGAGGATGACCGCACGCTGGGCGGGCTTGCGAGGCACGACGATGATTGTGTTGTCCCCGGCCACGGTCCCCGCGATCTCCGGCCAGTCAACCTCATCGATGGCCTCGGCCACCGCCCCCGCGCAGCCGAGGGAGGTCTTGACCAGCACCAGCCCGCTCCCCTCGTCTACCCCGGTAACGTACTCTGCAGCCGCCCTGCGCAATCGTCCCTCCAAGTCACCGGGCGCGGACCTGGTACTGCCCGTGTGCTGGTACCTGTAGGCCCCGCCGCCCACCGGGGTCTTCACCAGACCCAGTCTCTTTATGTCGCGTGAGACGGTGGCCTGCGTGACTCGGATCCCAAAGCGCAGCAGCTCCTCCTGCAGCCGGGATTGCGTCGAGATGGGCCGGCTGCGGATGATCTCAAGGATGCGGCGATCTCGCTCGCGCACGCTGTCACCTCCGCCGCTCTCAGGTCAAGTCGACCGACATGAGCCTCTCTTGCGCAACACGACTGTCGGCCTCCAGCGAGTCGATCCAGGAGCGGTGGACGGAGAGGGAGGAGCGTGCTGCCCGGAGGGCCTCCGCCACCCGACCCGGAGCCGTTCCCCCGGTGACATCTTTCGCGCGAACCGCCCCCTCCACGGTTACGGAGTCGAGCACGTCCTCACCGAACCCCTGGTAGACGCTCCTGTAGGCCTCGATGGGCAGCTCCCAGAGTTCACGTCCCGCGGCCTCGGCCTCCAGGACGACCCTTCCGGCCAGGTGATGCGCATCGCGGAACGGTACCCCGCTCTTCACGAGGTAGTCGGCCACCTCGGTGGCAGTCATGTACCCGCCGCGAAGCGCCTCCCGGATTCGATCGGACTCGATAGTCAGACGCTGCGCGACAAGGATCATGGAGTCCAGCGCCATCTTGGCGGCTGCCACGAAGGCCACGACGGGCGCCTTGTCCTCCTGCAGGTCGCGGTTGTAGCCGGAAGGTACCCCCTTCAACACGGCTGCCAGGACAACCATCTGGCCGATAGCCACGCCCGCCTGGGCGCGAACCAACTCAAGGAGGTCGGGGTTCTTCTTCTGCGGCATCAGGCTGCTACCGGTGGAAGCGCCGTCGGGCAGGCTCACGAAGCCGAACTCGTGGGAAGACCACAGCACCAGCTCCTCGGCCCACCTGGACAGGTGCAGCAGCAGCCCGCAGACGGCGGTCGCGGCCTCGAAGGCGAAGTCACGGTCTCCTGTGGCGTCTATGCTGTTCTCGGTCACCCCCGCAAACCCCAGAAGCCGGGCCTGTCGGTTCCTGTCCACCCTGAATCCGGTTCCGGCCAGGGCCCCGGAGCCGAGCGGGCATACATCGACGGTGGCCAACGCGCCCCTGATACGGCGTAGATCGCGGCCGAGCATCCAGAAGTAGGAAAGCCACAGGTGCGCCAGCAGAACGGGCTGGGCCCTCTGCAGATGGGTGTAGCCGGGCACGACCAGGCCGCCCGCCTCGTCGGCGCGGTCAAGCAGAGCGCCTTGGAGGATCGCAACCCGCCGCGCCAGCCCGCAGAGGCTCTCCTTGAGGAAGAGCCGGAAGGCCGTCACGACCTGGTCGTTGCGGCTCCTGCCCGTGTGCAGCCATCCTGCCACCGGGCCGAGGCGCGCCTCGAGCTCGGCGTTGACGTACGAGTGGATGTCCTCGTATCCGCTCTCCGGAGCGCCGGCTCCCTCCGAAGCCTCCCTCACCATCGCCCGTAGCTCTTGGATCAGCTCGCGGGCGGCCGCGATAGGGATGGCGTCTGCCTCCGCCATCGACACCACGTGGGCGAGGCTTCCCATCAGGTCCCAACGCAGGAGGTGGCGGTCGACCCCGAGAGAGGTCAGGAGTTCCATGGCGCGCGGCGAGAGGGGTTCGCGAAATCTCCCTCCCCAGAGCGTGTAGGGGGCCTCTCGCTCAATCAATAGACTCTCCGCCCTCATGCATCAGGTCGGGGTTGACCTTCGCGAAGACACGCGACGGCAAGCCGAATAGGTTGATGAAGCCGTTGGCATCTCGCTGGTCATAGACGGAGTCCTCACCGAAGGTGGCGAGCCCCGGATCGTACAGCGATCGGGGTGATCTGCGTCCAACCGCCGTCGCAGTCCCGCGGTAGAGGCGCATGCGAACCGAGCCGGTCACGGTCCGCTGAGTCGAGGCCACGAACGCGTCGAAGGCCTGGCGAAGCGGCGAGAACCACAAGCCGTTGTAGATCAACTCGGCGTACCGCGGAGCGATCAGGGCCTTGAAGTGCGCGCAGGCGCGCTCGACCGTGATGGCCTCGAGATCTCGGTGCGCCGCCAGCAACACCGTACCTCCGGGCGTCTCATAGACCCCCCGGATCTTGATGCCCACCAGCCGGTTCTCCACCATGTCAACACGGCCAACGCCGTGGGCTCCGGCGAGCTGGTTGAGCCGCTCCATCAGGGTGAGCGGATCCAGCTCAACGCCGTCCAGGCCGACCGGGCGGCCCTTCTCGAAATCGATCTCTACATACGCGGGCTCGTCCGGCGCACTCCGCGGATCCACCGTGTACTGGTAGAGATCGTGCGGGGGCTCCTCCCATATCTCCTCGAGTATCCCTCCCTCGTTGCTGCAGTGCCAGAGGTTCCGGTCCACGCTAAACGGGGTTCCCCTCGAGGCCGAGACTGGAACACCGTGCAGCGCGGCGTACTCCACCGCCTGTTCGCGCGACCGGATGTGCCACTCCCTCCAGGGCGCCACCACTTGCAGGCTCGGGGCAAGAGCCCTGTAGGCCAGCTCGAACCTGACCTGGTCGTTTCCCTTCCCCGTGCAGCCGTGCGCGAGCGCGTCGGCTCCTTCTGCCAGCGCAACCTCAACCTGAACCGCCGCGATCAGCGGCCTCGCGATGGCGGTACCGAGCAGATAGCGCCCCTCGTAGACGGCCCCGGCGCACACCATCGGGAAGATGTAGTCGGCGACGAACCGGCGTCGGACATCCACCACGAAGGCCTCCGATGACCCGCTGGCCAGGGCTTTCCTTCGAACGGCCTCCAGGTCCTCACCCTGTCCCACATCGACGACTACCGCGATGACCTGGCTCGCGTAGTTGTGACGGAGCCAGGGGATGGCTACCGAAGTATCAAGGCCTCCGGAGTATGCGAGTACTATCTTCTTATGATCCATCCGACGACTCCGTCCCGGGAACCGCTCCCCATGCTGGTGATCCTCATCCCTGCCCGGGCTCGTCCCCTACGGGAGAGCGCGCCGAGGCAAGGACGCCCGCGACTATCTCCAGTGCCCGGTCGATCTCCGGTGGCGCCACAACGAGCGGGGGCGCGAATCGAAGGGTGCTGGGCGTCACGGCATTCACGAGGAGTCCCTCCTCCCGGCAACGGTCCACGACCGGGGCGGAGTCACCGTGTAGCTCGAGCGCAACCAGCAGCCCCACACCCCGCACCGCCTTGGCCGCGCCGGAGGCCACGACGGACTGCAGCCCCTCCATGAGCCGACTGCCCATCGCCGTCACGTTCTCGAGTATGCCCTCCTCTGCGATAGCCTCCATAACCGCGGCCCCCGCGGCGCACGCCAGGGGGTTGCCGCCGAAAGTGCTCCCGTGGTCGCCCGGGGAGAAGACGGAGGCCGCCTCCTTGACCAGCATTGCGCCTATCGGCACCCCTCCCCCGAGGCCCTTGGCGAGGGTCAGCACGTCAGGCTCCACTCCGTACCGCTCATAGGCGAACAGAGTTCCCGTCCTGCCCATCCCTGTCTGGACCTCGTCGAGCACCAGCAGGAGATCGCGCTCGTCGCAGAGCGCCCTGACGGCCTTCATGTATTCGGGGGCGGCGGGCTGAATGCCGCTCTCCCCCTGTATGGGCTCGAGTATGATCGCACAGGTCTGCTCCCCCACGGCCGCGCGCGTTCCCTCGATGTCGTTGAAGGGCGCTGGAACAAACCCGGGCCACAGCGGCGCAAACGGTTTCTGGTACTTGGGTTGCATCGTGGCGGCGAGGGCGCCCGAGGTGCGCCCGTGGAAGGAGCCGTGGGCCGCGACGATCTCGTGCCGAGGCGAACCCTTCTGCTTTCCCCACTTCCTCGCCAGCTTGATCGCGGCTTCGTTAGCCTCGGCGCCGCTGTTGCAGAAGAAGACCCGGTCGCAAACGGATCTCTCGACGAGGAGTCTGGCCAGCGTGGCCTGCTCGGCGATGTGGTAGAGGTTGCTGACGTGAATCATGCGGCCGGCCTGCTCTCGGATCGCCGAGACCAGGCGTGGATGCGCGTGCCCGAGGGCGCTGACGGCTATTCCGCCGATGAAGTCGAGGTAGCGCCGCCCCTCGAGGTCGTAGATGAAGACGCCCTCGCCGTGCGAGAACGCCACAGGCGCGCGCCTGTAGGTTGGCTGCAGGCACTGCTGCGTCATGGCCACCACGTCTGCGGATCTCATCGCCCCTCCCGTCTTCCCAAACCCCTGCCGGCTCACCTGCGGGCGCGGCTGTCTCGCCCTAGGTCGCCGCTGGCCCCTCGCCCGCGCTTGTGATCATTGTCCCCACACCCTCCTCAGTAAATATCTCGAGGAGGAGCGCGTGTGGCTCGGTCGTCCCAATGATGTGGGCGCTCGGGACTCCCTGGTCCAACGCGTTCAGGCAGGCTACCACCTTGGGAATCATGCCGCGCGATACCGTTCCGTCTGATATGAGGCGTCTGGCCTCCTCCGCGGTCAGAGTAGACAGCATCTGGGGCTCGCCTTCCGCGGAGCGCATAACCCCGGGGACGTCGGTCAGGATGACGAGCTTGCTGGCCCCGAGCGCGGCCGCGAGCGCTCCCGCGGCGTGGTCTGCGTTCAGGTTGAGGCTCTCACCCTCAGGCCCGACACCCACCGACGCGATCACAGGGATGTGCCCCGCCTCGCTTAAGGTGCGGATGACGTCCCCGTGGACTTCGAACACCTCGCCAACCAATCCCAGGCCTTCGGGCTCCTCCAGTCGCCGTGACCTGAACAGCCGCGCGTCCTTCCCGCAGAGCCCCACCGCGCTCCCGCCCGCATCGCAGATCATCGTGACGAGCGCCTTGTTGGCACGACCAGCGAGGACCATCTCCACTATCTCCATCGTGTCGGCGTCCGTCACCCGCAGTCCCTGGATGAACCGCGTCTCCTTGCCCACCCGCTCAAGCATCCTCGTGATCTCAGGACCCCCACCATGCACCATCACAGGGTTCACCCCGGCACCCTTGAGCAGGACCAGGTCCTCCACAACGGTCCCGGCGGTTCCCGCATCGAGCACGCTCCCCCCGTACTTGATCACTACCGTCCGGCCGCTCCAGGCCGCGGCGTACTTGAGCCCGTCCGCAATCAGATCGGCCTTCGTCTTGGAGCCCATCACGAGATCCTCCCACTCCTACCGCCGTCCGCCGTGCCGACTCCCTCGCGCTATGTTAGGTAGCCGCTGTTGAGCTTCACGTACGCCTCGGAGAGATCGCTGGTTACCCTGGAGTAGGCGCCGTTCCCCTGGCCGAGATCGGCAACCACACCGACCTCGGTCCTGTGGAGCTCCTCCTGGGCGGCCGGATACGCCTCGGGGACGCCCACTCCACCCTCGACAACCAAGTGCCCTCCGATCGAGATTGAGAGCCGGTCCGGATCGACCTCGGCGCCGCTGCGCCCCAGAGCGGCGGCAATCCGCCCCCAGTTCAACTCCGCTCCGTGGAACGCGGTCTTCACGAGGAGGGATGTGACCACGGCGTCCACAGCACGCTTCGCATCGTCCTCCGTCGCGGCTCCCCGCACAACCACCTCGATGCTCCTGGTGGTCCCCTCTCCGTCCTTGACGATCAGCTTAGCCAGGCTACTCGCCACGCCATAGAGAGCGTCTCGGACGGCCTCGTAGCGCCCGTCTCCCTCTACGATCTCGGAGGTCCCCGATGCGCCGTTTGCGAGGAGAACGACCGTGTCGCTCGTACTCGTGTCACCGTCCACACTGATGCGGTTGAATGTGCGGTCGACAACGTCCTTTAGCATCAGGCGCAGCGCCGACGGCTCAACCGAGGCGTCCGTCGTCAGGACCGCAATCATGGTGGCCATGTTGGGGTGGATCATCCCTGCGCCCTTCGCTATCCCGCCAACCCTGATCTCGCCGTCACCGGCATCCACACGGGCCGCCGCCGTCTTGGTGAAGGCATCCGTAGTCGTTATGGCCTTCGCGGCGCTCATGCCATCGCTGCCCAGCGCCTCCACGAGCGCCCCGGCAGCCCTCTCGATCTTCTCTACAGGCAGGGGCCTCCCGATGACGCCGGTACTGGCTACCAGCACGAGCTCCTCTGGGATCCCCAGCGCGTCAGCGGCGGCCTTCGCCATCCGGCGCGCGTCCTCGTGCCCGCGCACCCCCGTGCACGCGTTGGAGTTCCCGCTGTTGATCACCATCGCCTGTGCCCTGCCGGAGGCCAGCCTCGCCTCACTCAGGATCACGGGCGCCGACCGCATCTTGTTCTGGGTGAAGAGCCCGGCCGCCGAGGCCGGGACTTCTGAGTAGACCAACGCCAGGTCGGGCTTCGAGTTCTTGATCCCGCAGGGTATCCCCGCGGCCAGGAAGCGACGGGGGGTAGCTACCGTGCCTTCGATCGGCACCACGGCGAATTTCGGCATGCTCATCGACTCACCTCGGGCTCCAGCTCATCGTGATGGCTCCGGTGCCCCCTTGAACCTCGCAAGGGCTCAGTTCCCAGCCTGTGCCGTACGTCTAAGGGAAGAGCGGCGGCCCTTCGAGTCCCTTCTGCTCGGCGATCCCGAACATCACGTTCATGTTCTGGATCGCCTGCCCCGCAGCGCCCTTCACCAAGTTGTCTATGGCCGCCATTGCTATGACCACACCGGCGCGCCCGTCAGAGCGAACGGCAACATCGCAGAAGTTGGATCCGTAGGTGGCCTTGGTCTCCGGCAGCGCCCCCCTCAGCACACGGACGAAGGGCTCGTCGGCATACGCCTCCCGGAGTATCTCCTCGGCCTGCTCGGTCGAGATAGGGCCAGCCGGCCTGAAGTACACTGTTGCTAGGATTCCTCGTGTCATCGGGATCAAGTGGGGCGTGAAGGTCACGTTTACGGGCACGCCGGCAACGGCGGAGAGCTCCTGCTCGATCTCCGGCGTATGCCTGTGCCCGATCACATTGTAGGGCTTGACGTTCTCGTTGACTTCGGAGAAGTGGGTGCCCAGGGATGCACCCCTCCCCGCTCCGGAAACCCCCGACTTGGCATCGATGACGATGCCCTCGAGTTCGGCCACACCCGCGCGCAGGAACGGAGCCAGGGCAATGAGGGCAGCGGTCGGGTAGCATCCAGGGTTGCCAACGATGCGCGCGGCCCGGATCCTGCCCCTGTGCAACTCGACCAGGCCGTAGACCGCGTCTCCCAGCAACTCCGGTGACGCATGCGGTGCCTTGTACCACCTGGCATAGGTATCGGGATTGACGAACCGGAAATCGGCCCCGAGATCGACGATCTTGACGTCGGCGCCAAGCGCGGGCGCCATCGTCATGGGCACGCCGTTGGGCAGCGCGAAGAACGCTACATCGGAGTCGCGCCCTATCGCCTCCAGGTCGGCTTCCTCCGTCACCCTGGAGATGAGCCCCCTCAGGTTCGGGAAAACATCCCCATATACCTCCGCCTTGCGGCTCTCGGCCGTGAGATGGGTGAGCTCTACATCCGGATGGTTGTACAGCAGCCGGACAAGCTCACCGCCGCCATAACCGGAACTCCCGATGATGCTGGCGCGGATCTTCATGGGAAGAACATACACCACCTTGGAATAAAATGCAAGGCTGTGCTGAGGGGTGTCCGGGCTCCCCGAGAGGATGAATGCATCGGGCGGGTCCCTAGAACCCGAACGTCAGGAACGCCCGCGAGTCTGACACCCGGTAGGCTGCCCCTATGTACCACCCCTTCGACGACCTTAGCTCGACGCCGTACTCCTTGCCCTCGATGGCGGGGGTGTGCAGGGTGAACGAGGCATAGATCATCCCGGTCATGCCGCCGTCGGCCGTCCAGGTGAACAGGCGGCCGGTCAGGAGCTGCTCGACGTACGGCGCATCGAACAGGAGCGGCGAAGTCCCGCTCCCACCCACGTTGTCGTAGGAGAGGGAGATCGACCCTCTGTCCCCGAGCTTCTTCATGAACTCCACGCCGGCTGAGTAGAAGGTGTTCGATTCGCCGGTGCTGTACCCGTAGCCGCCGACCTTCATGCGCGCTATCGCCTCGATCCCAGCTCCCAACCTGCCCGTAGGAGACTGAAGTGCCAGCGTGCCGCCGTATCGAGAGGCTTGGACCTCAGGGGCAACGATCTGGAACCATCCCGCGGACAGTTCCAGGCTCGGCACCCATCCGTTCGCGCTGCCGCCATACCGGAGGGTCAGCTCGGGCAGCCGATGCCCTTCGAAGTCGCCGAGGCGCTCCCTGTATCCGGCG
>JBBIJB010000087.1:0-9214 GCA_037446215.1 Armatimonadota bacterium
CGGTATCCGCGGCTGGCTGTGGATCAGCGGAGCGCGCTCATCGTAAATGTGCAGCCTGTCGTAGCCCAGCGCCCGTCGCCGAATCGCCCAGTAGCGGTGCCAGGTCGGGAGGTTGCGCCGGAAGACGGCGATCAGGTTGTGGAAGACCTCGACCGGGATGTCGCTCGCGTCCAGCGCGGCCTCGAGCGACGAGCGGTAGCGGCGCGCGCGCGCCATGAAGGCGGCCTGCTTGACGCCGGCCGCCAGGTTGTTGGCCATGGAGTGCCGGTGCGCGATATGGGCATCCGCGTAGCTCTCCCACGCTGTGCGCCTGACCTCCCTGTCCGGGTGCATCAGGAGCACACGCAGGTTGCCCTGCGCCACATCGACCTTCCCTCCGTCGGTTGTCCTGGCCGGGGAGAACGATAGATCGGCGTCCGCCAGGATGCCGTGGGTCGCCGCGGCGGTACGGAACGGGTCGGCGACCAGCCCCAGCAGCTCCTCCACCTCGGGCGAGCGGACGTGCGCCCGGCGGCGCGCGAGCCTGTCGACGTAGTGGGCGCACAGGGCGAGCCGAGGCTCCTCCGCTACCCAGCGGCGGAGGGTATCGAAGCCGATCGCGATCAGCTCGGGGTCGCCGAACGAGGCCGTGGCTGTCACCCTGGCCAGCAGCCCCCGGGCGCGGTCGTGCCTGGCAGAGGCGGCCTGGTCGGTCTTGTCGGCGGTGTGCCCCATGGTGGCGTAGACGACGACCCGACCGGTCTGCCGCATCAGCGACTGGACGGCGTCGAACCAGTCCGCCACGACCCCTGCGCCCTCTCCCAGGCGGCCGCGGAAGCCGGCGATCTCCGGGAGGCCTGCGACCACCTTGTCGAAGGCCTCCTCCCAGGCCTGCTCACTCGCGAAGATGCTTGCCGCATCCCAGGTATGCTCTGCTGCCACTTCGCTGCGGGTCGGTACCGAGGAAACCGACATCTCGACCTCCGGTGACAGATGTTTGGCTGAACTCAACTTTCCGCGATGTGCCAGGTGTCGCCGTTACGCACCAGCACCACCGGGCCTAGCCCGGTGGGGTCGGCGGCCACGCCGTGGATGACGTTCATCAGCTCCATGCGCGAGGGAACGAACCGAAGGAGTATGTAGTCGGCGCCCTCGGGGCCGTCGGGCCAGAAGGCGCGGAAGTCCTCGAGCCAGTAGCGGCGCCTCTTATCGAGGTCGTCCTCCACCGTTATCGTGCCGGCCATCGAGAGGTAGGCGCCGTCTTGGGCGTAGGAGTAGCCGAGAACCGCCCGGTCGTCCTTCGCGATCTCGCGGATCTTCCTCGACCGAGGGCGTGCCCCCATCCAGACCGTGAAATCGGCCTCGGGCGGGAAGGGCGCCATCACCCGGGCGCTTGGCAGCCCCTCTTGGCCGACCGTGACCAGGAAGCAGGTCCCTGCGGACTCCACAGTCTGCCTGGCCACCTCTAGCAGTTGCTCCGGGGTGCACTCCGAAGCCTGGGGTTCTGTTGGATGCTCGCTGATTCTAATCACCTCTCTCGTCTTGGCAGTAGAGCCGCCGTTTCCTCGCCGGCAGCCCTGAGCAGGCCCTACCATCCAGGATCAGGGTCCAGGGAGTCCGGCATCCTCTGTGCCACGGAGGGCCTGACCTTCCCGATGTGCAGCAGCCAGCGGATGCAGTCCCTGATGGCCTCTTCCGGCCCACGCCGCCGTGTGGACTATCGCATCGCAGCCCCGGGCCGCGGCGGACGAGCGGGACGGCCTCGTGGCCGAGCGCCAGGAGGCTGCGGAGGGTGTTGGCTCCTAGGTGGCCGTTTGCGCCGGTTACGAGAACCCTTGCCACGACGCCCTCTCTTGGAGGCCGGAGAGCGCGGTCACATGCTCCGCGGGCTCAGCAGGGTGAGTGCCAGCGCCCCGCCGGCGGCAGGCTCCTGCGCCTCCACAAGCAGGGAGTTCTCCGCGGCGAGGGTCTCCACCCCCCCGGAGGCCATGAAGCCCTGGTAGTTCCGGAAGTGCCCGCCGCCCGCGGCCCTCTCCATCAGGAAGGTGGCCGCCCTCACCAACCACCCCAGCGGCGAGTCGGGCCGCCCCGGTCGGTAGTCGATCAGCAGGATCCGTCCGCCCGGCTTCAGCACCCGTACCATCTCCACCGCGGCGGCCCGCCGGGTCTCCGGGCCGATCTCGTGCAGCATCAGCATCGATGTGATCAGGTCGAACGACCGATCTCTGAAGGGAAGGGCCGAGGCATCGCAAAGGCAGAGATCCGCGGCTTCCCCCAGGTTCCTCCTGGCGGCGCCCAGCATCGCCTCAGAGGAGTCCACACCGTGCACGCGGCACCCGCTTTCGCGGTACAGCCTCAGGTGTAGTCCTGTGCCGCAGCCCACGTCGAGGACCGCCATGCCCTCTCGCGGCGGCGCGAGCGACAGCCCCCTTGTCCTGAGGCCGTGGGTCACCCGCTCGAGCAGCGCGTCGTAGACCCCGGCGATCCTGCGGTAGTGGTCCTTGCGGGGGCCTCTAGCGGTCACCCTCGACGCCGCCCTCGTCTACGTGGAACTGGTGCCTCCAGTAGGTCCGCTCCCTTGACCGCTCCCGCCTCCCGGTCATCTCCGTGATCACGATCTCCACGGCAAGGCATCTGGCCGCCGACTCCGGTGAGATCTCCTCGGCTGCGGGTTGCAGGATCCGGCTGAACTCGTCAAGGGCCTTACGGCGCTCCTCCAGGTCCTCGATCACCCTCGCCACTCCGTAGCAGATGACGCTGTCGCAGTCGGGGTGGCAGGCCTCCCCTTCGGAGTGCCGCTCCACCGATCCTACCTGGCTTCCCACGGCGAAGCAGACGTGCCGGTTCGATCTCAGATAGTCCAGCTTCTTGCCGGTGAGGGCACAATGAAACAGCAGCCTGCCCTCGGTGTAGGCGTAGTTCAGAGGCACAACGTAGGGGGTTCCCTCCGCCGAGAGCCCAAGGTAACCTACCCTCTCTCGCCGCAGTATCTGTTCCATCTCGGCGAGTGCGTCTGCCCGGTTCACCTCTTCGGCCATTGCGGTACCCCCTTCTTCGGGATCGCCTGGGACTCTAGCCCCCAGCCGGGGATGCGGCCAGCCGCTGCTCGAGCTTCTCCAGTTGTGCGGCCAGCCGGGCGGGCAACCGGTCGCCAAACTGGGCGAAGTACTCCCGGATGCTCGTGGTCTCGCGCCTCCAGCCGGGGATGTCTATCCTCATCAACTCCTGGAGGTCGCCGGCAGGGACCGCCAGCCCCGCGAGATCCAGGGCCCCCCTGGCCGGGATCAGGCCTATGGGCGTCTCGTCGGCCTGGGCGCTGCCTGCGACCCGCTCACACATCCACTTGAGGACCCGGCTGTTCTCGCCGAATCCAGGCCACAGCCAACGCCCGTCGGTTCCCTTGCGGAACCAGTTCGCGTAGAAGATGCGCGGGGCGGCGGCCCCGAGCCGATCGCCCATCTCGAACCAGTGCCGGAAGTAGTCCCCCATGTGGTAGCCGCAGAACGGCTTCATGGCGAAGGAGTCCCGGCGCAGGTCGCCCACCGCGCCGATGTTGGCCGCGGTGGTCTCGGACGCGGCGGTCGCGCCCAGGAAGACCCCGTGGTCCCAGTCGAACGCCTCGTGGACTAGAGGCACGAGGCCGGCCCGGCGCCCCCCGAAGATGAAGATGTCGATGGGAACGCCTCTCGGATCTTCCCAGTCCGGACAGATCACAGGGCACTGGGTCGCCGGTGCGGTGAAGCGGGCGTTGGGGTGCGCGGCGGGCCTGCCCGCTCCGGGCTTCCACTCGCGGCCCGTCCAGTCAACGGCGCTCGCCGGGGGATCGCCTCCCATCCCTTCCCACCAGACGTCCCCTGACTCGCCCAGCGCGCAGTTGGTGAAGATCGAATTGGCCCTCAGGGTCTCCATGGCCATCGGGTTCGAGGCGCGCGAGGTCCCCGGCGCCACCCCGAAGAACCCCGACTCCGGGTTGATCGCGTAAAGCCGGCCGTCGGGTCCTATCTTCATCCAGGAGATGTCGTCGCCTATGCACTCGGCCCTCCAGCCGGGGATCGTAGGCTGCAGCATGGCGAGGTTGGTCTTGCCGCAGGCCGAGGGAAAGGCCGCGGCGATGTGAAAGCGCCTGCCCTCGGGCGAGATCATCCTCAAGATGAGCATGTGCTCCGCCATCCAGCCCTCGCGCCTGGCCAGGACCGAGGCGATCCTGAGCGCGAAGCACTTCTTGCCCAGCAGCGCGTTGCCCCCGTAGCCCGATCCGAACGACCAGATCAGGTTCTCCTCCGGGAAGTGGCTGATGAACTTCTTCTCCATGGGTGCGCAGGGCCAGGTGACGTCCTCCTGCCCGGCTGCCAGCGGCGCGCCGACGGAGTGCAGGCAGGGAATGAACTCCCCCTCTTCGCCCAGGCTCTCCAGCACGCGGGCCCCCACCCGGGTCATGATGTGCATGTTGCACACGACGTATGGGCTGTCGCTTATCTCGACCCCGGTCTTGGCGATCGGCGAGCCGATGGGACCCATAGAGAACGGGATCACGTACATCGTGCGGCCGACCATGCAGCCGTCGTACAGGCCCCGCATCAGCGCCTTGAGTTCGGAAGCCTCGACCCAGTTGTTGGTTGGGCCCGCCTCGATCTGGCGGGTGGTGCTCACGTAGGTCCGGTCCTCGACCCTGGCCACGTCGGAGGGATCGGAGCGAAACAGGAAGCTGTTCGGTCGGTCGCAGAGAGGAGTGGCGGCTCCCCGCGCCACCATCTCGGCCATGAGCGAGTCGTACTCCTCCCTTGACCCGTCGCACCAGTGGACGCGATCGGGCCTGCAGAGCGCCTCCACCTCGCGCACCCACTCGAGAAGCTTCCTGTTCTTGACTAGTCCTTCGGGAATGGCCATCTATCCCTCCTAAGATCGGATCGGGCCTTCCAGGACGGCCGCTGCGGCGACGTCATCCATGGGCGGCCCTAGCCCTCCAGCCCGAGCTTCTCCCGGCACTCCCTGATGAAGGCCGACCACACCTCGTCGAGCTCCCAGAACAGCCGGGCGTGCGAGTCGGCGCGCGCAGCCGGCCACCCAAAGCGCAGTTGCCCGTAGAGCGACATGAAGCTCGAGACACGGTAGTTGGCCGCGCAGTGCACGAGCACCCGCCTGCCCACTGTGCCGTCCATCACAGGCACGAATCGCTGGAAGTCCTCGAAGGTAGGCGCATCGAACTTCACCGGGATGTGATGGTACTCCATGCCTAGCGACCCCACCAGGGCGGCCTCGTCGGGTAGGGAGTAACTCTGGTCATGCAGGCCGAGGTTGACGACGACCTGCCATCCTGCCTCCGCCGCCTCCCGGAGCTGCTCTTCCGTCGGCTGGCCTCCGGTCGCTATCAGCTCGTCTATCTGGGCGTAGTTCTTGATCTGATCCATGCCTCGAGCCTCCTGAGTGCGTCGATTTGCTCCGACTGTTCCGGACGTGATCCTACCGCACCTGCGCGGAGGAGGGCCTCCTCCATCGTGAGGCCGAGGGCCGTGAGCACGGCCGCTGAGAACATGCCGGTCCTGCCGATCCCAGCCGCGCAGTGGACCAGTATGCTCTCGCCACGGCGGAGGCACCCGGCTGCCTCCGCGACCGCCTCTTGGAACGCAAGGTCGTCGCCCGGAGCCCTGAAGTCGGCGACCGTGAAGTGAATGAGGCGGCACGGCACGCTCCCGGAGCGTATCGCCCTGCCGTAGCCCGGCGATCTCGCGTCGATCTCTTCCAGCGGCGGGAGCACCACAATAGCAGAGATCCCCAGTAGCCGCACCTCCTCCCACACCTCTGCCAGGGGCTCGAACAGGCCCGGCATGCTGTGCAGATAGAGCCGGCCCTGGACGCCGGCCGGCAGCTCCGCCTGACGAAAGCGCTCTCCACTCATAGAGCCCTCTCCCTCCGCGCGCCGGGATGCCTGGGCACGACCGGCCCGGCAGCCCGGTCCAACTCTAGCGAGCGAACTCGTAGTCGATCTAGTTGATGCGTCCGCGCCAGTAGGACAGGCGGCCCGAGGGCTGCAGCCAGGCGACCTCTCCCTCGAGAGGAACCCGCATCCCCCCGACCTGCGTGTAGGCGGCGAAGCGGCCTTCCCATGGCGAGGGCCGGAGCTCGCTGCCCACGGTTCGATAGCGTGACGGCGACCGGACAGCCGCCACCAGCCCCTCCCCGTCGACCGCCTCCCAACGGACGCCCTGGCTCGGCAGCAGCGCCGTGGGATACCAGGGCGCCCCCAGGATCCCCTCGCCGGCCGCGTAGGCGTCGCGAACGAACACGCTTAGGGCCGGAGCCATCTCGATGCGCGCATCCCAGTCGAAGCCCGGCGGACGAGTCGTGACGATCTGGGTCGCCGAGAACGGGCGCCAGTTCTCCCCGGCCTCGCCCATGCGGAACTTCCCTGTCTGCGAGATGCGGGCCCCCACCACCGCCAGGAAGATCCAGAGCTTCATGCAGGCGCCCCTCCCCGGAGGCCGCGGGTGCCCTCCTGCCAGGTCATGCCGGATCCGACTCGCCGCGCCCCTCGTCGGCGTACGCCTCGTACACCCTGCCCACCATCTCCGCGGAGGGCTTCAAGGTCTTGTCCCCATCATCCCTCCACTTGGCGGGGCAGCCCTCGTCTACATGCCTGGCCAAACGCAGGTTGGCCTTGAGCTTCCGATGCAGCTCCTCCACGTTCCTACCCAGGTTGTAGTTGTTGACCTCGGAGTTTAGGAGCGTCCCGTCGGGGCTGATGATGAAAGTCCCCCGCAGTGCGAGGCCCGTGTTCTCGTCGTAGACGCCGAACATCCTGGAGACGTTGCCCGTGGGATCCGCCGCCATTGAGTACCTGACATCTCTCAGCATCCGTTCGTGCCTCTGCCACGCCAGATGCACGAACTTCGTGTCGGTGCTGACGGTTATGACCTCGGCTCCCAGCTTCCTCAGCGCCTCATGCCGCTCTGCCAGAGCGGCGAACTCGGTTGCTCAGACGAAGGTGAAGTCGGCGGGGTAGAAGAACAGGATCGTCCACCTACCACCGGCCCGCAGCTCATCGAGGTGCACCTCTCCGAACTCGCACCTGGACGGCTCGAATGTCTCGAGCCGGAAGTCCGGTACGCGCTTCCCAACCCTCAAGCCGCAGCAGTCGAGATCCATGGCAGATGCCTCCCCTCTGTACGGCGCCCTACTCCTGCCGCGTATGACAGGACCGGCGCCGCGTCACTTCCTGAACCGCTCCGGCGGTATCTTCCCCGCCGTTTCCCCTCCAGCCTGGAGGCACGTCGAAGAGCGCGGTCGTCCAGCAGTCCACCAGCATCCCTACGCCGTCCTGAAGATAGGTCCTGCCGCGCCACTGGCAGCTCGACGGTGACGGGCTTCGTGTCCTCCGGAGGCTCCTTCGGCTCGTGCTCGTCGGTCTGCGCCTTCGCTACCCTCACCGGCTCGCCCGACAGGTTCGCGCAGGCAAGGGTGGTGGCCATGAAGACGGGCACCGTGCGCGAGTAGACCAGGATGCCGACGCTCTTGACCTGCTCCTGGACCGGCAGGTCGTCCCTTCCCAGCCACCTGCCCATGTTCCGCAGGCCGGTGTCGGCGGGCAGCCTGTAGAGCCGGCTGGGATGGAAGTGGTAGGCCCAAGTGCCGCTCCGCGACCAGGAACCCTCCTCGAAGACGCCGAGCACGCCCGCTGCGGCGTAGTCGGGCAGGTGCCGGAACTCGTAGCCGAACGTCTTCGGCTGGACGGCGGCCATCGCATCGACCACCGAACGCACGCCCGCGTTGAAGACCCGGTCCTCGTCCTTGGTCGTGCCGGCGATTAGCGGGATGTTGAGCTGGCGGCCGGCTGCGAAGACCCTGTACAGCGACTCCGGCACCACGTAGCCGTCTATCGACAGGTGGTCTTCGGTTCCCTGGCCTACGCGCCCGGCGTTCTGTCTGGCGGCGGCGAGGACTGCGCCGACAGGCCTCGCCCGCATCGCCGCCAGGTCTCCCGCGCCGAGCCTCTTCGCGAACTCCACGCCGAGCGCTTCCATCCTGGCGCGGCTGTGTAGGGTTCCCGGCGCGTTGCCGCTGTGGGCGATCGCCCGGTGGAACAGCCCTCTCGCCAGCGGCGAGGTCATCAGCGCGCAGACGCTCACGGCCCCGGCCGACTGGCCGAAGATGGTGACGTTGCTAGGGTCGCCGCCGAAGGCCGCGATGTTCTGCGCCACCCACCGCAGCGCGGCGATCTGGTCCATGATGCCGCAGTTTCCGGAGGTCCCGCGGGGGGATTCGGCCGAGAGCGCCGGGTGCGCCAGGAAACCAAGCGGGCCGAGGCGGTAGTTGTGCGTGACGACCACCACATCGCCGCGCAGAGCCAGGGCCGCCCCGTCGTAGCTCGCCTTGCCGCTGGAGCCGGCCAGGAACCCTCCACCGTGGATCCAGAACATCACGGGCAGGCGCGCCGAAGCGCTGCTGGTGGGCGTCCAGACGTTCAGGTAGAGGCAGTCCTCGCTTGTCTCACCGACGGGCCCGAACAGGTCGCTGTCGCTCTGGGGGCACGCCGGACCGAACCTCACGGCCGCCCGCAAGGACGGCTGGAGCGCGGCGGATCGTGCGCCGGCCGCGTCGTGTACGGAGAGCAGGATCATGCACACGGCAACCGCGGCCGAAACGACCGCGGAGACCCTAGAGAGAGATGTGCGCGAGGTCATTGCCTCCGTGATAAGGCCCCCCTGGAGACAGTCGACCGCCGCGACGGCGCGGCAGTGTGCCCCACTGCTAAGTTAGGTCCGGAGGCGCGTGCCTCCTACCAGCGTGGATACCAGTATCCCGGCCATCACCAGGAGGCACCCGCCCCACTGGAGCGGCGAGAGCTGCTCGCCGAGGACGATCCGCGCGGTGAGGAGCCCGGCGACGGGAACCAGCATCGAGAACGGCGCCACGTGGCTCGCCGGATGTCTCGACAGCAGCTTGCTCCAGGTGCCGAAGCCGAACAGCGTCGCGCCGAAGGCTAGGTAGGCGATCGCGAAGAGCGAGATCCCATCCAGGCCGGCGACCCTCCCCGCCAGTGTCTCGGGCCCGTCCAGCGCCACGGCGAGCAGCAGGAGCGGAAGCGGGGGCACCAGGCTCGACCAGACGACAAGGCCGAGCATATCCAGCCTCCTGCCCGCGGCCGCGGCGGACGCCGCGGCCTTGCGCACTACGATGTTTGAGACGCCCCAGAAGGCCGCCGCGGCGACCGTCAGCAGGAGCGCGGCGGGGAGGATCA
>JBBIJB010000088.1:0-8882 GCA_037446215.1 Armatimonadota bacterium
CCCCCGCTAACGGGTCCAGAGCCCGTCGTCCTACCGCTAGACGATCCCCCAGCAGGAAGGCGGCGCGGTGCGCGTCGCCACGCTCAGATTATAGAAACCCGGGCAGCGAGGGTCAAGGCAGCAAGGCCCGGCGACTAGGCGCGGGAGGCGATCAGGGCGGCCCGCCGCAGGCGGTCCACCGACCGCTCCCGCCCGAGCACCTCGCACAGCTCGAACAGCCCCGGGCCGATCGTGCGGCCCGTTAGGGCCACGCGGGCCGGGTGTATGAGGGCGCGCGCCTCCGCCCCGCTGCGCGCGCAGACCCCCCTGAGGGCGGCCTCGATCCCCACCCGCTCAAACGGATCGAGCGCCGAGAGGGCCCCGGCGTAGGCCTCCAGCAGCGGCGCAGACTGCCGCGTCAGGTGCTTGGCGGCCGCCGCCTCCTCGAAAACCACGTCCCGGAAGAAGAAGTCGCCGTAGGCAACGATATCTCGCCCCGTCCTCAGCCGCTCGGCGACGATGGTGACCACGCGCTTCAGGTAGGCACGCTGCTCGGCGTCGACGTCGCCGGGCAGCAGGCCCTCGCGCTGGAGCACGCCGGCGCAGATGCCGACGACGCGGTCGATGTCTGCGCCTATCAAGCGCCGCATGTAGACCCCGTTCAACCAGGTGAGCTTCTCGAAATCGAAGACGGGCGACGCCCGGCCCACCTCCTCGAGGGCGAACGCCGCGACCAACTCGTCGAGCGAGTAGATCTCCTTCTCGGCCTCCGGGTGCCAGGCCATGAGCGCGAAGAAGTTGAGTATCGCCTCGGGCAGGAAGCCCTGGACGCGGTACTCGCGGACCGCGGTATCGCCGTGGCGCTTGCTGAGCTTCTTCCGGTCGGCGCCGAGGATCATCGGTAGGTGCGCAACGGCGGGCGGCGTCCACCCCAGGGCCCTGTACATCACGAACTGCTTCGGAGTATTGGAAAGGTGCTCGCTGGCGCGGATCACGTGTGTTATGCCCATCAGGTGATCGTCGACCACGTTCGCGAAGTTGTAGAGGGGCGTCCCGTCCGAGCGGACTATGATGTAGTCGTCGAGGTGCTCCGGCTCGAACACCACGCTGCCGCGCACGAGATCGCTCACCACTATGGGCTCTGCCAGGTCGGTGACGCGCAGGCGGAGCGAGGCCCTGCGCCCCTCCGCCTCCATCCTCTCTCGCTCAGGCCGGGAGAGCGACCTGCACCTCCCCGAGTAGCGGTGAGGCCTGCGTTCGGCTGAGGCCCGCCGCCGCTCCTCCTCCAGCTCGTCGGGCGAGCAGAAGCAGGGGTAGGCGGCGCCACGCTCCTCCAGCTCGCCGGCGTAGCGGGCATAGAGCTCCGACCTCTCGGTCTGGCGGTAGGGCCCGTACGGGCCGCCCACCTCGGGTCCTTCATCCCACAGGATCCCCAGCCAGCGGAAGTCCTCGAGGATCGCGGCCTCGTACTGCTCGGTCGATCGGGAGCGGTCGGTGTCCTCGACGCGCAGGACGAACCGGCCTCCATAGCGGCGCGAGTGAAGCCAGTTGAAGAAGGCGGTCCACGCGCCGCCGATGTGCAGGTAGCCGGTGGGCGACGGCGCGAAGCGCGTGCGTACGGAGTCCATTACGGGCTAGGTGAAGAGGAGGCTGACCGACTTGTTCAGATGGATCCTGCGGATCGCCTCGGCCAGCAGGGGGGCAGCGGATAGCACGGTCACCTTGTCACGCAGCCGGTCGGGCGAGATAGGGATGGTGTTGGTGACGATCACCTCGCGGATCTCGGGCCGGGCCAGCCGCTCCACGGCCGGACCCGCGAACACGGGGTGGGTGGCGCACACGTAGACCTCCGGGATGCAGCGCTGCGCAAGGAGCACGTCCACGGCGCGGGAGAGTGTCCCCGCCGTATCGATGATGTCCTCGACCAAGATGGGCCGCCGCCCGGCCACGTCGCCCACCACCTGGATCGGCTCCTTGGCTTCGGCGGCCACTCGTCGCTGGAAGATGACCGCCAGCGGCATGTCCAGCCTGTCGGCCAGCTGCTTGCTGCGACGCACGGCACCGTCATCCGGGGCGACCACGACGCCGTCCACTACGCCCCCGCGTGTCAGGTAGTCGGCGAACAGCGGCAGCGCCCTCAGGTGGTCCACCGGTATCGTGAAGAACCCCTCGATCTGGCCCGCGTGCAGGTCTATCGTCAGGACGCGATCGACCCCAGCCGTGGTCATCAGGTCGGCGACGAGGCGGCCGGTGATCGGCTCTCTCGGGGCGTCCTTCTTGTCCTTCCTGCCGTATCCGTAATAAGGGACCACCGCGGTGATTCGACCGGCGGAGGCCCGTCGCAGCGCGTCCACCATGATAAGCAGCTCCATGAGGTGCTCGTTCACCGGGTGGCAGGTCGATTGGATTACGAAGGCATCTTCGCCGCGCGCGTTCTCCTCGTAACGGCAGTAGACCTCGCCGTCCGCGAACCGCATCAGCTTGACACGTCCCAGGGTCAGGCGCAGGTTGTCGGCTATCTCGGCTCCCAGGTCTGGGATCGATGAGCCACAGAACAGCTTCAGCTCGCCGTAGGCCGTAGTCTCCCTCAACGCCGCCTATCGCGCCTCAACAACGAACTTGATGGCCGTACGCTCCTCGCCGTCGATGATCACCTTGGTGAAAGCAGGGACCGTAATGAGATCTATCCCGTTAGGGGCCACGAACCCCCGCGTGATAGCGATGGCCTTCACGGCCTGATTGACGGCACCCGCCCCCACGGCCTGGAGCTCGACCAGCCCCTTCTCCCGCAGGACGGCCGCCACGGCTCCCGCGACGGCCTTCGGCTTCGAGTCAGCGGAAACCTTCAGCACCTCCGGCATGGGGACATAGCCTCCTTGGATGCTGCGATGAAGAGTGCAAGCAAAGGGCCGTCCGGAGCCGTATTCCGTCTGGGATCGCCCAACTCCTGCATCCGCCCCTCTGCCGCGTGCCGCGGCTCCGGCGGGCGAACTCCCGGAGAGGACGGCTAGAGCAGCCCCACCACCGCCTCAACCCCTTCTTCGGCGCGCGCCACGAACGAGGAGAGCCTGGTCGCGAGCGCCAGGCGCGTGCCGTCCCTGCACTCCCACGCGGCTTCCAGCGCCTCCTCTATGGCGGCGGTCGGTGCCGCCGGCGGCAGGGGAGGAGCGAGCCCTGCCTGCGCGGCGAACGCGGCCACCTTGGGGTCGTAGGCTATCCCGACCGCAGGCACGCACCGCGCAGCGGCGAAGACCAGGGAGTGCAGCCGGAGCCCGACCACGAGACCCGCCGCACCGACGGCCCCCAGCAGCTCACCGGGCGTACCGATCTCCAACAGGCGGCCGCCCGAGACCCCTGCCACGACCTCGCAGGCCGCCCTGTCGCGTGCCAGGTCGAAGCAGAAGACGGCTACCCGCGCGCTGTGGCGTGAGGCGAAGCCCCGCGCGGCACGGCCGAGGTGCAGAGGGTCGAACCCTCGCCACGGCCTGGGCGCGATCCCGAGCAGGGGGCCTCCTCCGTCGAGACCGAGCCGGTCGGCGATCGACCCGACGTTGTCGGCGGGCGGCGCCAGGAAGGCCAGATCCGCACCTACGTGGACGGCACCCTGCACGCCCATCTGCTCGAGGAAGCGGGCGGAGCCGGGATCCCGGACGGAGATCGTCCCGGCACGAGAGAAGGCGACCCGGGCAACCCGCCGCAGCCAGGGCCGGCCTATCGGGCCCACGCCCTGTCCCACGACCGCCACCGGCACGCCGCGGGCCGAGGCGGCAAGAATCGTGCCAAGGTAGTACAGTGCGCTGCGGGCGCTCGTTACATCCTGGACCAGCGATCCGCCCCCACTGACAAGCAGCCTCGCGCCGCGCAGGGCCTGCCAGACCGCGCCCGGCGACCTAGGAAACGACTCCACCCCATGCAGCCGGGCGGTGGCCGAGGGATCGGCGGAGAGGGCGACTATCCGGGCGTCCGGCCGCCTGGCGCGCAAAGCCGCGACCAGGCCGGCGAGAACGGCCTCGTCGCCCAGGTTTCCGAGGCCGTAGTACCCGCTCAGGAGGACCGGGCCGGGCGATTGGCGAGCCAGTGAAGCACCAGGGCGACCGGCGCGGCGATAAGCGCTCCGAGCAGGAGCGCGTTTCCGGTCCGCCAGAACGTGTAGTAGATCGGGGTGTGCAGGTGCGAGAACGAGTTGATCGCGCCCGCCGTACCGATTGCGCCCAGGGCCGCGAAGAGCAGGACGCTTCTCTGCCAACCGCGGGAGGCGGCAAGGCCCGCCAGGACGAGGGCGGGGTAACCTACCAGGAACTCCTTAGTCCGAGGGCGCGCCACGAGCAGGGTCTCAAGCGAGCTGCGCAGCTTCTGCTCCACCCCTACCAGGGGGATCGAGATGTTGCCTGTGCGGGCCAGCAGCACGACCGCCGCAACGCAGACGAGCAGCACGGCGAGTGCCGCTCCCAGCGTCAGCGGCTGGGCGACCCACCTGCGGAGGTCACGGGCCGTCCCGGCCCAGCCCTCGCCCGGACGGGCCGGGAGCGCCAGCAACACGACTACAAGCAGGGGCGGCACCAGATGGGCCACCTTCACGCCCATGAAGGTGGAGAAGGCCAGCATGAACTCCCAGCGGCTGAGCAGCGCGGCCACGAAGATCCCGGCCGCACAAGCCAGGACGGCGGCCCTCGCCAGAGCGGCCGGCCCGTGCCACAACCCGGCTCCTCCGCGTCCTGACCTCGGAGGCAGGGCCCAAACGACGGCGCCCGTCGCGCCCGCCACCGCTACGCCGAGTGCCAGCAGCTGCAGCCAGAGAGCCGCCCAGGGCGTCACAGCGGCAACGGCAGTGGCCGCCGCCGCGGCCAGCGGAACGGCGGCCGCGGCCCACCGGGGCAGCCGCATGCCGATCGCTCGACCGAGGTCGTCCACCACGAGCATCCCTAGTCCGGCACCGCCCAACGCCGCCGCCCAGAGGAGCGGCGCGGGCACCTCAAGCGGAGGCAGAGGCCTGGAGCGGCCGAGCGCAAACCCGTGAGATCGGAGGCCGCGGGCAACCCTCTCGACGATCTCCATGTTGACCTCGATTGGCGGGCGTCCGGCGGGCGTCACCAGCATCGGACGGACGTAGAGCAGGCGGATGTTGCGCTCTGCCGCCGCGCGGATGAACTTGTCCGCCGCCTCCGCGGGCCGCAGCAGGAGTAGCTCCTCCGGGGTGATGCTGAAAACCCGGATCACCGAAGGCCTCATGAGAGCGGTGAGCCTGTCCTCGCCCCGTTGCTTCCTGCGCGCGGTGAACACCTCGATCCGCCCGTACCGTGCGCCGATACGCCCGTAGTGGGAAGCGGCGAGCTCCAACAGCCCCTCGTACCCCCCTACCTCGGCCTGCGCGAACACGAGGGTCGGAGATGGAGAGGCAGCGGCGTACCCCTCCGCGAGCCCCGCCAGGCTGTTTGGGGTCAGGCCCCGGTAGTTGCGCGGCCTCAGGACCACCTCGAGGCCCGCGGACCGGAACGCCGCCGCGTCCTCTGGCAGGAAGCCGAGGCCCAGCTCCTCGAGATCGGCCTGCGTACCCAGCACCTCGACTCCGTCCTTGAACGGCCGGACCCGGTCGCCTCCCAGGAGGAGGCGCAGCCTCCGCACCACCCCCTCCAGCTCGGCGGGTGCGGCGGTGACGTACAAGGCATCGGGACGAACGCCCCCCCGCGCATGCAGCGACCGGAAGGGCTCCCTGAGCTCGGAGAGCCGTCCCGCGGAGGCCAGCGCGCCTCCGGAGAGGTAACCAACCTTCCCATCCTCGGCGAGTCGCTTCAGCGTAGGGTCGCTAAGCGCTACGGAGACCGCTCCCCTCCGCCCCAGCTCCAGAAGCGCCTCGCGCTGATCCAGCCCTTCGCGCCGGATCAGCGAGGTCCAGTCGTCGCCGTCCAGCACGATCTCAACCATCCGGTAGCGCGCCTCCAGGCGCGCGCGCATACCCAGGACTACGACAGAGGCCGCGAGGCCCGCCAGCACCAGCCAGACCAGCCCCCGGCGCGTCACCGGCTCCTCCCCGCTGCGTGGATCGTCAGGCGGCCTTCGCCGTAGGCCACGCGCTCGATGGCAATGGGCAGCGGAAGGTCGCGCAGCGAGAGGACAGGCTCTCCGGCCAGGGCGACCGCGGCCCTCGTCACGTCCGGGGGCAGCTGAACCCCACCCACCTCGATAGACTGGATGCGGAAGAACAGGTCGGTCCCGCCAACCTCATGGACGGACCCGCGCAGCCTGGCAGTCGTGTCGACAGGCCCCATCCTGATTACCCCCGCGGCCGTAATGCCGTCCTTCCCTACCTTGACCTCAGGGGACTCGACGCCTTTCGAGAGCAGTAACTGCTCGAGGTCTCTGGAGTCGATCTCCACCTGCGCGGTCACGACCTCGGCTCCTGTGACTTCCACCTTGCCGCCCTGACCACGCGACAGCCGGAGGTTACGCGAGGTAAGGCGGACGCGGGCGGCAACGAGGTCGCCCAAGGGAACCCGGGTGGCAACGACCTCGACGTAGCCGACCACGCCTCGCGACATCCCAAGGGCCGTGGCCCGCGCCCGCACGGAGACCAACCCGGTTCCGCCCATGCTCTCGAGCAACGCGCCGCCTACGGCACCCGCCGCGCTCCTGGACGGCACCCACACCAGCAAGGCCAGCACGAGCGCCGCCAGGCCTGCAACCAGCAGGAGCCGCGCAGTCACGCGACCCCGGCCCGGAGGGAGGCGTCGATGAAGTGATCTATCCTCCCGTCCAGCACGGCGAGACTGTCGCCGGTCTCGAACTCGGTGCGGTGGTCCTTGACCATCTGGTAGGGATGCAGCACGTACGAACGGATCTGGTTCCCCCAGGCGGCCTCCCTGTGCTCGCCGCGCAGCTCTGCTATCCGCTCCCTCTGCTGGCTCTTCGCGGCCTCGACCAGCCTGGCCCGAAGCACGCGCAGCGCCGTCAGCTTGTTGGCGTGCTGTGACCTCTCGTTCTGGCACTGCACTACTATGCCGGTCGGAATGTGCGTGATGCGGACAGCCGTTTCCACCTTGTTGACGTTCTGGCCGCCCGCTCCACCCGCCCGGTAGGTCTCGATCCTCACCTCGTCGTCACGGACCTCCACCTCGACGTCCTCCACCTCCGGGATGACATCTACCAGAGCGAAGGAGGTGTGGCGGCGTCGTGCCGCGTCGAACGGGGAGATCCGAACCAGCCTGTGTACCCCTCTCTCGGTGCGGAGATAGCCGTAGGCGTTCGGGGCGGCAACTATCACGGTGACGCTCTTCACGCCGGCCTCCTCCCCGGGAGACAGGTCGACGACCTGCGCGTCGAAGGAGCGGGACTCGGCCCAGCGCAGGTACATGCGAAGGAGCATCGCGGCCCAGTCCTGGGACTCGGTGCCGCCGGCGCCGGCGTGGATCGAGAGGATCGCGTTTGAACCGTCGTGGGGGCCGCACAGCAGCGCCGAGGTCTCCATGCGCACGATCGCATCCGCCACGGCGCGCGCCTCCTTGGCGATCTCACCCGCCTCGAACTCGCCTGGGGACTCCGCGGCCAACTCCAGCATCACTTCCAGGTCGTCGAGCCGGCGCTCGAGCGTCTCGACTGAGTCGAGGGTGGCGCGGAGCTGACTCAGCTCCTGGCCCGCGGCGCGCGCCCGGGCCTGATCCGCCCACAGCTCGGGCAACTGCATCGTCTCCTCGAGCTCTGCTATCCTGGTCTTCTTGGCGGGAAGGTCAAAGATGCCCCCTTAGATCCTGGAGGCGCATGCGGCTCTCGCCGACCTTGTTGACCACCTCTTCGAGGTGCACCATGACGCCAGCATTATATCAGATGGTGGCAGCCGGCACTCCTGCGCCGCTGCCGGCTACCGTAGCCCGGCGAGTGCGCTGACCGCCGCGTCCCCAAGGCCGCGCGCGGGTCCCAGGCCCACGGCGTCCCGGCTCCTGGCCCGGATCAACCCGAACGCGGCCCCGGTGATCAGGTGCCAGAACATGAGTTCCTGGGGGCCGCCCAGGTGAAGCATCATGCCCAGCGCCGTCGAAGTTGCGGTACCCAGAACCCACCCGCCTATCCTCTCTGCGTGTCCGTACACCGCGCCGCGCAGCCACGCCTCGGTGGCGACTCCTGCGAGGAGCGCGTGGGCCCCTGCGAGGATCCAGTCGCCGTCAGGAGGGCCAAGCGGCACAGCGAATCCCTGGCCCGCGTACGCGCTCCTCATGGCGAGGACAAGGAGGGCGACGAGCGCGGCAGCGCCAACCCCTCCCGGGGCCGCGCCCCGGCGACCGAACAGGTGTCCGCTGCCCGTCACCACGCAAGCCGCGAGCATCGCCACGGAGGTCAGAGGGCCGGGAAGCGCCCCTACCGGTCCGGGGGCCAGCACCCGCTCCGCCACGAGGGGAACCGCGGGAAGAGCCGCCGCCAAAATCAGCGCGGAGGCGCTTCGTCCCTTTCGCCGTATCTCGGCCGCCGCCCAGCACGCCAAGAGCAAGAGCCAGCCCGCGAGCGCCAGCGGCCCCAGCAGCCATCCAGCCCTCGCATGGAAGGTCACCCTACTTCCTACCGGCACCGCCCTCACGATCACGCCCGAGGCGCCCAGGGGCAGGACCCGATCGATAGAACCGTCCGGGCCTACGATCATCGAGATGCCGGTATTCGCCGCGCGCACCACGCTTCTGCCGGTCTCGACGGCCCGCAGGACGGAGTGGGCGGCGTGCTGCGGCGGTCCTGCCGAACCTCCAAACCAGCCGTCGTTGGTCAGCACGGCCAGCAGCCCGGCTCCTGAGCGGGCCGCCGATGCCCAGTCGCCGAAGAACGCTGACTCGTAGCAGACGGTTATACCCAAGCTGCCAACTGGGGTCTCCGTCGGGGCCGAACCTACCCCGGGGAGCAGCCCGGCCTCTCCGAACGGCACGAGC
>JBBIJB010000089.1:0-8876 GCA_037446215.1 Armatimonadota bacterium
GGAGCCGGTAGCCGATCAGCCCCGTGGAGCAGACGAGGACCTGGTCGTGATCACCGAGGACGGCTGCGAGGTCCTGGGCGGTCTTCCCAAGGAACTACACGAGGTGATGGCGTGATATCCACCAACGACTTCCGACCCGGCATCGTGGTGACCATCGACGGCGACCTGTACGCGATCGTCTCCTCCCAGCACGTCAAGAGGGGGCGGGGCAGCGCCTACGTGCGCGCCAAGATCCGCAACCTGAAGACGGGCGCGATAACCGAGAGGACGTTCAACGCCGGCGAGAAGGTGCCGCACGCCTTCCTCGAGCGCAGGGAGATGCAGCACCTCTACCACCAGGACGAAGAGTACATCTTCATGGACCAGCAGAGCTACGAACAGGTGAGCCTGGGGCCGGATCTGATTGGCGATGCCACCCTCTACCTCAAGGACAACACCGTCGTCGTAGTGGTCTACTACGAGGACAGGCCGATCGCGGTGGAGATGCCCAACTCCGTCGATCTGCGCGTGGTGGACACCGCTCCCGGCATAAGGGGAGACACCGCGTCGGGAGGCTCGAAGCCCGCGACCCTGGAGACCGGGGCGGTGGTCGCGGTCCCGTTCTTCGTCGAGACCGGGGAGTCGATCAGGGTCGATACCCGAACCGGGGAGTACCTGGAGCGCTCGCGTTAGGCCGCCCGGCGCTGTTTTCCTGATCGCCGCGTACTGCTAGAATAGGCACGTGCGGGACCACCTACGGATGCAGGCCGAGCCGGAGGCCCTCTGCCGAGTCGCAGAGAGAGGCCGAGGCACCAGGCCCCCCGGGGTGGCCCTGGTGCTTTGTGGCCCGTAAGTCCGCCAAGGCGACCCGCCGAAGGGCCCGGGAGATCGCGCTGCAGGTCCTCTTCCAGCACGGGGTCGGGCGGCTTCCGGTTCGCGAGGCGCTGGCCACGGTGCAGCGTGAGCCGCTGGGCGGCGAGTGGGGCTTCGTCGAGGATCTGTGCACCGGCGCGGCCAAGCATGCCCGCGCGCTCGACCGCATCATAGAGGGCCAACTCGAAGGCTGGACACTCGACCGGATCGCCAGCGTGGACAGGATCGTTCTCCGGATGGCGATCTACGAACTGAGGCATATGGGCGGTCCCCGGGGCGCGGTCATCAACGAGGCTGTCCTGCTGGCCAAGAAGTACGGGACAGGCGACTCCGGGAAGTTCGTCAACGGAGTCCTGGGTGCGATAGCGCGGGGAGAGCCCCATGAGGGGGGCAGCCCCGCGCGAAGGGTCGGCGGCCGTGGCTGAGCGCACCGAACCCAGCCCGAGCCTGGCCGCGTTCGTCTCCGAACGCACCCGGATGGTGGAGGAGGCGCTGGACGCGGCGCTGCCCCCGGCGGGCGCTCTCCCGTCGCCTCTGCACGAAGCGGTCCGCCACAGTCTCTTCGCCGGAGGCAAGCGCCTCCGCCCGCTCATCCTGATCGCCTCCGCCGAGGCGGTGGGCGGCAGGGCGAGCGCAGTCCTCCCGGCCGCGTGCGCCGTGGAGCTCATCCACACCTACTCGCTCATCCATGACGATCTTCCCTCCATGGACGACTCCCCTACCAGGCGCGGTAGACCCACTTGCCATGTCGTCTTCGGAGAGGCCCTGGCGGTCCTCGCAGGGGACGCCCTGCACGCCCTCGCCTTCGAGCTGCTCGCGGCGACGGGGGAGCCGGCTGGGCCAGAGCGCGCCCTGTGGTCGGTCAGGGAGATTGCCACGGCCATCGGCACGCGCGGGATGGTTGGCGGCCAGGCGTTGGACCTGCAGGGTGAGGGCCGCCCCGAGCTCGCGCGGCATGGGAACTGGCCGGCGGAGCCGGGCGACGGGGTCTACCTGATCCACTCCTGGAAGACCGCGGCGCTCCTGCGCGCCTGCGTCCGGTGCGGGGCGATCCTGGCCGGGGCGGCGGAGGCGCGACTCGCCTCCCTGACTGCCTATGGAGAGCAACTCGGGCTGGCATTTCAGATCGTAGACGACGTACTCGACGAGACCGGCGACACCGGACACCTCGGGAAGCAGACCGGGCAGGACGCCGCGAGGCAGAAGCTGACGTTTCCGGCGGTCTTCGGCATCGAAAGGTCCCGGGAGATGGCAGCCCTTCACACCCAGCGGGCGATAGAGGCACTCAAGCGTTGGGGGAGTGAGGCCGATCTGCTCCGGGAGATCGCGCAGCGGCTGCTCGTGCGCGAGGCCTAGGAGCGCGGCGCCGGGGAGGTCGAGGTGCGAAGGAAGCGAGGCGGCGAGGAGCGGGGGGAGCCGGTTCGGCGAGCGGAGCGGTCGCGGCTGGATCTGCTCGTCGTTGCAAGGGGGCTCTCCTCGAGCCGGCACCAGGCGGAGGCGATGATCAGGGCAGGAGAGATCTTCGTCGGGGGAGAGCGGCTGGACAAGCCGGGAGTCCTGGTGTCCGGCGCCGCGGCGCTGGAGCGTCGCCCGCGCGGGCCCGACTACGTCAGCCGGGGAGGAGTGAAGCTCTCCGGCGCGCTCGACGGCCTGGGAGTCGATCCCACAGGACTCGTGGCGCTTGACGTAGGCGCGTCCACAGGCGGCTTCACCGACTGCCTGCTGCAGCGCGGGGCGAGAAGGGTCTACGCCGTGGACGTGGGCCGTGGCCAGCTGCACTGGAGGTTGCGGCAGGATCCGAGGGTGGTGGTGATGGAGGGCAGGCACGCGGCCCGGCTCCTCCCGGGGGACCTGCCTGAGAAGGTGGACCTGGCCACGGTCGATTGCTCCTTCATCTCCGCGCTGATGGTCTTGCCGGCGGTGGCCCCGCTCGTCCGGGAGGGCGGCTCGCTGCTGGTTCTCGTCAAGCCCCAGTTCGAGGCAGGGCCCAAGTCGGCGCCGAAGGGTGTGGTCAGGGATCCGGCAGTGCACGAGGCGGTCCTCCGGCGCGTCGCCACCGGCGCCCACGCGATCGGCCTTCGGCCGGCCGGCGTGCGTGCTTCCGCGCTCCTGGGCCCGGAGGGCAACAGGGAGTTCTTCCTGCTGCTCCAGAAGGACGGTGCGGCTTCTCCCTGTGACCTTGAAGCGGAGATACGGCGCGCCGTTTACGCAGAGGGGGTAGAAGCCCGGTGAAGCGCGTAGGGGTGATCCTGAATCCCGTGAGGTTCGAAGAGTACCCCGGAGCCGAAGGGCTGCTCTTGCGTACGCTGGAGATCCTCGACGCCCGGGGCGCGAGGACGGCGCTCAACGCCGCCGGCGCGGCCGCCTCCGGCAGGCCCGATCTCCAGGTCGGAGACGCCGAGATGGCGGGGCAGAGCGACCTGCTGATAGTGCTGGGCGGTGACGGCACGATACTCTCCGCCGCGCGCCTGGCCGCCGGTGGGCCGCCGATCCTGGGTGTGAACATGGGTGGGTTCGGGTTCCTGGCGGAGATCTCTCTCTGCGACCTCCCAGGGGCCATTCCGACCGTTCTGGACGACGACGTGGTCATAGACGAGCGCACCATGCTGGAGGCGGAGATAGGCGGGGAGGGCGGGGCCAGGCTCAACCGCTCGGCGCTCAACGACGTCGTGGTGACGAAGAGCGGCCTCGCGCGGCTGCTGCGCGTCTCGACCATGGTGAACGGCGAGCACCTCTCCACCTATCCCGCCGACGGGGTGATCATATCAACGCCGACCGGATCCACCGCCTACTCGCTCTCGGCGGGCGGGCCGATCGTCCACCCCGAGGTGGATGTGCTCATAGTGACGCCGGTCTGCCCGCACACCCTTACCGCGAGGCCGGTCGTGGTCTCGGGCGAAGCGGTGGTGGCGGTGGAGATCCTCAGCCCGAGCCAGGAGGCAAGGTGCAGCTTGGACGGCCAGGAGAGCTACCAGCTCAGGGCGGGCGAGCGTGTGGTGGCCAGGCGGGCGGCCAGGCGGGCCCGGCTGGTGAGGCTCTCGGAGCCCAGCTTCTACAGCATCCTGCGCAACAAGCTGGCCTGGGGGGAGCGCTAGTGCTGGCGGAGCTGAGCATCCGGGAGTTCGCGGTGGTTGAGGCCGCGACCCTCGAGCTCGGCCCGGGGCTGAACGTGCTCACCGGCGAGACCGGGGCCGGCAAGTCGATAGTCGTGGACGCGCTGGGCGTGGCGCTCGGCGCGCGCGCCCTGACCGATGTCATCAGGACCGGGGCAAGCGCTTCGAGGGTCACGGCCCGATTCATCCTCTCGCGCAACTCGTCGGCCGCCCGTTGGCTGGCCGAGCAGGGCCTCCTCGACCCGGCCGACCGGCCCGGCAGGGCGGGGGAGTCCGGCGAGGTAGAGGCCGTGCTCGCGCGCGAGATCACGCAGGAGGGCCGGTCCCGGGCGTGGGTGAACGGCCGTCCGGCCACCGTAGCGATGCTCCGAGAGCTCAGCGACCTGCTCGTGGAGGTGGCCGGGCAGCACGAGGGGCAGACTCTGCTCAGGCCGTCGGCACACCTCGAGTTGCTGGACGCCTTCGGCGGGGAGGAGCAGATAGCCCTGCGCGGTCGCGTCGGCGGGCTGGTACGCAGGAGGTCCGCGCTCGCAGCCGAGGCCAGGGCGCTTGGCGAGGGAGAGCGCGAGAGGCTGCGCGAGTGCGAGATACTGCGCCACCAGATCGCCGAGATCGAGGCCGCGCGGCTGCTGCCGGGCGAGGAGGAGGAGCTTCTGCTGCGCCGGGCGCGGCTCGCGAACGCCGAGCGGCTTGCCGGCGCCGCCTCGACCGCGTATGGGGCGCTCTATGAGGCCGAGGGGACCTCGGCCGTGGACCGGCTGGGGCAGGCAGGGGTCGCGCTTCGCGATGCCGCCGAGATCGATCCCTCGCTCGAGGAGCTGGGCGGCCGCATAGGCAGGATATCCGGGGATCTGGCGGAGGCCGCGCACGATCTGGCCCGGTACGCCGCCTCGGTCGAGGCGAGCCCGGACGAGCTCTACGCCGCCGAGGAGCGCCTGGCGGCGCTGCGCGCCCTCAAGCGCAAGTACGGCGATACGGTAGAGGAGATCACCGCCTACGGCCTCAGGGCCTCCGAGAGGCTCGCTCTCCTGGCGGCCGGCGATGAGCGCGCGGCGGAAGTGGCCGCCGCCATCGGTGCGCTTGAAGACGAGCTGAGCGGCAGCTGCGCCCTCCTCTCTCGGCTGCGGGCGGAAGCCGCGTCGCGGCTTGAGAGCGCCCTGGAGGCGACGCTGGCCGGGCTGGAGATGAGGCGGACCCGCTTCTTGGTCCGGTTGGAGACGGTCGCCGATCCGGAGGGAGTCACCGCTGGCGCGACGAAGGTGGCGCTTGGGCCGTGGGGCGTTGACCGTGCCGAGTTCCTCATCTCGCCCAATCCAGGCGAAGAACCCAAGCCGCTAGCCAGGATCGCGTCCGGGGGTGAGCTGTCGAGGGTGATGCTGGCGCTGCGCCACGTCCTGGCGGAGGCCGGCGCGGTTCCGGTCATGGTGTGCGACGAGATCGACGCCGGCGTGGGAAGCCGGACAGCGGGGGCCGTGGGCCGGCTGCTGGCCGAGGTAGGCCGTGCCAGGCAGGTCCTGTGCGTGACCCACCTCCCCCAGGTCGCGTGCATGGCGGACAGGCACTACTGGATAGTCAAGGAGACGGAGGGCGACAGGACGCGGGTGCGAGCCCTGCCATTGGGGCAGGATCAACGGGTGAAGGAGATAGCGAGGATGCTGGGCGGGCGGAGGCCGAGCCCGGTGGCGCTGCAGCACGCCACGGAGATGCTGAGCAGGTCGGGCCGCATCCGGGCTCCCCGCGGGGCGCTTGGAGGCGGCAAGGGAGGGGCAAGGTGACCAAGTACATCTTCGTTACCGGTGGGGTCTCTTCGGCGCTTGGTAAGGGGATCACAGCGTCGTCACTCGGGCGGCTGCTCAAGAGCCGCGGGATGAGCGTGACGATGCTCAAGTTCGACCCCTACGTCAACGTGGACGCCGGCACGATGAACCCGCACCAGCACGGCGAGGTCTTCGTGACCGAGGACGGAGCCGAGACCGACATGGACCTGGGCCACTACGAGAGGTTCATCGACGAGGACCTGACCCGCGCGAGCAACACGACGACGGGGAAGATCTACAACGCGGTGATCGCGCGGGAGCGGAGGGGGGAGTACCTCGGCGGGACCGTACAGATCATCCCGCACGTCACGAACGAGATAAAGGACGAGATACTGGGGCTCGCACGCACGAGCGGGGCCGAGGCCGTGATCGTCGAGGTGGGCGGCACCGTCGGCGACATCGAGAGCCTACCGTTCCTGGAGGCGATCCGCCAGTTCCGCAGGAGCGCGGGCGAGGCCAACGTCATGTACATACACGTCTCGCTGATCCCCTACCTTCCTGCCTCAGGGGAGCTCAAGACCAAGCCCACCCAGCACAGCGTGAAGGAGCTGCGGAGCATCGGGATACAGCCCGACGTGATTGTGTGCAGGACCGGACACCCGCTGGGTCGGGCGCTCAAGGAGAAGATCGCGCTGTTCTGCGACGTTGAAGCCGAGGCGGTCATCCAGGCGCTGGACGCCCAGAACATCTATCAGGTCCCCCTGATGCTCGAGGCAGAGGGGTTGGACCGCTTCGTCATGCGCAGGCTCGGCCTGGAGCTCCCCGACGCCGACCTCGCGGAGTGGCGGGGGATCGTCGAACAGCTCCTGCGCCCCAGGACCACCGTGAGGATCGGCCTCGTCGGGAAGTACATGGGGGTCGCGGACTCCTATGTGAGCATTGTCGAGGCGCTCCGGCACGGCGGTGTCGGCAACGGGTGCGGGGTCGAGGTCACGCGGATAGACTCGGAGCAGATCGAGCAGTGGAGCGAGGAGGAGGTGGCCGCAGGGCTCGCCCCCTACCACGGCCTACTGGTCTGCCCGGGGTTCGGCGCCCGCGGCGTCGAGGGCAAGGTGCGCGCGATCAACTACGCGCGGATGGAGAAGGTCCCGTTTCTGGGGATCTGCTACGGCCTGCAGTGGGCGGTGGTGGAGTTCGCACGCAACGCGTGCGGCCTCGATGGCGCCAACACCACCGAGGTGGACCCGCACACCCCGCACCCGGTCGTATCGCTGCTCGCCGAGCAGCGGAAGATCGCAGACAAAGGCGGCACGATGCGGCTCGGGCGCTACCCCTGCCGCCTTGCCCCGGGGTCGCGCGCGATCGAGGCGTACGGCGCCGCCGAGGTGGGCGAGAGGCACCGCCACAGGTATGAGGTCAACAACGACTACAGGGCGGTCCTCGAGGCACACGGGATGAGGGTCACGGGCGTCTACCCGGAGTTGGACCTCGTAGAGATCGTTGAGATCCCGGACCACCCATGGTTCGTGGGGACCCAGTTCCACGCGGAGTACCGTTCCCGCCCGACCCGGCCTCACCCGCTCTACCGCGCCTTCATCAAGGCGGCGATGGAGAGGATCTCCGGGGCCGCGGCGGGGAACTAGCAGATGACAGGCCAGAGCATAGGCGGGAGGATGAGACGATGAGTGGTGCTGTGTACCTGAACGGTCGTATCTGCGCGCGGGAGGAGGCGACCGTTTCGGTCTACGACCACGGCTTTCTCTACGGCGACGGTGTGTTCGAGGGGATCCGGGTCTACGCCGGGCGCATCTTCAAGCTGGAAGAACACCTCGATCGGCTCTACGCCTCGGCGAAGAGCCTGCTGCTGCGGATCCCGCTGTCGCGAGAAGAGATGAGGGAGGCGATCCTGGCGACGGTGCGGGCCAGCGGGCTCCGGGATGCCTACATCCGCCCCGTCGTCAGCCGGGGCCCGGGTGACCTCGGCCTGGATCCGCGCAAGTGCCCCGACGCCACGGTTGTTGTCATTGTCGACTCGATCCGCCTCTACCCGGAGGCCGCCTATGAGCGCGGGTTGCGGATGGTCACCGCCTCTGTGCGCCGCCCCTCGCCGGACTCCCTGAACGGAGGGGTGAAGTCGCTGAACTACCTGCCCAACATCCTCGCCCGCATCGAGGCCAACCAGGCCGGGGTCGAGGAGGCGCTGATGCTCACGCCGGAGGGGTTTGTCTGCGAGTGCAGCGCGGACAACATCTTCCTGGTAGTCAGGGGGGAGGTGGTCACGCCCCCGCCGCACCTGGGCCTGCTGCGGGGCATCACGCGCGACACGGTCCTCGATCTGGCGCGCGAGGAGGGCATTCCCACGACGGAGCGCGCGTTCGCGCTGCACGACGTCTACAACGCCGACGAGTGCTTCCTGACAGGTACGGGCGCAGAGGTCGTTCCCGTGATCGAGGTGGACGCCAGGCAGATCGGGGACGGGGCTCCGGGGCCGGTCACCCGAGGCCTGATCTCGGCGTTCCGGGGGCTTGCCGCGCGGACCGGCACGCCGGTGTACGGGGGTGAAGAGGGGGGCTTCCCCGGCTAGCCGTGGAGACGACCGTCTCGCCGCCCGGACCGGGCGCGATCGAGGCCTCGGTAGACGCCTTCCTGGCCTACGCGCTCGCGGAGAAGGGGCGGGCGAAGCTCACGGTCGAGGCGTATGCCAGGGACCTCGCGGAGTTCACCGGTTTCGCTGCGGCGCACGGCGCGTCGACGCCCGCGCAGGTCAAGAGGGCGACCATCACCCTATACCTGCTGGGCCTGCGCCGGCGCGGTGTGGCACCGTCCACGGTCGCCCGGCGGCTGGCCGCCATCAGGGGATGGACCGGCTTCCTCCTCCAGGAGGGGCTGATCTCTGATGACCCGGCGCTCGACGTCGCGCCCGGCCGAAGGCCCAGGCCCCTTCCGGAGGCCCTCAGCGTCGCCGAGGTAGAGCGGCTGCTGGCGCAGCCGACAGGAGAAGGCCCCCAGGTTCTCCGCGACCGGGCGATCCTGGAGCTGCTCTACGCGGCCGGGCTCCGAGTGAGCGAGCTGGTCTCGCTCGATGTCGGGGACGTCCGGCTCGACTCCGAGTACGTCCGGTGCCTCGGCAAGGGAGGGAAGGAGAGAATCGTGC
>JBBIJB010000090.1:0-8516 GCA_037446215.1 Armatimonadota bacterium
CACTCGCCCTGTCGCTACCGTCCCCCGCCCCGTGATCGTGAATATGTCCTCCACCGCCATCAGAAACGGCTTCTCTACCTCTCGCTGCGGCGTCGGTATGTACCCGTCTACCGCATCCATCAACGCCCAGATCCCGTCTACCCACTCACTCTCACCACGAGCCGTCTTCGGATTCGCCTGCAACGCCTCCAACGCCCGCAGCGCACTACCCTTCACCACCGGTATCTCGTCCCCAGGAAATTGGTACGTGTTCAGTAGATCGCGTACCTCAACCTCCACCAACTCCAACAACTCCGGATCCTCTACCATGTCTACCTTGTTCAAGAACACCACCAGCGACGGTACGTTCACCTGCCGCGCCAGCAGGATGTGCTCACGCGTCTGCGGCATCGGCCCGTCCGCCGCCGATACCACCAGAATCGCACCATCCATCTGCGCAGCCCCAGTAATCATGTTCTTGATGTAGTCCGCATGCCCAGGACAGTCAATGTGCGCATAGTGCCGCGCTCCTGTCTGGTACTCAACATGCGATATGTTGATCGTCAACCCCCGCTGCCGCTCCTCAGGCGCATTGTCTATGTCGTAGTACCCCTTCGCCTGCGCCAGCCCAGCCATCGCCATCGCATGCGTGATCGCAGCCGTCAACGTCGTCTTCCCATGGTCTACGTGCCCTATCGTCCCTATGTTTACATGCGGCTTCGTCCGCTCAAACTTCTGCTTGGCCATAGCGCTTGGCTCCCTCCTACAGTTCCTGCCCGGCCTGGTGCCCTACGCCCAGGACCCCGATCCCGATCGGGCGCGAATGCCCTCTACGATGTTGCCGGGAACCTCCTCGTAGTGAGAAGGCTCCATGGAGTAGGTGGCCCTTCCCTGGCTCAGCGACCGGACCGCCGTTGCGTAACCGAACATCTCTGCCAGGGGCACCAGCGCGCGGACGGTCCGCAGCGCCCCCTGCGTCTCCATCCCCTCGATCCTTCCCCGCCGCGAGTTCAGGTCGGCTATGATGTCCCCCATGTACCCTTCGGGGGTGACGACCTCCACCCGCATCATCGGCTCGAGCAGTACAGCCTTGGCCCTGGCGACGGCCTCCTTGAAGGCCAGAGCGCCGGCGATCTTGAACGCCATCTCGCTCGAGTCGACCTCGTGGTAGGAGCCGTCCTCAAGAACTGCCCTGAAGTCTATCACCGGGTAGCCGGCCAGCACTCCGGACTCCGCTGCCTCCACTATGCCGGCGCGAATCGGCGCGACGAACTCCCTGGGGATCGAGCCGCCGGTTATGTCGTCCTCAAACTCAAACCCGCTGCCGGGCTCGAGCGGCTCGATGCGGACCTCCGCATGGCCGTACTGCCCGCGGCCCCCGGTCTGCCGTACATACCGCCCTACGCCGCGCGCGACCTGCCGGATGGTCTCCTTGTAAGCCACCTGGGGCCTGCCGACGTTCGCGCCCACCTTGAACTCGCGCAGCAACCGATCGACGATGATCTCCAGGTGCAGCTCCCCCATGCCCGAGATGACCGTCTGCCCTGTCTCGGAGTCGAAGTGGACCCGGAAGGTCGGATCCTCCTCGGCCAGGCGAGCCATCGAGGTGAACAGCTTCTCCTCGTCGGCGCGCGTCTTTGGCTCTACCGCGACCGAGATGACCGGGGCGGGGAAATGCATCGACTCAAGCGTCACCGGCGCCGACTCGTCGCACAGGGTGTCGCCCGTAACCGTGTTTCGCAGGCCGACCGCCGCGACGACGTTGCCCGCGGACACCTCCGGAATGTCCTCGCGGTGGTTGGCGTGCATCTGCAGGATGCGCGAGACGCGCTCCTTCCGGCCCTTGTTGGCGTTGTAGACGTAGGAGCCGGACCGAAGCGTGCCCGAGTAGACGCGGAAGTAGGTGAGCTTCCCGACGTACGGATCCGATACGATCTTGAAGGCCAGTGCGGCGAGCGGCTCCTCAGGATCGGCCCTCCGCTCCACCACCTCCCCCGTCGCCGGGTCGGAACCCTTGACCGGAGGCATGTCGAGCGGCGAGGGCAGGTAGTCCACCACAGCGTCCAGCAACGGCTGCACGCCTTTGTTCCTGAAGGAGCTCCCGCACAGAACCGGGACCACCTGGGCAGAGATGGTGCCCTCGCGAAGCGCCGCGCGGAGCTCGTGGTCCTCGATCGGCGCGCCCTCTAGGTACTTGTGCGCCAGGCCGTCGTCGATGTCTGCGCAGGCCTCCAAGAGGCGCTCGCGCATGAGCTCCGCCTGCTCGAGCATCTCTTCGGGGATCTCCGTCTCGTCGGAGCGGGTACCCAGGTCGTCCAGGTAGAGCGTCGACTTCATCCTCAGCAGGTCGACCACGCCGCGGAAGCCGTCTTCCGCTCCTATGGGCAGCTGCAGCGGGACAACCTTGGCCCCAAGCCGCTCGCCGATCATCTCGACCGTGCGCAGAAAATCGGCGCCCGTCCGGTCCATCTTGTTTATGTAGATCACCCGGGGCACACGGTACCTGTCCGCCTGCCGCCATACCGTCTCTGACTGAGGCTGCACACCCTCGACCGCGGAGAGCAAGACCACGGCTCCGTCCAGGACCCTCATCGACCTTTCGACTTCCATCGTGAAGTCGACGTGACCTGGGGTGTCGATGATGTTGATGCGGTGATCGCGCCACTGGCAGGTAGTGGCGGCGGAGGTAATGGTGATACCCCTCTCCCGCTCCTGCACCATCCAGTCCATCGTCGCGGAGCCCTCATCGACCTCACCCAGCCGGTGCACCCGCCCCGTGTAGAAGAGGATGCGCTCGGTCGTGGTGGTCTTGCCGGCGTCGATGTGGGCGACGATGCCGATATTGCGGATTGTACGCAGTGTCACCGCGTTCACCTTGACCGCTCCTGCCCGCGGCTTCGTCGCTGTTACCATCGGTAGTGCGCGAAGGCCTTGTTGGCTTCTGCCATCTTGTGAGTATCTTCCCGCTTCTTGACAGACGAACCCTGACCCACGGAGGCGTCCAGGATCTCCGCCGCGAGCTTCTCGGCGAACGTGCGCCTGTCCTTACGCGCCCTGCTGTATCCAACGAGCCAGCGGATGCCGAGAGAGACCTTCCGCTCGGGCCGCACCTCGATCGGTACCTGATAGGTGGCTCCGCCGACCCTCCTGGGCCTCACCTCGAGCACCGGCATGATGTTTCCGAGTGCCTTGTCGAACACCTTTGACGGCTCCTGCCCGCTCTTCTCCTGAACGATGTCGAAGGCGCGGTAGACGGCACGCGTCGCCAGGCTCTTCTTGCCTCTCGTCATTACCTTGTTTATCAGCCTGTGCACCATCGGGCTGCCGTATACCGAGTCCGGCCCTACCTCACGTGGTGCCGCGCTTCCCTTCCTAGGCATCGCGCTCTCCTCCGGCCTACTTCTTCGGCCGCTTGGCCCCGTACTTGGAGCGGCTTCGCATCCGGTTGACCACTCCGGCCGAGTCCAGCGTCCCGCGAACGATATGGTACCGAATGCCGGGCAGATCCTTGACTCGCCCGCCGCGGATCAGGACCACCGAGTGCTCCTGCAGGTTGTGACCGACCCCGGGAATGTAGGCGGTCACCTCCATGCCGTTGGACAGCCTCACACGCGCGATCTTACGCAGGGCGGAGTTCGGCTTCTTGGGCGTCGTCGTCTTCACCTGGACGCAGACGCCCCGCTTCTGCGGGCAACGGCTCAGCGCGGGCGACTTGCTCTTCCCCCGCAGCTGGTAGCGACCGATCCGCACGAGCTGACTTACCGTCGGCATGGTCTCCTCCCGTCCTCCTGGCCCTGCTGCTCCGCGCGCCCAACCGCTCAGCCCGCGAGGCCACACGAGCCCCTCGGGCCTTCTCAACAGGGCGCGATGCCTCGACCATGCCCGCCCTGTGGCGGAATGGCCGGGTTATCGCAATGCTAGTCTGTCTTCTGTTGGCGTTGCGCCATACCAAGTGTGCCTGGCGGGCCCCCAACGGGAGGCGGCACAACCTTGCGGCGCAACTCGAGGGCTCCGTGAGAACAACCAGACGCGGCGATCGAGCCCCGATTTTCGCCCCGGCTGCCGACTGCAACCGGGCCTGACTAACCCCGGCACGCCGTGCGGGCCGGAACCTACGACAGAACTGCCGCCGCGGCAGCGCCTACCGCGATACCGCAGGCCTTTCCAAGCGCGGCCATCGACTCGACCCTGACTAGGGGAACGCCGTGCTCGGCCGCCGCCTGAACCACGTGATCGGTGACCCGCGAGTCGGCGTCGGCGGCGAAGAAGGCCTCCACCGCGCTTCCGCGGGCTATCGCCTTCGCCGTCTGGCTGGCGCCCACTACACGGCTACGTGCTTCACTCAGCCTCGCGAGCGCTACCCCTTCAGACATCGGTCCTCAATCGCGCCAGCCGATTCTATCACCGGCCCAATAGGGTGTCAACAGAACCGCGGCGGCGCCTACAGCTCGGAGGCGATCCGAAGCTGCCGGTACCTCGACATCCCTGTTCCGGCGGGGATCAGCTTGCCGATGATGACGTTCTCCTTCAGCCCGATCAGCGGATCGACCTTACCGCGGGTGGCCGCGTCTGTCAGCACCCTCGCGGTCTCCTGGAAGGAGGCGGCGCTCAGGAAGCTCTCTGTGGCAAGCGAGGCCTTCGTGATGCCGAGCATGGCCCAGCGCGCCTTCGCGGGCTTGCCTCCCCCCGCCATGATGCGGGCGTTCTCGTCCTCGAAGGCAAACCTGTCCACCAGCTCACCGGGGAGGAACTCGGTATCGCCCGCTTCCTCTATCTTCACCCTGCGCAGCATCTGGCGAACTATGATCTCGATGTGCTTGTCGTTGATGTCTACGCCCTGCGACCGGTAGACCGACTGGATCTCCTGCACCATGTAGCCCTGCAACGCCTGAATACCCTTGATCCGCAGCATGTCGTGAGGGTTCACCGACCCCTCGGTGAGCTGGTCGCCGGCCTCCACCGAGGCGCCCTCGGCGACCCTTATGCGTACCCCATAGGGGATGGGGTGGGCGTGCTCTTCGCTCTTCCCGGTCACCTTGATCCGCCGTAGGTCCTTCTTGCCCTTGCCTCCCCTGGGTTCCTCGATCGAGACGGTGCCGCTTATCTCCGCGACGACCGCCTGGCCCTTGGGCTTGCGCGCCTCGAACAGCTCCTCCACCCTCGGGAGGCCCTGGGTGATGTCAAACCCCGCGATGCCTCCGGTGTGGAACGTCCGCATGGTGAGCTGGGTGCCCGGCTCGCCGATGGACTGGGCGGCGATGATGCCCACTGCCTCCCCAACCTCCACGGACTTACCCGTGGCGAGATTCCTGCCGTAGCACTTGCCGCATACGCCGTACCTGCTCTTGCACTTCAGCGCGGAGCGGACCGTCACCCGCTCTATCCCCGCCTCCTCGATTCGAGCGGCGGCCTCCTCGTCGATCTCCTCCCCCGCCCCGAGGACCGGCTTGCGCCTGGGTGCAGCGGCGTCCTCGGCCAGGTAGCGCCCGATGATCCTCTCCCGGAACGGCACGATGACGTCGTTGTCCTGTCGAATCGCCGACATCTCGACGCCCTCGGTCGTCTGGCAGTCCAAATCGCGGACTATCACGTCCTGCGCCACGTCCACCAGGCGCCGGGTCAGGTACCCGGATTCCGAGGTCCGGATCGCAGTGTCCGCGAGCCCCTTGCGCTGCCCGTGCGTCGAGCTGAAGTACTCCAGCACGGTGAGGCCCTCTCTGAAGTTGGCCCTGATGGGAAGCTCGATGATCCGCCCCGTTGGGTCGGTCATCAGCCCGCGCATCCCGGCGAGCTGCCTGATCTGCTGGATGTTGCCCCGCGCCCCCGAGAGGGCCATCATGTAGAGTGGGTTGAACGGCAGGAAGCCGTCCAGCATCGCCTCGGTGATCTTCTCGGTGGCCTTGGTCCAGACGTCGATGGCGCGCTGGTACCGCTCCCCCTCGGTTATCAGGCCGCGGCGGTACTGGTTCTCGATGGCGTCAATCTCCTTGTCCGCCTCGGAGAGGATCTTGCGCTTGGCTTCCGGGACGACGATGTCGGAGATCGCGATGCCGGATCCGCTCCTTGTCGCATAGCGGAATCCGACGTCCTTCAGGCTGTCGAGCAACGCCACCGTCTTGGTCGAGCCCAGCCTGTTGAATGCCTCCGAGACGATCTGTGACAGCACCTTGCGGTCGCATACGTCGTTGACGAACCTTAGCTCCTCCGGGAGCGCCTCGTTGAAGATCACTCGGCCCACCGTAGTCACGATCGGCTCGGGCTCCAGGTAGCGCATCCTGATTCGCGAGTGTAGCCTGACGACGCCGGCATCCAGCGCCATGATCACCTCGTTTGGCGAGGAGAAGGCCTTCAGGTCGGTATCGGACTTGCCCTCGTCGGCGGGATCCTCGGCCGTCAGGTAGTAGCAGCCGAAGACGATGTCGCGCGTCGGGCTCGTGATCGCCTTGCCGTAGGCCGGCGAGAGGATGTTGAACGCCGAGAGCATCAGCAGGCGGGCCTCGGCCTGGGCGGACGCGGAGAGCGGCACGTGCACCGCCATCTGGTCCCCGTCGAAGTCGGCGTTGTAGGCCGTGCACACCAGCGGGTGGATCTGGATCGCCTTGCCCTCGATCAGTACGGGCTCGAACGACTGGATTCCCAGCCTGTGCAGCGTGGGGGCGCGGTTGAGGAGGACCGGGTGCTCCCGCACAACCTCCTCCAGCACATCCCAGACCTCGGGACGCGCCCTCTCCACCATCCGCTTCGCGCTCTTGATGTTCTGGGCCAGGTTGCGATCCACGAGCTTCTTCATCACGAACGGCTTGAACAGCTCGAGCGCCATCTCCTTGGGCAGGCCGCACTGGTAGAGCTTCAGCTTCGGCCCCACGACGATGACGGACCGGCCCGAGTAGTCGACACGCTTCCCGAGCAGGTTCTGCCTGAACCGCCCCTGCTTGCCCTTGAGCATGTCCGAGAGCGACTTCAACGGCCTGTTGTTCGGCCCTGTAACCGGCCGGCCGCGGCGCCCGTTGTCTATGAGGGCATCCACTGCCTCCTGCAGCATCCGCTTCTCGTTGCGCACGATGATCTCAGGCGCGCCCAGCTCGAGGAGCCGCTTCAGCCGGTTGTTCCGGTTTATGACGCGCCTGTATAGGTCGTTGAGATCGCTGGTGGCGAACCTCCCCCCGTCGAGCTGGACCATCGGACGGAGGTCGGGGGGGATGACCGGCACGACGCTGAGGATCATCCACCCCGGCCTGTTGCCGCTCTTGCGGAACGCCTCGATCACCTCGAGCCGCTTGAGGGCCCTCATCCGCTTCTGGCCGGAGGTCGACTTCAGCTCGCCGCGAAGCTGGCGGCTGAGCTTCTCGATGTCGAGCTCCTCCAGCAGCTCCTTGACCGCCTCGGCCCCCATCCCGGCGCGGAAGTTCGTGCCGTACTTCTCCCGCATCTCGCGGTACTCGCCCTCCGTCAGCAGCTGGCGCTTCTGCAGCGGCGTCGCACCGGGATCCACGACCACATAGGCGGCGAAGTAGACCACGCGCTCCAGCGCGCGAGGGGATATGTCCAGCATCAGCCCGATCCGGCTGGGAACGCCCTTCAGGTACCAGATGTGGCAGACCGGAGCCGCGAGTCCGATGTGGCCCATCCGCTCGCGCCGCACCTTCGCGCGCGTAACCTCCACCCCGCACCGATCGCAGACGACCCCCTTGAACCGGATCCGCTTGTACTTGCCGCAGTGACACTCCCAGTCCTTGGTTGGGCCGAAGATCCGCTCGCAGAAGAGCCCGTCGCGCTCCGGCTTCAGCGTCCGGTAGTTGATCGTCTCCGGCTTCCTGACCTCGCCGTGCGACCACCCTCGGATCTGCTCCGGCGATGCCAGCCCGATCCTTACCGCGTCGAAGTTGTTGACGTCCTGCATCGCCTAGTAACCCTCCACCAGGGCTTCTTCGCCTTCGAGGTTGATGCCGAGGGCACGCGCCGTCTCGGCGATATCCTCCTCGATCTCGCGCAGCTCGATCTCCTTCTTGTCTTCGCTAAGCACCTTCACGTCAAGGCAGAGCGCCTGGAGTTCCTTGAGGAGCACCTTGAACGACTCGGGAACCCCCGGTTCCTGTATGTTCTCGCCCTTGACGATAGCCTCGTAGGTCTTGACCCGCCCGACCACATCGTCGCTCTTGACCGTCAGGAGCTCCTGCAGGGTGTAGGCGGCCCCGTAGGCCTCCAGCGCCCAGACCTCCATCTCGCCGAACCGCTGGCCGCCGAACTGGGCCTTGCCGCCCAGAGGCTGCTGGGTGATAAGGCTGTACGGGCCTGTGCTGCGCGCGTGGATCTTGTCCTCCACGAGGTGCAGCAGCTTCATTATGTATATGGAGCCGACGGTAACAGGCGAATCGAATCTGTCTCCGGTCCTGCCGTCGCGCAGCTCCACCTTCCCGCTGGGGGGAAGCGCGGCCAACTCGAGCAGCCGGACTATCTCGCCCTCGCCCGGGCCGTCGAAGACGGGGGATTCCACCCAGAGCCCCATCTTCTCGGCAGCCCATCCTAGGTGCGTCTCG
>JBBIJB010000091.1:0-8391 GCA_037446215.1 Armatimonadota bacterium
GAGCACCTGCTTTGCACGCAGGGGGTCAGGGGTTCGAATCCCCTCGTCTCCACCAGCCCTTGAGCTCCGCTACCGGACTGCGGGGCCCCCACTTGCAGGTCTTCCCTCGTGAGATCTGAGCCCGCAGGAGGAGTGCCCGGGGCAGTATCGAATCAGTAGAGGACGCACAGGAAGGCGGCAAGCATGGGAGACCGCCTGACGGTGCATTGCACTGATACCCTTCAGGAGGTGTGACGTGAAGAGGGCAATGGCAGCCCTGGCGGTCGCCGTGGTGCTTGTGCTGGCGGCGGGAGTACCGGCGCCGGCCCAGACCCAGGTTCAGTTGAGATACTGGTCCACCAATGTGGACTGGGGGATCTACCGCTACGTTGGTGAACCCACGGCTCTGCAGAATGGAACATCAATGAACTCCAACCTCTGGGGGTTCTCGCTCCGTCACCCGTTCATGGAGGGGGATTGGGCCGCCAGCTTCAACCTCGACACCGGGGCCTTTGGCATGATGCAATACGTGGGCCCGGTAGCCGCCCAAAACGGCTCCGAGTGGTCGGCCCGCTTCTGGAACATCAACCTCCACCGCAACTTCACCGCGGGCAGGACGGCTCTCAGCCTGTTCGCCGGGTGGGGCTCGGCCGCGCTGGTGCTGGATCCGACCAGCTACCGGCAGTCCGGGTTCAGGGTGGGAGCGGACGCCCGCTTCGACGTGCGTGACGGCTGGTACCTCACAGGCGGCCTTGCCTACGGCCCGAGCGGCCAGGCGAAGTACGAGCTCCTGGGGGGCCCCTCCTCCAACTTCAACGCGCGCGTCCTCGAGTGGAACGCCGGCGTGGGGCGCTCGCTTGGCAAGTGGGGCTTGGAGGGCGGCTACCGAGTCATCCACTGGAACTGGGACCAGGGGTTCAACTTCAACGGCGGCGCTACGGCAGCCTCGCCTGAGACCCAGGGGGTAAAGTGGAGCGGGTGGTACCTGGGGCTGAACCTCACGCTTCCCTGACGCCTGGTAGGATCTGTGGGTGCGCGAGAGCCGGGGTCCCCCCGGCTCTCGGCATGTCTGCGCTCAGCCAGGGGGGCCCGTCAGCTCAACCGCCCTCGCCCCAGTGGCCTTCTCAAGGCGGCTGGGCTCGATCCGGATCTGTAGGCCCCGCACACCCGCGCTGACGCAGATCCACGGATGCCGCAGGGCTGAGCTGTCTATGTAGGTAGGGTAGCCGTGCCGGGTGCCGAGCGGCGAGACGGCGCCCTTGACGTAGCCGGTGAGGCGCATCAACTCGCGGGCCTCCACCATCTCTACCCTCCTGGCGCCCGCGGCACGGGCGAGCGCCTTCAGGCTCAACTCGCGGTCCCCGGGCGCGCACGCGAGCATGACCGCTCCCGAGTCGGAGCGCAGGACCAGCGTCTTGAAGACCTGCGCCCGCGGTATGTGGAGGCGCGCCGAGGCCTCGGCGGCCGTGAACTCCTCCGCCTCGAACTCCAGCAGCTCGTACGGGATGCCGAGCTCCTCCAGAGTCTTCGTGGCCCGCGTGCGCATCGGGTGGTGGATTCGGCGGCGGTCGCGCCCGCGTCCTGCGGGCGGGCACGTGCGGTATACTTGCGGAGATGCGGCCGGCAAAGCAGGTCTCCCTCCACCCCGGGCTCGGCCCGGTGCTCGCCGAGGTCGGCGAGGTGCCCTCCGGCGGGTTTTCGCCGGTCCGTTTTCAGTGGGAGGCACTCGGAGCGCTGGAGCGGGGCGACGTCCTCGTCCTGGCGCCAACGGGCAGCGGCAAGACCTGGATCGCCCAGGAGGCGATCCGGAAAGGGTTGGCCCCGGACCGTCAGATCTGGTACACGACGCCGCTGAAGGCCCTCTCGAACCAGAAGTTCCGCCAGTTCCAGGGGCTGTTCGGCGAGGAGGCGGTCGGCCTCGTGACCGGCGAGCGCCGCATCAACCCCAGGGCCCCGCTCATCGTCGGCACCACCGAGATCCTGCGCAACATCCTCTACGGCGGCGGCGAGGAGTTCTCCCTGATCGTGCTGGACGAGGCGCACTACCTGGGCGACGCCGAGAGGGGCACCGTGTGGGAGGAGGTGCTTATGCTCGCCCCCCAGCACTCCCGCCTGCTGCTGCTCTCGGCGTCGCTCCCGAACGTGGACGAACTGGCCGGCTGGCTGGAGGAGGTCCGGGGGCGCCCACCTCGGGTGGTGCGCGAGGACGAGCGCCCTGTGCCGCTCCGGACGCTGCTGGTTGACGGCAGGGGCGCGCTCCTTCCGACCACCCTCGCGCCGAAGCTCAGGCCTGAGCCGCGCAGGCAGGGCTGGCTTGTCGAGCTGGTCAGGCAGCTTGAGGCAGGCGGCCTGCTGCCCGCGATCCTGTTCTTCCCCTCGAGGCGCGAGTGCGACCTGGCCGCCCGCGAGCTCTCGGTGCTGAGGGCAGAGGGCGCCGAGGAGCGCGCGAGGGCCCTGGGGAGATGGGAGTCGGAGTACCCAACGCTCCTGGGGCACAGCTACCGCCACACGCTTATCCAGTGTGGAGCCGCGCCGCACCACGCCGGGCACCTGATGGCGTGGCGCCTGGCCGTGGAGGAGATGCTCTCCCGGGGCCTGGTCAGGGCCGTGGCCGCCACCACGACGCTCGCGAGCGGGCTGGACGTCCCGGCCAGGACGGTGGTACTGAGTACGCTCGTGCGCAACAGCCCCCAGGGTCCGGTCGAGCTGTCGGCAACCGAGTTCCAGCAGATGTCGGGACGAGCGGGCCGCAGGGGGCGCGACCGCGTAGGCATCGTCGTCGTGCCGGCATCTGACAGGGGCGAGGCTCGCCTGGGGCTGGCAATGGCCCGCTCGGACGCGGAGCCGGTCACCTCCGCCTTCACCCCCTCCTACTCACAGGTCCTGAACATGCTCTCGCGGAGGAGCCTGCGCGACGCTCTCGACGGGCTGGGCCGCTCTTTCGCGGCCTACCAGGGGCACCTCGGCAGGCGCCCCAAGTTCCCCCGCGAGATGCCGGCCGGAGCGGTGGCGCGAGAGGCCTCCCTGGCCGACGACGGTCTCAGTGGATCGTTCCTCCTGCATGCCGCCGTGCTGCAGAAGCTGGGATACCTGGACGCGGAAGCCCGCCTGACGGGCGACGGCCGGTGGGCCGCGCGGCTGCGCCACCGCAGCAACCTGATACTGGCCGAGATCGTGCGGAGGGGACAGATCCCGCAGAACGGACCGCGCCTGGCCGCGATCGCGGCGGCGCTGGGCACCGAGAGGCCTCCGAGGGAGGGCGGCAGGCGGGCCCGTCTCACCTGGCTGTCGCACCTCGTGTCCGAGATCAGCCGGCTCGAGCTGAGTTTCGGTATCGAGCCCGATCCAGTCGCGGGCGAGTTCCGAACCGAGTGGCAGCGCACAAGGCGCCGGATCCTGCCCTCGCCCGCCGAGCGGCGGGCCGAGGCGGTCGAGACCTGGGCCAGGGGCGTCGAGTGGACCCGGCTGATAGCTCAGGCGGGCGCCGAGGAGGGCGACCTGCAGCGGGCCATCCTCCAGGCCGCGGAGATCCTGATGCAGCTCGAGGGCCTGCAGATCCCGCCATTGCGGGCACTCGCCCGCGCCACCAGGGAAACGCTGCTGCGCCCCCCCATCACCTAGAGAACCGGGACTAGAAACCGCCCTCTGTGGGCAAGACTCCGATGATAAGATCCGGGTCTCCAACAGGCCGTCTTCACAGCGCTGACCTGGTCTGGAGGGGTTGCCGTGAGTCACCGGAGTCCGCAGCGAGGCCTAACGCTGATCGAGTTGGTCATCGTCGGCGCCCTGGCGACTATCGTGATCGCGGCGTCGGTGTCGCACTACCAGGGCTTCATGAGCGATCAGCGGCTCCACAGCTGGTCGGAGGCGATCGCTTCCGACCTGAGAGCCGCGCAGCAGATCAGCGTCTCCCGGCGCTACACCGTCATCGCGGTCGTCGAGTCGAGTCGCTACACGATCACCGCCTCGGGGGCCGGCGGGACTCCGATCCACACAATCAAGGCAAGCGACCTTCCGCCTGATGTAGTCTGCGCCTCGTGCCTCTCCGGGGTGCAGTCGGTCCTCTACTCCACCCTCGGGACGACCTCCGCCGAGACCACGATAGTGCTCCGGAGCCTGGTCACGGACCGCACGAGGCAGATCACGGTGGCCGCGGCGACCGGTCGGGTGAGGATCGACTAGTGCGCGGCCCAATCCGGCAGGCGCTGGGCAGGACCAGGGGGGAGCGAGGGTTCACCCTCCTAGAGGTCATGGTCGGGATGCTGCTGCTCGCGGCGATCGTCATTGTGCTGAGCCAGGCCTATCTGGCCGCGCTCAGCCGGGCAGGGGAGACGGGGGATCAATCGGCGGGCGCGGCGTGGATGCAGGCGATGGTCGACTACCTGCGCAACACGGGCTACGCGCTGAGCGGTTCCTGGGACGAGATCCCGGCCTCGTGCCCACAGCCGAGGCCCTGCCTTCCGAAGCAGTTCGCCAGCGCGAGGGTCGCGGTGACCTCCGGGCCGGGGGCGGGGCTCAAGCAGGTGAACATCACGCTGTACAGGCAGGGGGTCGGCGCGCCGTTCCTGGCCCTGTCGACCTATCTCGCGGATACGAGGTTCCCGTAGAGCAATGTCGAGGATGCCGCGGCTGTGACCATGGATGTTCCCAACTCCCTAACCAGCCCCCCGCGGCGCACCGCGGGGGAGCGCGGCATGACCCTGATCGAGATGCTGGCCGCGATGGCGATCGGCACGCTCGTCCTCTCCACCATCTACCTGGCCCTGGGGACCGCGATCAGGGCGCGCCTCCTCGTCGAGAGCACGGTGCACGGTCAGCAGCACGGACGCCTGGTCATCCAGTGGGTCGCTGATCGCATGCGGCAGGCGGGCTATGGCGTAGCGAAGGCGCATCCGGTCGCCCGGTGCCGCGACGCGCTGGTGGTCGAGGAGGCGGCGCTACGGCCGACCTCGTCGCAGGTCTTCTTCAACACAGACCTTGACGGCACAGGCGCGGGCGAGCCCACGCAGACGATCGGCTTCCGGCTGGGCACGGAGATGGTGCGCGGGACGAGCGTGGCGGTCCTGCGCCAGTCGGTCACCGACTGCGCCGGCACGGCAACGCCGGTCGAGACGAGCATCACCGATCCGACGTCGGTCGCGGTCGATTCGCTCGTGTTCACGTACTACGACAGGAACGGAACCGTCGTGGGCGACCTGTCGTCGCCTGTTGCCATCCGCTCGATCAGGATGGTGAGGGTGGCGATGGTCGAGCGAGCGGCGGCAGGTGCGATGGAGCCGAGGGTGCAGACATGGAACGTACTGGTCAACCTGAGGAACCCGGATCCACGAACGCTGTGATCGAGACGCGGGCGGAGCGGGGAAACATCCTGCTGATAGTCCTGCTGTTCCTCGTGGCGGCCGGGGTGCTGGCGGCAGGCCTGCTCAGCAGCCTCATGGGCGAGATCCAGGGGACGGTCTCCTACCGGCACGCGGTCGGGGCCCTCTCGACCGCCGAGGCCGGGATTCACTACGCTGTGGCGCGGATCAACGCGACCGGCGGAAGCACCTTCACGGGTGAGGCAAACCAGCAGATCAACCACCCGACCCAGGGCAGGACAGGGGTGTTCGACGTGTCGGTACGCTGCTCTGACGGGACGACCCTGCCCGCGGCGCCCAACCCCTGCGCGGCGGCGGCCCAGCCCAACGTGCGCGTGATCACCTCCACCGGCTACGTGCCGAGCAAGGCGCTCTCGCTGGGGCGGCGCACCGTCGCCGCGGTCATACGCCAGGAGACGCTGACCTCCCTCGACTTCGCCGTCTGCGGGAGGGACGGCGTGACCCTGGACCGCGACACCAACACCTACGGCAGCGTCGGCAGCAACCTGAACATAGCGCTGTCGGGACCTCCGAACACCCCGGGATCCCTGGCGCGCACGCACGTGTGGGGAGCGCAGCGGGGGGATGCGACCGCGGGCGGATCCGTGACGTGCTCGGGCTCGTGCGGCCCACCCTACAGCCAGGTGGCGGGTGTGACCACGCCCAACTACCCGGGCCAGGTCTGCCCTGAGCTTCCTCCCTTCTTCTGCAGCCCCTCGACCGAGAGCTCCGGTGACCGATTGAGGCAGACCAACCTGACGATCAGCGCGGCGGCCGGCAACACCGTTCTGCGCAACGTCCAGATGGAGGCCAACTCGGTCCTGAACTTCGCGACGACCAGCGACAGCGAGGTCCTGACCGTGCACATGAACACCTTGATCGTCGGCAGGAACAGCCGGGTGCGCGTGACCGGGCCGGGCAAGGTGTTGCTCTACATGGCGGGTCGCACAGAGGTCGGCCAGGGGTCGCTCTTCGGCGTCAACGCCACCGACGGCAACATCCCGCCGGGCAGGCTGGTCATGCAGAGCTGCGCGTCCGACTCAGGGACGGACTACGCGATCGAGTTCCACCAGACGGGTGCGATAAACGCGGTGTTCTTCGCTCCAAACGGCCAGGTCCAGCTGGACCAGGCCAGCCTCTCCAGCGGGGCGATCCACTCCCGCCTAGTCAGGTTCGACCAGGGCACCAGGTTCAGCTACGACACGACGGGGTTTGCGATAAGCGCGGGGAAGTTCAACACGCTCACCTCCTGGCGCGAGCTGCCCTAGACAGGGCGGCCCGATTGACAACTCCCCTCCCATGGCGGACCATAATGGGGTCATGTCTGCGCGCGACCTTCGCATACCGCCGCCCAGGACCGCCCGGTAGTCCGACCTTGGCTGGAGATCCCCCTGCCAATGCCTAGAGCCGAGCTCGTGCTTGAGCTCGATATCAGGGTCTTCAACCGGCCCCGGGCCTTCGCTTTCCGCGGCAGGTCGCTCCGCGCGCTCGCGGCGGCGCTTCGCAGGGAGGCCGAGCGTTCCAGCCCCCACCTGGGTCGCCTGGCCGGCGTGGTCGAGGCGCTGGCAGGAGAGGGATGGCGCTACGGCACGTTCAAGGGCCAGACGGTCACGCTGGTCCATCCCGAGCCCCAGGAGAGGGATGGGGTCGAGGCGTTCCTGGCCGAGCGGTTCGGCGGCGAGGTGCTCGAGTGGGTCACCCTCCGCGAGCGCTCCCCCGGGGAGGGCTCCGGACCGCCGCCGCTGCCCAAGGCCGACGACGAGTTCAGCCGTGAGCTGCGCCGCCTGATAGGTGCTGAGGCCCACAAGAAGGACCTCTACCTTGGCCATCCCACCGAGGAGCTCTCCGAGCTGCTCCTGGACATGAGCTTCCTGGCCCAGGAGGCGATCGACTACCCGGACGTGGCGCGGCTGCTCGACCAGATAAGGGCGGCCCACGCCGAGGACACGCAGTACCAGGACCTCCACAACCGGTACCTGAGCCTGACGGAGCGCACCGGAATGGGGCATCCCGCGGCCGAGGAGGCCTACTGGGACCTCTTCTCCTACACGGCCCGCAAGCTCTCGCGCCTGATACCGGCGCTACGGAGCTTCCTCGAGAAGCGGGGCTTCGGCGACCTGTGCGAGCACGAGGCGACGGCGTTCCTTTCGGCCGCCCTCTCCCTTGCGCTCTCCGCGATAGAGTCGGACGACATGTAGGCCGGCGCTACCGCCCCCCCGACCCTCCAGAGGGACCGAACGCCACCACGACCTCTCCCACGATAACCTGCAGGGCCGCCGCGATCGGCACCGCGAGTAGCGCGCCGAGCACGCCCATCAGCTTCGCTCCGATCATTATCGCCACGATGGTCAAAAGCGGCGAGAGGCCCACGGAGATGCGCATCACCCGGGGGACCAGCAGGTGGTTCTCGGCCTGCTGGATCAGTGTGAAGAGCACCACCACGCCCAGGATCTTCCACGGCGGGCCGAACAGCGCGACGACCACCGCGGGGATCGCGCCGAGCACCGGGCCGACCATCGGGATGAGCTCGGTTACCCCTGCGGCGACCCCGAGCAGGAACGGGTAGGGCAGCCCCAGGGCCCACACGCCGACCCCGGCGACCAGGCCCACCGCGAAGCCGAGCAACAGCTGCCCCCGCAGCCACCCGCCGAACTTCCTCCCGATCCCGTCGAGCACCGCCTCGATCCTGCGATGATGCCTGCCCGGGAAGAGATCCAGGAATCCGCGCCTGATCCCGGGCCCCTCGATCAGCATGTAGATGCTCAGGACCAGGACCGAGATCGCGGAGACCACCCCGCCGAAGACGCGAAAGGCGACGCCGGTCGCCCTCCCGGCGTAGTCCGACAGCCGACCCACCTCGTGGGGCAGCCGCTCCACTATCCCCGCGAGGTCGGGGATCCACGCGTAGCGCCGACTGAGGCCGGTCAGGGTCTCCTGGAGGGAGCGGTAGAGCTCCGGGGCCTGCTCGACGAACTCCGCTGCCTCCGCGACGATCGGGCTCACAAGCAGCCCTCCCATCGCTCCGATGAAGATGGTGACCCCGAGGTAGACGACG
>JBBIJB010000092.1:0-1296 GCA_037446215.1 Armatimonadota bacterium
CCCCTGATCTCGGCGAGCGACTCCGCGATCTCATCCGGTCGGCCGGCTGCGACGAAGACGCCGGCGCTGACCGTGAAATCCCGGCGGGAGCGGCCGGAGCGTCGCAGCCCCGCACCGATCTCCCGCAACACCACTTCGCGAAGGTAGCGGCGCGTGTGGAGCGGGTGCACATGGAAGCCGTCGGCGGCCTCTCCGGCGAGACGACACATCCTCGCGCCCACCCCCGCGATCTCGATGCGTAGGCCGGCAGGCGCCGGGCCCGGCGGCGTGAAGAACGGCGTCATCAAGGAGAGGTTGAAGTAGCGGCCGCAGTAGTCGAGCGGCCTCCGCTCGCTCCAGCAGGCCCAGACCGCCCGGATCGCGCCGATCACATCCCGCAGCTTCGGCGCGGGCGGGTCCCAGGCCATCCCGAAGCGGCGCGTGATGTGGGCTTTCACCTGGGTCCCGAGTCCCAGCGAGAAGCGACCGCCGGAGAGGTGTGCCAGGTCCCACCCGGTGTAGGCGAGCGTCGTCGGGCTGCGGGTGAAGGCAAGGGCTATGGCGGTGCGCAGTTCCAGCTCACTTGAGCGCTCCGCCGCCAGCGCGATCGCCAGGAACGGATCGTGGTCGGTCTCGCTTGTCTGCAGCCCGTCGAATCCGATCCTCTCTGCCTCCTTGACGATACCGGGCACATCGCCCAGGACCGCATACGCCAGGCGCGCGTCGAGCTTCATCGCCGAACCTCCGACACCGGAATCCGGTACCCGAACAGGAGCCGCCCAGCGGGCGACTCCATTCTTGATTCATCGCGACGGCAGGAGTTCCCCCAGGGACGCCGAACCACGCAGAGGTCTCACGGGAGAGGCCGCAGGGCAGGAGAGAACAGGGGAGGGTGGGTGGCGCACCGAATCGGTGCTCCATGCGATTGTCCGCCCTGTGGTCGCTGGTGCTTGTGCTGGCCGTTGCTGCGCCGGCAGCTGGTCAGCATTCCATATCCGTAGTGGTCAACGGGTCGCCTGTCTCCCTGGCGGCCCCTGCGTTCTCCCAGGGCGGACAGGTGATGATTCCCGCCGGCCGCGCCTTCGAGGCGTTCTCGGCAGCCGCCGTCTGGTTTCCCGCCGATCGCACCGTGATGATCACGAACAGGACCGGCGCGGTGCTCCGCCTCCGGATAGGCGATGCCACCGCCGTGGTCAACGGGGTCTCCAGGCAGATGCCGGCCGCCCCGATGCTCGTCGGCGAGCTGCCGTTCGTGCCGGCGCAGCCGGTCTTCGCGGCCCTCGGGGCGTGGGTGCGGTACGACGAGGCATCCCGTAT
>JBBIJB010000092.1:1306-8178 GCA_037446215.1 Armatimonadota bacterium
GCACGTCGCCTCGCAGATCACCTCGGTGGGTGTCACCAGGGACGCGGGCGCCGCCCGGGTGGTCCTCGACGCGACCGGACCGCTGCGGCCGCAGATGCAGGTGCTCTCCAGCCCCGACCGGTTGGTCGTGGATCTGCACGGGGGGGCGTTCAGGCCGCCGGATCAGGACCTGCCGCTGGGAGAGGCCGGCGTCGCCCGAGTGCGCGCGGCGCAGTTCCAGATCAAGCCCTACATCACCAGGGTCGTCTTCGACCTCACCCAGCAGGTGGACGCGCGGATCACCACCGCCGCCGACTCCTTCGCGCTGACGATCGAGGTGCGGCCGCGGGGGGCTGTCGCCGCGGCCCCAACGGCGACACCCACTCTGCCGCCCACGCCCAACCCGCCGCCCACGGCGGCTCCGCCCACTCTGCCGCCGGGCGCGCCGACCCCGCCTGCGCCCCCGCCGCCGTCTCCCACCCCTGGGACGGGGCAGGTGCCTTCGGCTCCGTTCGCGCCCGCCGATCAGAGGCCGGGCGGCATCCAGGGCCTCTCCCCCCACGCGGGTGAGCCCTGGCTGGACGACGGCATCCCGCGGGTGCTGCAGGTGCGCGTGGAGCAGACAGGATCCCGGTTCCGAGTCCTGATCGATGGGACCGTGCCGCTCGCCTACACGGTGCGCGAGCTGGTGGACCCCGACAGGATCGTCGTGGACATCGACGGCGCCATCTTCATTCCGGTCAAGCAGGAGATCCCGGTGGCGGGAGCCGCCGTCGCCGAGGTGCGTGCTGCGCAGTTCAACAACGACCCCCTGGTCACCCGGGTAGTCGTGGTGATGAAGAGGCGCGCTCACTACACGGTGGCCCCATCGAACCCCGACGGCAGCACCGTCGCCGTAGAGATCCCGGAGCAGTCGCTGCGCGGACACGTGGTCGCGATAGATGCGGGGCACGGAGGCCGCGATCCCGGGGCGATAGGGCCCACCGGCCTGCACGAGAAAGAGGTAGTCCTGGACATCGCTCAGAGGCTGCGCGAGCTGCTGGTGGCCGGCGGCGTCCGCGTGATAATGACGCGGGAGACCGACGTGTTCGTCGAGCTCGCCGACCGCCCCCGGATTGCTCGCCAACAGGGAGCCACCGCCTTCGTGAGCATCCACGCCAACGCCTCGACGAGGCCGGGGGCAAACGGGTCCGAGACCTACTACCTGACCCCGCAGAGCCTGGTCCTCGCCCAGATGATGCAGGAAGAGCTGGGGAGGATCCCGGGCCTCCCCAACCGCGGTGTCAAGACCGCCAACTTCCTGGTGTTGCGCGATTCGGACGTCCCCGCGGCGCTTGTGGAGGTGGCGTACATCTCCAACGCCGAGGAGGAGGCCAAGCTGCGGAGCCCGGCCTTCCGCCAGCGGCTGGCGGAGGCGGTAGCCCGCGCCGTCTCCCGATTCTTGGCCATCTACCCGGTGCCGTCGAACTAGTGCTCCAGGAATCCCGCCGAGAAGCCTAGAAGGAGAGAGCATGCCCAGAGCAGACGGGCGGCAGCCGGACGAACTCCGGCCCGTCCAGATAACCAGGCAGTTCATCCCCCACGCAGAGGGCGCTGTGCTGATAGCGCTCGGTGAGACGCGCGTCATCTGCACGGCGACCGTCGAGGAGCGCGTGCCGCCGTGGCTGCGCGGGGCCGGACAGGGATGGGTAACCGCGGAGTACGGCATGCTCCCCCGCTCGACCGCGGAGCGCACCCCGCGGGATGCCCAGATGCGGGGAGGCCGCACGCAGGAGATACAGCGTCTGATAGGCCGATCCCTGCGCTCGGCGGTCGACCTCCAGCGCCTTGGCGATCGCACGATAACCGTGGACTGCGATGTCATACAGGCGGACGGGGGCACGCGCACCGCCGCGATCACCGGCGCGATGATCGCGCTGGTCGACGCGCTGTTGGTGCTGAGGAAGAGCGGGGCGCTGAAGTGGTGGCCTCTACGGGAGATGGTCGCCGCCACCAGCGTGGGCATCGTCGACAAGGAGACGCTCCTGGACCTCTCCTACGTCGAGGACTCCCGCGCGAGGGTCGACCTCAACTTGGTGATGACCGAGTCCGGCAGGATCGTAGAGGTCCAGGGGACCGCCGAGGGGCTCCCCTTCAGCCGCCAGGAGCTGGCGGCTATGCTGGCGCTCGGAGAGAAGGGCATCGCATCTCTCGTGGCGGCGCAGAGGGCCTCCCTGGGGAGCGACCTCGCCGCCCCTCCGCGCTGACCGGCCTTTCCCGGTGGCCAGGGCCGTGGGCGGGCGCGTGGGGGGCGAGGGCAGGCCCGGCGTCGTTGTCCTGGCCACGCGTAACGCCGGGAAGGTGCGCGAGCTGCGCACCCTGCTCGCCGATCTTCCCCTCCTGATCGAGACGCTCGACGACCACCCCGAGGTAGGCCGGCTTCCTGAGACGGGCGAGACCTTCGAGGAGAACGCGGCCTCCAAGGCCGCCACCGTGGCCCGCGCCACCGGACTGACCGCTCTGGCGGACGACTCGGGCATCGAGATAGACGCGCTGGGAGGCGCCCCGGGCGTCCACTCGGCGACCTTTCTAGGTCCCGGCGCGAGCGACGCCGACAGGTGCCGGTGGGTCCTGGAGCGCATGGTCGGAGTGGAGGAGGGGATGCGGACCGCCCGGTTCCGCTCGGTCGTGGCGGTGGCGAGCCCGGACGGACGCCTCTCGACGTTCGAGGGTACCTGCGAGGGCCTGATAGCGATGGAGCCGTTGGGGGAAGGGGGGTTTGGCTACGATCCCATCTTCCTTGTACGGACGCACGGCCGTACGATGGCCGAGCTGTCGCTGGACGAGAAGAACGAGATCAGCCACCGTGCCAGGGCGGCTCGGTCGGCCGTCGCCCACCTGAGGAAGGCGGCAGGCCCGCCCGGAGGCCTCCCCGGCGCCTAGAGCGCGAGCCCCGTGTCGTGCTCAAGCAGCGCGCGGCGCGCCAGCGGGACCGGTGGCGCGCCCAGCCCGATCAGCCGGTCGTGGAAGTCGCGCAGCGCAAACGCCGTGCGCCGCTCGCCCCTGTAGTCGTCGCGCAGCTTCCGCACCATGAACTTGCCCAGCGTGTAGTTCAGGTAGCCCGGGTCGAAGGTGCCGCGGATCGCTTCCTTGCGGGCGGTGAGCGGCTCCATGAACGCCCGCTCGACGAACATCCGCGTCGCCGCATCCAGGTCCATCTCGCCGGTGTGCATCCTGATCGCCACCACGTAACGCACCAGCCTCACCAAGGCCTCGCCGATCTGCGCCAGGCGGAATCGCGGATCCTCGTCGACGCCGGCCTCCAGCATCATCTCCTCGCAGTAGTGCGCCCAGCCCTCCGCGAACGAGTAGGACGTGAAGACCTTCGCCGGCAGCGAAGGGGCGCCCCTGACGTGCATGAAGTGGATGAAGTGCCCGGGATAGGCCTCGTGGATGCTTACGGCCTTCAGCGTGGCGTAGTCGAACTTCGTCAGCCACTCGTCGCGCTTCTCGGGCGGCCACTCCTTCTCGGGAGGCGTGATGTAGTAGTACGACTCGGTGGCCGCCGTCTCCAGGGGGCCTGCCGTGTCCATCATCGCGAAAGCCCACCGCAGGAAGGCCGGGGTTTCCTCTACCAGCGGCCTGACCTCGCCCGGCAGCGTAACGATCTCGCGCTCGAGCAGGAAGCGCCGCAGCCCCTCCAGCATCGCCTCGGTCTCCTGCACCAGTGAGCCGGCCGAGGGATGGTCCTGTCCCAGCGAGGCCATCACTTCCCTGATTGGGGCTGAGGGGTCCACTCTGGCCGCGGTCTCTTCCGCGTCCGACGAGAGAGCGGCCAACTCCTCGGCGCCGAGCTCGAGCAACCGGTCCAGTGGGGCCGTGACCATCTCTCCGGTTCGCAGCATCCCGCAAAACGCCGCTTCTCCGATCGCGAACTCCGGCTTGGCGCGCCCTCGCGCCTCGTCCAGGAAGGCGCTGAAGGCGCGCAGCGCCCCGTGCGCGGCCTCCCTGGCCGACTCGAACCTGCTCCGCAGCGTCGGATCATCGATCCTTGCCCCGTGCCTTCCGAGGTCGACCCCGTAGAACCCGTCGAAGCCCTCATAGACCTCCACCGCGGCCTCCACGACCGGCGCGGGCAGGGGCCCGGCCAGATGGCTCCGCGCCTCGCCCAGGGCACGCGGGATCTCCTCCAGGTGGCTCGCGAGCGCGCGCAGCCGTTCCTGCAGAGGGGCGTAGTCGCGTTTCAGGTAGCCCGTCACGTCGGGTATCGCGCTCCACGAGATCGGGTTCCACTCGTGCTCTCGCAGGGTCTCCCATCCAAAGATGTCGTGCTCGATCGCCCCCGCGATCAGCGCGGCGTCGTGGGCCTCCTGCGGAGAGAGCAGGCTCGCGTCGAGGGCGGCCAGGCGCCGCTGCCAGGCCCCCAGCCCACGCATCCAGCCGTCTATCGACTCCCTCGAGTAGCTGCCTGCCCGGCCGTCGTAGGCGTGCAGTCCCAGGCCCGCGCCTGCCATCGGGTAGAACTCCAGGTAGTCCTCGACGAAGCTGTGGGTGAGCCGCTCGAACTCTCCCGTCGCCGCCATGGCCGCCTCCTTGTCACCCCGGTCGGGGGCCGCCTCACTCTTCGCAGCCGGCCCCCCGCCCTCCTTCGGAGGCCGCCGGCAGGGGAGCCCGGCGCGTGACCCTATTGCGCCCGCCGCGAAATGTGACAGAATAGGTTAGGTATGTCTAATGCGAGTGCTAAGGGAACCCTATGAGCGTGGTGGCGCTCCTTGGGCATCAGAACGTGGGCAAGTCCGCGCTGTTCCAGCGCCTGACCGGGCGCTACGTCACCGTGGCCAACTACCCGGGAACCACCGTCGAGATAGCCAGGGGGGCCGCGCACTCCCTTCCGGGGGTGGAGATCGTGGACACCCCAGGGCTCGTCTCGCTCCCGTCTCGCACCGAAGACGAGCAGGTGGCCGCGCGGCTTCTGCTCCAAGAGGAAATACGCGCCGCCGTTCAGGTTGGGGACGCCAAGAACCTCCGACGCACCCTGCTGCTCACAGTCCAGCTTGCCGAGATGGGCGTCCCGCTGGTCCTGGCCCTCAACATGATGGACGAAGCCAGCGCGCGGGGCCTGACCCCGGACCACGAGCGCCTCTCGGAGCTTCTGGGCCTCCCAGTAGTCCCCACCGTCGCCACGCGGGGAGTGGGGATGACCGACCTGGAGGAGGCGATCAGGACCGCCGCCCCCTCCCGGCTGATGATGCACTACCCGGTCGAGATAGAGGCCGCGGTGGAGGCGATGGCGGAGTGGCTCCCCGCCTGCGGCGTGAGCCCCCGGGCCCTCGGCCTTCTCTGGCTGAGCGGTGATCCGGCCGCGGCCGAGTGGCTCCGCGAGCACACGGACGAAGAGCGCTTCCGCGACCTGATCGTGAGGCGCAACACCCTCGCGGGCTCCTTCTCAGAACCGCTATCCACTGTGATACTCCGCACGCGCCAGGCCCACGTAGACCGCCTGACCTCCGGGTCGGCCCCACCGCTCTCGACGGCCGGCGGTGGCCTCGCGGCCAGGATCGGAAGGGTCGCGGTGCACCCGCTCTGGGGGCTGGCACTTCTGGCCGCTGTCCTGTACGGCTTCTACTGGTTCGTGGGCGTGATAGGCGCCGGGGTGCTGGTCGGGCTGCTGGAGGAGCGTCTGTTCGGGGAGATCGTGAACCCCGCCCTTGCCGGCCTCGTCGAGCGGCTCGTGCCCTTTGCGCTGCTGAGGGAACTGGTCGTCGGTGAGTACGGCCTGTGGACGATGGGGATCACCTACGCCTTCGCCCTGATACTGCCGATCGTCCTGACCTTCTTCGCCTCGTTCGCGGTGCTCGAGGACTCGGGCTACCTGCCGCGCCTGGCCGTGTTGAGCAACCGCCTGTTCAGGCTGATGGGGCTGAACGGCAAGGCGGTTCTCCCGATGGTGCTGGGGCTCGGCTGCGTGACCATGGCCACGATGACGACCCGCATAATGGAGAGCCGGCGCGACCGCGCGCTGGTGATCCTGCTGCTGGCCCTGGCCGTGCCCTGCTCGGCGCAGCTGGGCGTGGTGATGGGCATGCTGGCAGGTATCTCTCTCGGCGCCACGCTGATCTGGGCCGGCGTCGTCCTCGGCGTCCTCCTGCTGGTAGGACTGCTTGCCGCCCGGCTGATGCCCGGGGAGCGGCTCACGCTGCTCATTGAGCTCCCGCCGATGCGAATGCCTATGCTGTCGAGCGTCGTGGTGAAGACCCTCGCGAGGCTCGAGTGGTACCTCAAGGAGGTCGTCCCGATCTTCCTGGCCGGCACGGCGATGCTGTTCGCGATGCAGAGGGTGGGGGTGCTTCCGTGGCTTGTGCGCTCCCTCGAGCCTCTGGTGGGAGGATGGCTCGGCCTGCCGCCCCAGGCGGCCGAGGCCTTCCTAATGGGGTTCCTGAGGCGGGATTTCGGCGCCACCGGGCTGTTCGCCATGGGCGCGGCCGGGCAGCTCTCCCCGCTGCAGGTAGTGGTGGCGATGGTCACGATAACGCTCTTCATCCCCTGCATCGCGGCCGTGATGATGATCGCCCGGGAGAGGGGAAGCCGTACCGCGGCAACCGTCGTGGCCGTCGTCTTCCCGCTCGCGTTCCTTGTCGGGGGACTGCTGTTCAGGTTGCTGGCCGCGATCGGATGGGGGGGATAGCCGTATGAGACCGGTGCAGAGCGTGGCTTGCTCGCTGTGCGGGTACCGGTTCGACCCTTCCTGCCATCCCGGCTGCGCCGGCTGTCCTGCCCACACCAACTGCCGGATGGTCTGCTGTCCCGCGTGCGGGCACACCTTCGTCGATCCAGCCGGATCCCGGCTGGCAGGGTGGGTCGCGCCGCTGCTCCGGAGGATGGGCCTGCAGAGCGGGCCGCGCGGCGCCGATGAC
>JBBIJB010000093.1:0-8134 GCA_037446215.1 Armatimonadota bacterium
GCGACGCCAGGCGGGCCGTCCCCGGGACGCCCGTGCTGGCGAACACGGGCGTGCGCCATGAGAATGCGGCCGATGTCCTCGAGATCTCCGACGGCTGCGTGGTCGGCACGGCGCTGAAGGAGAACGGCGACACGTGGAGCCCGGTGGATCCCGAGCGGGCAAGGCAGTTCGTCAGGCTGGCGCGCAAGGTCCGGGGCAAGGGCTAGGATGGCCGTGCTTGGCGTGGATGTGGGCACGACCTCCTGCAAGGCCCTCCTGCTTGACGAGGACGCCCGCGTCCTGGCGGAGGGCGAGCACCAGCACGACCTGATAAGCCTCCACGCAGGATGGGCGGAGGAGGACCCTGAGGATTGGTGGCGCGGCACGGTGTCGACCTGCCAGCAGGTCCTGACGGACCTCCCCGCCTCGGGCGTTATGGCCGTGGGGGTATCGGGGATGGTCCCGGCCCTCGTCATGGTCGATCGGGCCGAGGAGCCGCTCAGGCGCTCGATACAGCAAAACGACGCCCGCGCCGCCGGTGAGATCCGATTGCTGAGGGAACGATTCTCCGAAGACGCGCTGTTTCGCCGAACGGGCGCGACGTGGAACCAGCAGGTGATCCCGCCAAAGCTCCTGTGGGTCAAGCACCATGAGCCGGAGGTGTGGCGCCGGCTCGCCCGCGTGTGTGGGTCCTACGAGCACGTCACCTTCCGGCTGACCGGGGCCACCTACACCGAGGCCAACTGGGCTCTCGAGTCCGGGATGTGGGACGCGATAGACGAGGCCTGGACGGCCGAGATCCTCGAGTTCCTGGGCATCTCTCCTGGCGCCCTGGCACCAGTGCGGCGCGCGCACGACATCGTCGGGGAGGTGAGCAGGGAGGCGGCGAGACAGACCGGCCTACGGGCGGGAACCCCGGCGGTGGCCGGAAGCGCAGACCACATCGCGGCGGCGCTCGCGGCCGGGCTGGCCGCGGAGGGTGACGCGGTGCTCAAGTTCGGAGGCGCCGGTGACTTCCTCTACGCCGTCGACGGGTTCCGCCCCCTGCGGGAGCTCTTCATAGACTACCATGACCTACCCGGCCTCTTCGTGATCAACGGCTGCATGGCCACCTCCGGAACCCTCGTCAAGTGGTTCCGCGACAGGTTCCAGCCCGGCGCCGCCTACGCCGATCTGGACCTCGCTGCCTCGGCAGTTCCGGCGGGCAGCGACGGCCTGGTCGTGCTGCCCTACTTCCTTGGTGAGAAGACCCCACTCCACGACCCGGAGGCGCGGGGAACCGTTCTGGGGTTGACGCTGTCGCACACGCCGGCTCACCTCTATCGGGCGATTCTCGAGGGTGTGGCCTACGCTTTCCGCCACCACGTCGAGGTGCTCGAGACCGCCGGCCACAGGATCTCCCGCATCTACGTGATGGACGGCGGCGCCCGCAGCGCGCTGTGGAGGCGGATCACCGCCTCGGTCCTGGGGCGGGAGGTCTGCTTCCTGGAGGGCGGGCACGCGGGCAGCGCGTACGGCGTGGCGTTCCTCACCGGGGTGGCGGCCGGGCTCTGGCCCTGGGAGCGCATCAAGGACCAGGTGGCGATAGCTGGCGTAACCCAGCCGGACCACGCCGCGCTGTCGGTGTACGCGGATCTCTACGGGGTCTATAGGGAGACCTACCGCAGGCTGAAGGATCTCTACCCGATGCTGGGGGTGCACAATGCTGTCCGGGCATAGGGCGTTGGTCACCGGCGCGGGCGGCGGCATCGGCCGCGCCGTCGCGATCCGGCTCGCCCGCGAGGGTTCCCGAGTCTGGGTCACGGATGTCGATGGGGAGCGAGCCCGACGGGTTTCGGAGGAGATAGCCTCCACCGGCGGGGACGCGACGCCCCGGCGTCTCGACGTGACGCGGCGCGAGGACCTCAACGCCGTCGCCGAGGAGGCCTACGCCGGCGGGGAGCGGATCGACCTCCTGGTGGTCAACGCGGGCGTCTCGACCATGAACAACTTCCTCGAGATAACCGACAGGGAGTGGGACTTCAACTTCGACGTGAATGTCAGGGGCGCTTTCCTGACCATGCAGGTCTTCGCGGGCCGGATGGTCGGCCAGGAGTTGATGCCGGGGCGGGAGCTGCGAGGGAAGATCGTCGTGACCGCCTCGATGGCCGCCCGGCGCGCCGCTCCGCTGCTGGCCCACTACTCAGCCTCGAAGTTCGCCGCCCTCGGCCTCGTGCACGCGGTGGCAAAGGAGCTGGCTCCTCACCGGATCACCGTGAACGCCGTCAACGAGATGCAGGAGCGGGAGGTCGCCTGGGAGGCGCGGCTGCGCGGCGCGAGCGCCGACGATGTGGTACGGGACTACCTGAGGGACACACCCCTGGGCCGGCTCGAGAGCCCGGAGGACGTTGCAGGCGTCGTCGCGTTCCTGTGCGGGCGTGACGCCGATTTCATCACGGGGGAGGCGATAGAGGTCAATGGGGGCGCGTGGATCGCCTAGAGAGCGGCGCGCGTCCGTAGTAGCGCGGCAAGGCATAGAAAGCACACGGCAATAGGGAGGTGTCAGGTATGATGTGGCACAGACCCGCGATCCGCATCCTGCTGGCCGTCCTGACGATCGTGTTGCTGCCGCTGGCCAGCAGCGTGGCCCAGACGAGAGCGACGATCAACCTTGTCACCATGTCCGATCGTTTTTCGGGGGCGCTCACGCGCATGGCTCCCGACTTCGAGCGTCAGACGGGCATCAAGGTCAACGTCACAGTCCAGAGCTACGGCGAGCTGTATACGCGCGCCATTGCCGACTTCGTCGGCCGCACCGCCGCCGCCGACCTCTACACGGTTGACATCGTGTGGACCGGCGAGTGGGCCGAGAACAACTACCTCGCGGATCTGACCCCTATGATCCAGCGAGATCGCGCCGCCATCGCCTACGACGACATCTTCCCGTCGGTGTGGAAGCTTGGAGGGTGGCAGGGCAAGCAGTTCGCGTTTCCCCTCGCCGCCTACGCGGGAGTGCTGTCGTACAATAAGAAGGTCCTGACCGAGATGAACGTCAAGCCGCCCAGGACCGTGACCGAGTTCGCCACCGCGATCCAGAAGCTGACGCGCGACACCCGGTACGGGATAGTCATGAACGGGGCCCGCGGCGCGCCGTGCGCGCAGGACTGGATGTATCACATGCTGATCCACGGCGGAGCCCTGCTCGACAAGGAGGGGCTCCCCTCCCTGAACACCACGCTCAACGTGCGCGCCCTGACGTTCTTCGCGGACATGTTCAAGTACGCGCCTCCGGGCGCGACCAGCTACGCCTGGGGCGACCGCGAGCTGGCGTTCCGCAGCGGGGTCGCGATGATGCAGATCGGCTGGTCCACGGGGGTCCGGGCTCACAGAGACCCCACCATGTCCAGGGTTGCCGGCATGACCGACATCACGACGCTCCCTGTGGCCCCCGGCGCGCAGACCCGCTACCCGCTGGGCGGCTGGAGCATCGGTATCAACCGCGACTCCCCGAACAGGCAGGCCGCCTGGGAGTTCATCAAGTGGATCACGGCTCAGCGCCAGCGGCCCGAGTTCCTGCGGCTGGGCGGGGAGCCGATCCGACGGAGCGAGACCTCGGATCCGGCGGTCCTCAACGAGTTCCCCTGGTTCGCCATGGTAGCCAAGTCGTTCGAGCACGCCGATGGCGACTTCCGCCCGCGCATACGGCAGTACCCGAGGATCCAGGACATCCTGGGCCTCGAGGTGAACCTCGCGATCACGGGCCAGAAGTCCCCGAAGGCGGCGCTCGACGAGGCCCAGGCCAAGGCGATGCAGTTGTTTGGCCGGTAGCGTTCTGTGGGTGATGGTACCGTCGCGCCCGCCCTCTCCGCGGCCGGGGGCGCGTCTCCCTTGGCACGACTGATCAGGCGGCTGGGGCTCCTCCCGTGGGCGGCCCCAGCCCTCCTGTTCATGTTGTTCTTCGCCCTCTACCCGATCGCATACTCGGTGCACATATCCTTCTTCAGATACAACCTGACCGATCCGACCCAGGCCAAGGTGTTCGTCGGGCTCGCGAACTACCTGCAGGCGTTCTCGGACCACACCTTTCGGGTCGCCGCGCTCAACTCGGTGCTGTTCGTCGTTCTCGCCGTCGGGATCCAGACGGTACTGGGGCTGGCCATCGCCGTCATGCTGAACCGGGACAGGCCCGGCACCGCGCTGATCCGCACCATGCTGCTTGCGCCCCTGACGCTCACGCCCATTGTCGTGGCGCTCGTGTGGAGGGCGCTCTACAACGCCGACTACGGCGTGGTCTCCTACTACCTGAAGCAGCTCGGCCTGAACGTGGGGCGCGGTCCGGTGGGCGAGCCGTCCACGGCGCTGTTTGCCCTCGTGGTGGTCGACGTGTGGCAGTGGACGCCGCTCGTGGCCCTGATGCTCCTGGCAGGCCTGCGTAGCCAGAGCGCCGATCTGTTCGAGGCGGCCCAGATGGACGGCGCCTCGGGGTGGCAGCAGTTCTGGCACGTGGCCCTCCCGCTGCTGCGCCCGATCCTGATCGTGGCGCTCCTGATACGCACGATGGACGTCTTCAAGCTGTTCGACTCCGTCTTCGCGGTCACCGGAGGCGGGCCCGGCTACTCCACCGAGGTGATGAACCACTACATCTTCAAGACCGGCCTGACGTTCTTCGACATGGGCTACGCGGCGGCGATGTCCAACCTGTTGCTGGTGCTCATAGGCCTCTTCACGGCCGCCTATTTCCGAGCGATCGGGCAACTGGGGACGGCCAGATGACGGCGAAGAGGCGACAGAGGGCGGCCGACGCCGTTACCTACTTGCTTCTGGCGCTGATCCTGGGTTTCTTCCTGCTTCCGCTCGTCTGGCTGGCGCTGACCTCAATCAAGCCCGCGCGAGAGGCGTTCTCGATACCGCCGGTATGGATCTCCAAGCCGATACTTGACAACTACCGGCACGTCCTCGACAACGTCCCGGTCATCGCGTATCTCAAGAACAGCCTGACGATCGCGGCGGGCACCACGCTCCTGTCGCTGGCGCTTGGGGTTCCGGCCGGCTACTGCCTCGCGCGGACCCTCTCGCGCGCGGCCGGGAACGTGGCGCTCCTCATGCTGGCAATCCGCATGGCGCCCCCTGTGGCGCTGCTGATCCCCTTCTACCTGGTGATGCGCGAGGTCGGGCTGCTGGGTACCTATCTGGCGGTCATCCTCCTGCAGAGCGTCTTCAACACGACCTTCGTAACCTGGATGATGCGGGGCTACTTCCTCTCGCTGCCGGCCGATCTCGAGCTGGCGGCGCTGACCGACGGCTGCACCCGGTTCGGGGCGTTCTGCAGGGTGGCCCTGCCGCTCTCCGTTCCCGGACTGGCCACGGCTGCCATCTTCACCTTCACGATGTCCTGGAACGACTTCCTCCTGCCGCTTCTGCTCACAGGCCGGACCACGCGCACGCTGACGCTCGGGATACTGGAGACGATGAGTACCTATGAGATCGGCTGGAACAACATGGCCGCCATAGGGGTGATAACGGTCCTGCCGGTCCTGGTTCTTGGATACCTGCTTCAGCCGTACTACATACGAGGGCTCACGTTGGGAGCTGTTAGGGAGTAGAAGAGAGCAGAGAGGAGACCCGGGCTATGGAACGCCGCACGTATGACCTGGTGGTCCGCCGCGCTCAGCTGCGCCGGCGGGCCGGCCTCGTGGACATCGGCGTCAAGGACCGCGTGATCACCGACATCGAGCCGGAGCTTCAACACCCGGGGAGGGAGGAGATAGATGCCGGGGGCCGGCTCGTGACCGAGCCCTTCGTGGACTGCCACTTCCACATCGACAAGTCGTTCTTCGGCGAGACGGTCGGACGGTACGACTATCCCCTGAAGCCGCTCGCACAGTCGTCCGAGCGGTTCGAGGGCGAGATCCGCTCGGGCATGCAGGAGTACGAGCTGCTCCACAGCAACGTCGTGCCGATAGAGCAGACATGGGAGTTCAAGCGGCGCTACACGGCAGAGGATGTGGCGGCGAGGGTGGTGCGGGCCCTGGAGCTGGCGATGGCCCACGGAACGCTGGCCGTGCGCATGTTCACCGACGTGGACTCGTTCGCCGGCCTGCGAGCGCTGGAAGGGGTTCTGCTGGCGCGGGAGCGGATGGGCCGCACCATGGCGCTGCAGGTGTGCGCCTTCCCGCAGGAAGGCCTGGTGACCAACCAGGCGTCGTTCGACTTGATGCGGCAGGCGCTGGAGATGGGCGCGGACGTGGTGGGCGGGATCCCCTTCGTCGAGCTCGACGATGAGGGCGCGCGGCGGCACGTCGCCTACTGCTTCGAGCTCGCGAAGCGGTACGATCGCGACCTGCACGTGCTGTGCGACGACGCGCCGAACCCGAACTTCAGGACGCTCGAGTTCGTGGCCGCCGCGACGATACGCGAGGGATACGAGGGCAGGGTCTCCTCAAGCCACAACGGCGCCCTCCGCGTCTACCCCGACGCGCACGCGGCGAGAGTCATCAACCTGGTGAGGCAGGCCAGGCTCAACATAGTGGCCAACCCCAACGTCAACTCGCTGGGAACGCTCACACGCGTGAACGAGCTCCTGGCCGCGGGTGTGAACGTCTGCTCAGGGCAGGACGACCTGGACAACTTCTACTACCCCCTCGGGCGCGCCGACCTGCTGGACTCCATGAACTTCATGGTGCATCTCGCCCACATGGCGACCCCCGAGGGGTTCGAGACGGCCTTCGACATCGTGTCGCGCAACGGCGCCAAGACCCTCGGGCTGGAGGGCTACGGCCTCCGGGTTGGGGCGGAGGCGAACCTGCTCATCTTCGACGGCAGGAACCTGCACGACGTGCTGCAGATGCAGTCCGACCGCAACTACGTGATCGCCCGAGGCCAGGTGGTGGCCACCACGACCCGCCGGCGGACGATCACGCCCATACGCTGATGCCGGGCCCTTCCCTGCCGTCGGGGCGCGAGTTCGCCCGGCTCGCCTGGACCGAGATCGATGCGATGCCGGAGAAGGAGCGCGTCGTCCTCGTCCAGCACATCGCGTCCCTCGAGCAGCACGGACCCCATCTGCCTCTCGACACCGATGCGGTCATCGGCGAGGCGGTGCTGAGCGCCGCTCTTGCGAGGCTCGACGGCGCGGCCCCACTGCTCGTCCTCCCGACCCTCCCCTACGGCAAGTCCAACGAGCACATCGGCTTTGCCGGAACCGTCACCCTCGGCGCGGAGGCCCTCCTCGCCGTGCTCGGGGAGATCGCCGCGAGCCTGCGGCACGCCGGGTTTCGCAGGCTCGTCCTCTTCAGCGCGCACGGCGGCAACAGGTCGGTCCTGGAGATCGCGGCGCGAGATCTCAGATCGCAGCACCACTCCCTGTTCGTGCTCCCCCTCTCGCTTTGGCAGATGCTCCCCCCTGCCCCCCTCGAGGCAGGAAGCGGTACGGACCTACACGCGGGCGACGCTGAGACCAGCCTGATGCTGGCGATCAGGCCCGAGGCCGTGCGCGCCGAAGCCGCCGTCACCGAGCTCCCTCCCGCCTCGCTGACCGAGCGGCTCTATGGAGGCGACACGCCGGTCGCCTGGGTCTCGCGCGACCTCACCACGAGCGGCGTCATTGGAGATGCCAAGGGGGCGAGCAGGGAGAAGGGGGAGCGCCTGCTCGCTCTGCTCTCCGAACGGCTCGCCCACAGGCTTCACGCCTTCTACGGGTTCTCGGGGGAGTAGGCAAGCCGCGGCTCACAGATCTACCTCGGCCTAGCGAGCATAGCCGAACCGGCGAGGCACGGTGCCTTGCCTGGGTTGCCTCTCTGGTTCCTGTGCATATGGCCCCGGGCCCAGTACACCTCGTATAGAACCCTGCTCACTGCACTAGGGCGCACTTACTGGCCGCCTGTACGGGTCGAGGCGTTGGAGGTAGATCTCCCTCTGCCCTGGTTCAGATAGATCCGAAACGCCCTGACTGAGGATGCCGTACCGGTTGAAGGGGGGCTTCCGGCCCCTTGGAGGCGGCTATACTGGCCGCATGATGATCCAGCAGAGTTTGCTTCCCCAGGCGCTACGGGTTCGGATGTCGGCGCCGCTGACCTGCGAGGCGCGGCAGCGGTTGCGGTGGATGGAGTTCTACGAGGAGCATGGGGACTGAGTTGGCGCGCCCGGCGGGACTTGAACCCACGACCTTTGGCTCCGC
>JBBIJB010000094.1:0-8134 GCA_037446215.1 Armatimonadota bacterium
AGGCGGCCATCCCCGAGACGAAGTCGAGGTAGCGTCGGCCGTCGAGCCCGTAGACGAAGGTGCCCTCGCCTCGCACGATGGGAAGGTTGGGCCAGTCCTCGGCAAGACTCGGAGCGAGCAGGCCGCTCCACCGCGGGATGAGGTCCTCGAAGATCGCGGTGCCTACGGGCACGTCTCCCCCGTTTTCACATGGCGGGAATGACTCTCGCGATCGATCCCTGCCGCAATAGTAGGCGCCGGGGGCCTGGGATGCAATAGATCTGGGACCGCGGGTAGTGTACGGTAGGTTGTGTGGAGCTGCCCCGATTTCGTGGAGCGTTGACGGCTAGGCAATTCCGGCTCTCTCCAGCCACCTCCTTTCAAACGCCGCTGGCGAGAGGTAGCCCAGGGCTGAGTGTCGCCGGTGGGGATTGTAGAACCCCTCGATGTAGTCGAAGACGGCGGCGCGGGCTGCCCCGCGATGCAGAAAGGCCCGACGCGTCAGCAGTTCCGTCTCCAGCGTCGCGAAGAAGGCCTCGGCCATCGCGTTGTCGTAGGCGTTGCCGACGCGGCCCATGGATGGCAGAGTCCCGGCCGGGGGCGCCGATTCCAGAGGGCCATGTTGAGCGCGTCGACGACGAGCGCACTCTCCAGCGTGTTCGCCATCGACCAGCCCACCACGCGCCGACTGAACGTTTCGAACACGACCGCGAGGTACAGCCACCCGCTCCAGGTCCGCACGTGGGTGATGTCGGCCAGCCAGAGCCGACTGGGACGATCGGTGGCGAAGGCTCGCGCGACGAGATCGGGAGGCTGGCACCGCGTCCCGATCCCGGATCGTGGTCCGCAAGCGCCGCCGGCGATGGGCCCCCTGTAGGCCGGCTTGGTGCATCAGCCGAGCCTCGCGCTTGCGCGCGCAGCGCACGCGCCTTTCCTGGAGTTCGGCATGAATCCGGGGTGCGCCATAGGTGCCGCGACTCTGGGCATGGATGGCGCGGGTGTGCCCCGGCAGGGCCTGATCGGCCTGCGCCCGTGCCGGGGGCGGCCGGATTGGTGGCCTGCTCTCGCGTCACGAAGCCGAAGGCAGCGGGCGCCTCGGGCCGGTCTCCTGCGCGAAGTAGGCCGCGGCTCTTCGGAGGATCTCCCGCTGCTCGGTCGTCAGACCATCCGAATGGCGGCCGCTATCAAGGTCCGCTTGCTTCACCCAGTTGCGCAGCGACTGCTCGGCGACGCCCAGGTCCTGGGCGATGCGGTAGGCGGACTTCCCGGACTCCGGCACCAGCCGCACCGCTTCCACCCGGAACCCCGGCGGGTATGGCGGTCGAGTCCTGCCCATCGTGGACTCCCTTCCTGGGGTTATCTCCCCCAACGATGAAGTGTCCACGTAACCGGGTCAACTCCAGTCGCCTCCTACCCCGTACGTACGGGCGTATTGCCCTGCGCCACCTGCTATCTTATAATGTTGAACCGCGCCGGAAGGTCCCCCGGCGCGATGCACGCAGCGTGGCCCCATCGTCTAGGGGACCAGGACGCGGCCCTCTCAAGGCCGAAACGGGGGTTCGAATCCCCCTGGGGCCACCACTCGACTGCCCGGTCGCCCGTTTCCCGTCCCGGCCTGCGAGCTCCTATCCAGACGCGTAGTGTTCCATGGCGTGCCGCGTCCGCTCGAGGTCCTCGACGCTGGACAGCTCGAGCACCCACGTCCGGAGGCCGTCGGCGAGCAGCAGGTCCAGCACGGCCCTGTGGCCGGTGCCCGCCTCCAGAGGCAGGTGGCGTCCCTCCGGCGTCTCGAGGGCGTAGATGTGCGCGTTTGCGACCCTTCCCCTGATGACCCCGTAGAACTCCTCCAGCGTCCCCCCCGACCTCGCGAACCGGCTCGCGCCGGCGTGGCCCAGATCGAAGGTGATCGAGGCCCCTGATGCCTCGGCGATCTCCGCCAGCCGGCTCGGGTCGCTGGTCCATCCTCCCTTGAGGTTCTCGATGCAGACGGTGAGCCCGCGCTCGCGGCCCGCGGCGACTACCCGCGACAGGTTGTCGCAGGCCCTCTCCCAGGAGAGCTCCTCCATCGGCAGCGCCCTGGAGCCCATGTGCACGGTCACGACGGCCGGCGCCATCTCGGACAGGTGGTTCAGATACATCGTCAGGTATCCGAGAGACGCCTCCGCTACGAGGCAGTCGCGGTGTCCGATCTCGACGTCGGCCGCCGGCGCGTGGAATCTCGCTCCGAGGCCGTTCCGCCTCATCGCCGCGAACAGCCGCCCGCGGGCGCCCGCCGAGATAGGGATCCGCCGGTGGTCGAGATACCACTCGACGCCGGCGTAGCCGTGCCCCGACGCGTAAGAGGTCACGGCCTCTGTTGTGCTCTGGATTGCCGATGAGGAAAGGTAGAGTTCGACTGACATGCCGCTCCTATCCCAGCGCCGCCGCCGCGCCCCGAACCCCGCGAGCGGCGTTCCAAGCGGCGGGGTTATCGCGGTCTTCGCGAAGCCAGCTCTCATCTTCGAGCACCCGGAGATCGTACTGTTCGCCGTCGCGGTGTGGCTACCTTCGCGGATCCTTGCAGGAAACGGCGCCTGCGCACCGTACTGAATGGATGGAAGAACGAATCTGATGGGAGGGGGGACGACCGTGCCTGCACGGAAGCCGAAAGCGAAGAGCCCCGCCAAGAAGAAACCCGTGGCCAAGAAGGCTGCGGCGAAGAAGCCCGTAGCGAAGAAGCCCGCGGCGAAGAAGCCCGCCAAGAAGAAGCCCGCAGCGAAGAAGCCCGCCAGACGGGCGCGCAAGGTGGCCGCGCCCAGCGTCATCCTGCCCGCGGTCCCCGTCGGCCCCGCGCCGAAGCCCTAGAGCGCCCTTGTGATTCAGAAGGGTGGTGCCCTCGGACACCACCCTTCTTGCTTGTCTCTTCTTATTGAGAACGCTTATCACTAAGCTCATACGGCGCGCATCGACCGCGGCGACCGCACGCATACCGAGCCCTCGAACAGCCGGCGGGCCGTGCGGTAGAACGACCCGTGCGCGGCGTGCCATCCTCCCGCGCCGCGAGCCACCTCCGCCCCGACCGTGAGCACGCCCGAGGGCATCCCGAGGCGGATCCTCTCACCGGTGACCGTCCCGGCGGCCCTCGCCACCGCCGTGCCCTCTATGCCCGCGGCGACCGCCGTGCACAGCGAGGCCGTCAGCGGAAGCGCCCTGTGCGGCTGGCCGTTTGAGATCATTCGCACCGTAAGGTCCACCGATCCGGCAGCGGTCCTCGCTCCCGAGAGCGTCGGCGAATCCTGGGCCCGCGATACGAAGCCGATGCAGGGAACGATGCTCTTCGCGCGGGCCTCCTCGATCGTGCTTCCTATCCCCATAGCCATCGAGGCCGCCAGGCGGATCGCACCCAGATGCTCCATGAGGCGCGCGTCAGCCTCCAGCTCCTCGGGCATCTCGATGCCTGACAGCCCGAGGACCGAGGCGTCCACGAACGCGCACGCGTTGGCGGCGTCCACCATCGAGACCTCGATCCTGCCCACGCCGGGGACGTCGAGGATGTCGAGCGGGTTCCCGGTCGGCAGCAGCTTCCCCGTGGTCGCCCCGCCCGGATCCACGAAGTCGAGCCTTATCGGGGCGCCGCCCCCCGCGACGCCGGGTATCTCCAGGTCGCCGTCCTCGGCCGCCCTGCCGCCCTCGCCGGCGAAGGTCGAGTTGATGATCTTGCGCGTGTTGGTGTTGTAGATGCGGACGGTCGCCTCGCCGTCGCCCGCCTCAGCCCCGGGGAGGCCGGCGACCCTCTCGTCCACCGCGAACGGCCCGATCGCCGACGACATGTTCCCGCAGTTCCCGGAGTAGTCCACGCGGGCTTCCCTTATCAGCACCTGGCCGAAGGTGTAGTCCACGTCGGCGTCGTCCCGATTCGAAGGGGCGACGACGCAGGCCTTGGACAGCGACGACAACCCGCCGCCCATCCCGTCCAGCTGCCTGCCGTGAGGATCGGGGCTACCCAGGGCCGCCAGGAAGAGCGCGTCCCACTCCGCCCGGTCTTCCGGCAGGTCGCGCTCGTGGAAGAGTAGCCCCTTGCTCGTGCCCCCGCGCATGTAGACGGCCGGTATCCTCAGCCTCGTCATGTCCGTTGCCTGTTCTCCTTCCCTCGGTGGGCGTCCAGGAGTCGCCGGTAGATCAGCGGCAGCAGGCCGCCCGCCCTGAAGCACTGGACCTCCTCGTCCGTGTCCAGGCGGCAGCGCACGGGCACAGAGAGGACCTCCCCGCCCTGCCGCGCGACCCGCAGCACGAGCTCGGCACGAGGCGCGAGATCGGCGCCGTCCGCGCCCTCGACGTCTAACGTCTCGGAGCCGTCGAGCCCGAGCGCATGCCTCGTGACCCCTTCGGCGAACTCGAGGGGCAGCACGCCGAGTGCCGCCAGGTTCGACCGGTGGATCCGCTCGAAGCTCTCGGCGATCACCGCCGAGACGCCTATCAGGCGCACGCCCTTCGCCGCCCAGTCGCGCGACGACCCACTGCCGTAGTTGATCCCGGCGATCACGACCAGCGGCTGTCCCCGCGTCATGTACTCGAGCGCCGCATCGAAGAGCGGTACCACCCTGCCCTCGGGCTGCAGTCGCGTGAACGAACCCTCTGTGCCGGCCACCATCTCGTTGCGCAGCCGCGTGCTCGCGAAGGTGGCCCTGATCCCGATCTCGTGGTTGCCGCGCCGGGTCCCGTAGTAGTTGAACTCCTCTACAGTTACGCCTCGCTCCAGTAGGAAGCGGCCGGCGGCGCTCCCCGGCTCGATCGCGCCCGAAGGCGAGATGTGATCGGTCGTGATGTTGTCGCCGAGGATCGCGATCGGCCTCATCCCGCGAAGCACAGGAGGCGACATCAGCCGCGCCTCCCAGTAGGGCGGCCTGCGTAGATAGGTGCTCCCCTCGTCCCAGCGGAACATGGGAGACGGCTCGGCGCCGCTGGAGATCCCTCGCGCGTCGCCCGGAGTCCCGTGCACTCCCGCCGGGCCGGGCGCGATGCCTGATCCGCGGTCGAGCGAGCCCTCCTGCGAGCGGGTGAATACCTCCTCGGTGACGTGCGCACGCACGACCTCGTCGATCTCCGAGTCGTCCGGCCAGATCTCCTCCAGCACCACCGGCCTGCCCGTCCCGTCCTCTCCCAGCGGCTCGCCGTGCACGTCGGTGCGGGTCGATCCGGCGATCGCGTAGGCGACCACCAGTGGGGGCGAGGCGATGAACGCCTCCCTGACCAGCGGGTGGATCCGCCCCTCGAAGTTCCTGTTGCCCGACAGCACCGCGGCCGCGGCCGGCCTCTTCTCGCGGATCTCCTCGGCGACCGGCTCGGCCAGGGGTCCGGACATGCCGTTGCATGTCGTGCACGCGAAGCCCACGACGTCGAACCCGAGCTCCCGGAGCGGCTGGTAGAGCCCTGCCGACTGCAGGTAGCCGAGCACGGCGCGCGATCCCGGCGCGAGAGAGGTCTTCACCCAGGGCGCGCTCCTCAGCCCCCGCCTGCGGGCGTTGCGGGCGAGCAGGCCGGCCGCGACCATGGCGCGCGGGTTCGACGTGTTGGTGCAGCTGGTTATCGCGGCGATCACCACGGCGCCGTCGTGCAGGCCACCCTCGCGCTCGGAGGTCCTCGGGCCCGCGATGCCCCTCGCGCGCAGCTCCTGGATCGGTATCCTCTGGTGGGGAACCCGCGGCCCGGCGATCGCCCGCCCCACGGAGCCGAGGTCGAAGGTCAACCTCCGATCGTACTCCGCGCGCGCGAGATCACCTGCCCACAGCCCCGCGGCCCTGGCGTAGGTCTCGACCAGCCGGCACTGCCCCCCGGCCCGCCCGGTGAGGCGGAGGTAGGCGATCGTCTGCTCGTCTATCGGGAACATCGCCGCCGTGGCGCCGTACTCGGGCGCCATGTTCGATACCGTCGCCCTGTCGGGCACCGTCAGCTCCGCTGCGCCCTCCCCCACAAACTCCAGGATGCGGCCGACGACCCCCTCAGTGCGCAGCCACTCGGTGAGCGCGAGCGCGATGTCGGTGGCCAGGATGCCCGGCCCGGGCCGCCCCCGCAGCTCCACCCCCACGATCTCAGGGATGCGGAGCAGCACCGGCCGCCCAAGCATTACCGCCTCGGCCTCGATCCCGCCCACACCCCAGCCGAGCACCCCCAACGCGTTGATCATCGGCGTGTGGCTGTCGGTGCCGACCAGCGTGTCGGGGAACGCGACCGTCTCCTCACCCGACGCCGTCGTGCAGACCACCGGCGAGAGGGTCTCGAGGTTGATCTGGTGGAGGATGCCGTTGCCGGGGGGCACGATGGCCACGTTGGAGAATGCGCGGCGGCACCAGTCGAGGAACTCGAACCGCTCGGCGTTCCGCCGCCGCTCGATCTCCATGTTGTGGGCCATCGCGTCGCGGCTGCCCGACCGCTCCACCGACAGGGAGTGGTCGATCACCAGCTGGACCGGCACCCGCGGGTTCACCGCGAGCGGATCCCCGCCGGCCTCGGCCACCGCTTCTCGCAGCCCGGCCAGGTCCACCAGCACCGGCGCGCCCAGCAGGTCCTGCAGCACGACGCGGGCGGGGAAGAAGGGGACGTCCTCGTCGCGCCGCCGCCCGGCTATCTGCCGCAGCGCGGCGTCGCGCTCCTCCCCCGCGCAGTTGCGCAGCACGCACTCGGCGAGCACCCGGGCGCTGTAGGGCATTAGCTCGAACGCGCCGGCCTCGACCCCGTCGCGCACGCAGTGGTAGGAGGCACGGCAGTCGCCGACGGCCAGTGCCTTCACAGTGTCAGCCTGCCATACCGGAGTATCCTGTCACCGCCAGGGCTACCGCGTCGCCCACCCCGGCGGTCGTGCTGTCACCGCCGAGGTCCGGCGTGCGGGCTCGGCCCCCCCTGGCCACCCCGCAGAGCGCCTCGAACACCGCCTTCGCCGCCTCGACCTCTCCCAGGTGGTCGAGCATCAGCGAAGCGGCCCAGATGGCGGCCATCGGGTTGGCGATCCCCGTACCGGCTATGTCCGGGGCGGAGCCGTGCACCGGCTCGAACATCGATGGGTTCCGACGGGTCGGGTCGAGGTTGGCGCTCGCCGCGAGCCCCAGGCTTCCCTGAATGGCGGCGCCGAGATCGGTCAAGATGTCGGCGAACAGATTCGATCCAACCATCACGTCGAACCGTTCAGGGTGGAGGACCATCTGGTAGGCCGCGGCGTCGACGTGCAGCTTCCACACCTCGACGTCGGGATAGTCGCGCGCCACCGCCTCGGCCACCTCGTCCCACATGACAGCGGTGAACTGCATCGCGTTGGACTTCGTGACGTGGGCGAGCCGCCTCCGCCGCCGCATGGCGGCGTCGAAGGCGTAGCGCAGGATACGCTCGGTCGCCCTGCGCGTGAAGACCGTGGTCTGCAGCGCCACCTCGTGCGGTGTGCCGGTGGCGAGCCGGCCGCCGATGCCCGAGTACTCGCCCTCGGTGTTCTCCCTGACGAACAGGATGTCCACCTCATCGGCCGCCCGCCCCGCGAGCGGCGAGGCGATTCCCTCGAGCAGCCGGATCGGTCGGACGTTCGCGTAGAGGTCGAACGCCTTTCGGATGGCCAGCAGCAGCCCCCACAGCGACACGTGGTCGGGCACGCGGGGGTCGCCGATCGCACCTAGGTAGATCGCATCGAACCCCCGCAGCACCTCCAGCGCGTTGGGGGGCATCATCTCGCCGTGGCGCAGGTAGTGGTCGCAGCCCCACGGGAACTCCTCGACGACCAGCCCAAAGCCGAAGCGGCCCGCGGCCGCGCGCAGCGCCTTCATCCCCTCCGGGACGACCTCGCGCCCGATGCCGTCACCCGGTATCGCCGCTATGCGGTACCGCCTCGCCGTGTCCTCCCTGAGGCTAGACCGATCGCCGACCCTGGCCACCTAGAGCAGCCCTTCGGAGACCGCCATCCCGACGATGAGGCAACCCCACATCAGCTTGAACGCGCGGATGTAGTCGTCGTCCGATATCACTATCGTTCTCGGCCCGCGCCGCTCCACGCCCGGGAAGAGGGTGGCCACGTTGGCCGGCGAGGTGCGCTTGAACTCCACCTCGAACGTGACCGGAGAGACCCGGTGGGGCTTGATGCGGCCTTCCCGCACCTCGCGGAGGGCTTCGGACGCGCGCTCGCGTATCAGGGCGTGGG
>JBBIJB010000095.1:0-3241 GCA_037446215.1 Armatimonadota bacterium
CATGGACTACACGATGCTCGATGTGGGGGGGCTCGCCGTAGCCGAGGGCGACGAGGTCACGGTGTTCGGCGACGGCCTTCCGGTCGAGGAGGTTGCCGCCGCGGCCGGCACGATCCCCCATGAGCTGCTCTGCCGCATCGGTCCCAGGGTGCCCCGGCTCTACGTCCGGGAGGGACAGGTGATCTCCTGCGCCGCTTTGCGGTGGAGCCTCGGCCCCGTCGATCCGGGCGACGTGTCGCCGCCTCCGGATGAGCGCTGACCATCCCAGGGTACTCCCCGCAGGCGATCGCGGGCTCCTCGTGGAGTTCGCGTACGAGATGTGCGACGAGGCCAATCGGGCCGCACGCGGCGCAGAGCCGGCGCTGGCCGTGCTTCCGGGCGTTGTGGAGACGGTGCCCGCGCTCTGCTCCGTACTGGTCGTCTACGATCCGCTCGAGGTGACCTTCTGCGAGCTCGCGGGCCGGGCCGAGAAGGCGGCACGCTCCGCCTCTCCTGCCCCACGCGTGCAGGCGGCGCTGGTTGAGGTCCCAGTTCTCTTCGGCGGGGAGGGAGGCCCGGACCTCGCCGCGGTGGCGGACGGCTGCGGCCTCTCCCCCGAGGAGGTAGTGAGGAGGATTTGCTCAGAGGCCTACACTGTCTTGATGCTCGGCTTCGCGCCCGGATTCCCGTACCTTGGCCTGCTCCCGCCAGAGCTGCGCCTTCCCCGGCGCGCCACGCCGCGGCCCAGGGTGCCCTCCGGGAGCGTGGCAGTTGCCGACGCCTTCGTCGGGATCTACCCACACGAGACCGCCGGAGGATGGCACTTGATCGGACGCACAGGGTTCCGCCTCTTCGACCCGTGGGGATCGCCTCCATGCGCGCTAGGCCCTGGGGACAGGGTGAGGTTCATGCCCGGAGTCGCGGGCGCGGCTTCGTCCGGCCCGGCCGCCGTAGCGCCGCCTTCCCTGCCGGGTCTCGGCCCCAGGCGTCCAGCGCTTCAGGTAGTCGAGCCCGGGCTACTCACGACGGTACAGGATCTCGGAAGGGCGGGGTGGAGAAGGCTCGGCGTGCCCGGCTCCGGCGCCCTGGACAGGGCGGCGCTGCGTGCCGCGAACAGGATAGTGGGAAACGCGCCTGGCGCCGCGGCCCTCGAGTTCGCATTTCCCGGGCCGAAGCTTCGGGCCCTCGACCGGTTCGAGGCGGCGGTCACCGGCGCAGACCTCGGCGCGCGCCGCAACGGTGAGGAGGTGGAGCCGGGTAGGCCCTTTGGGCTCAGGCAGGGCGACCTTGTCGAGTTCTCCGATCCTCGCAGCGGGCAGTGGGCATATCTTGCTGTGTCGGGCGGCCTCGACGTGCCCCTTGTGCTCGGGAGCCGCTCTGCCTACAGCCGAGGAGGGCTGATCGGACTGGCCGGCCGGCCGGTCAGGGCAGGTGAGATACTGGGGGCGGGCGAACAGTCCCGAAGGTGCCCGCACGCGGGGGAGCCGGACCGCGGCGAAGCCGCCCCGGGGCCGGTTCGCGTGATTGCCGGGACTCAGGTCGACGCGTTCACCGCGGCGTCGCAGGCCGCCTTCCTCTCGGGCCGCTTCACGGCGACGGCGCGCCGCGATCGCGCGGGGATGCGCGCCCAGGGACCGCCGTTGGTGCACAGGGCGAGCGCCGAGATACCGTCGGATGGGTTGCTGCCCGGGGCCGTCCAGGTCCCAGCGGACGGCCAGCCGCTAGTCATCCTGGCGGACGGCCCGACGACCGGGGGGTACGCCAAGATCGCGTGGGTGGTAGACGCCGATCTCGACAGGGTAGCGCAGATGGCCCCAGGGGCCGTAGTGGAGTTCGACCAGGTAAGCGTCGAGGCCGCTCACGCCGAGCTGCGAGCGCGGAACAGGCGGTGACCACAGGGCCACCGCCCTGACATCCAGGAGGAGGTTTCTATGCAGCTGGGAAGACTGCCCCGACTCAAGCTCTGCACGCTCCCGACGCCGTTGGAGGAGGCACCATCGCTCTCCGCCTACCTAGGCGGCCCCAGGATCTTGATCAAGCGCGACGATCTCACGGGGCTGGCCTTCGGCGGCAACAAGGTGCGCAAGGTCGAGTACCTGCTGGGGGAGGCGGTGGATAAGGGGTGTGACGTCGTCCTGACCGTGGGGGCGGTGCAGTCGAATCATGCCCGCGTGACGGCCGCGGCGGCGCGCAGGCTGGGGCTGGACTCGGTGGTCGTGCTGAACGGGCAGGAGCCCTCCGGGAGGCAGGGGAACCTGCTGCTGGACGCGCTCTTCGGCGCAGACATACGGATCATCAACACCGACGACAACTACGTCCTCATGGGGGTTGTCGAGGACATCGCACGAGAGCTCCGCCGGCAGGGTCGCAATCCCTACGTCATCCCACGGGGCGGCGCGACCGGCCTGGGAACGGCGGCCTTCGTCAATGCCGGCCTCGAGCTGCTCGAACAGCTCAACGCGCGGGGCATCCGTACCGACGCGATCGTGCACGCGAGCTCCTCGGGCGGCACACACGCGGGTCTGTACACCGCGATGAAGGTCACGCAGTCTGGCGTGCAGGTCCACGGCATAAGCCCGGGGCCGAGGCAGGAGGTGGTGACAGGGCGGGTCCAGGGCCTCACCGAGGAAGTCGCCGATCTCCTGAAGCTGGACTGGAGGTCGCATCCGGACGACATCGTGGTCTCTGACGGCTACGTGGGCGAGGGCTATGCGATCCCCACGCAGGCGGGGCTCGACGCGATCAGGCTGATAGCCAGGACCGAGGGAGTCCTGCTGGACCCGGTCTACACCGGGAAGGCGATGGCCGGCCTCATAGACCTGGTCCGCCGTGGCGTGTTCAGCTCAGAGCATACAGTGGTCTTCTGGCACACCGGAGGCCAGCCGGCGCTGTTCGCGTTTGCCGACCACCTGAAGGACGGGTAGCGCGGATGGCTGCTTATGCCGACGCCGGGCGGCCGCTGATAGCGGTGACCGTTCGCGGCCTGCCCCAGGGTGCGAGCCGCGAGCAGGTCGAGAGCGCCGCGCGGTCGGCGCGCTTCTACGCCGACGCGGTCCGCCGAGGTGGAGGGGAACCGGTTTTCGTCACCACGAGCGATCCTCCGCCCGCGCGATACCTGGGGCTGCTGCTTGGGGGCGGACCCGATCTGCATCCTCGCCACTTCGGTCAGGAGATCGAGGAGTCCGTCCGCCACACGCTGACCATCGATGAGGAGCGCGACGAGCTGGAGTGAGTTCGTCGTCGTCGTCGTCGTCGTCGAAGG
>JBBIJB010000095.1:3251-8132 GCA_037446215.1 Armatimonadota bacterium
GAGCTGCGGCTCGCGCGTGAGGCGCTCGCCTCCGGAGTGCCCATTCTGGCCATCTGCAGGGGCGTTCAGCTTCTCAACGCCGCCTCGGGCGGGAGCCTGTGGCAGGACCTGTCGCTGGCCGGGGCCGATCCCGCCGCCCACAACCAGGACGGCCGCCTCGACTACTGGGAGGCGGCGCACGACGTGTCGGTCAGGAGCGGGAGCCTCCTGGCGGCGCTGCTCGGGGAGGGGAAGGTTGGTGTGAACAGCTTCCACCACCAGGCGGTGCGTGATGCCGCGCCGGGCCTAGAGGTTTCCGCGGTGGCCACGGACGGCACGGTGGAGGCGATCGAAGGCCGGCCTGGCAGCTTCGTCATCGGCGTCCAGTGGCATCCAGAGAGGATGGTCGAGCACCACCCCGAACAGCTGCGCCTCTTCTCCCGCCTGGCGTCGGCGGCGCTGGCCGGCGGGTAGTCAGCGGCCACGATCTTCTCGGGCTTCTGCCCGAGCCCTGGGTCCAGGAAAGCCGCGCCGTCCCGTAGAACTCCACCCGTTGGAGGTTTCTGACTGAGCCTATGAGACACACGGTGCTGAGGGCCGCGGGAAGGCTGGTTCTGGCCGGGAGCGCGGTGCTGCTTCTGATGGCAGGGTTCGTCCAGGGCCCCTCCCTGGCTGGAGCCGCGGCCCCGGGCCCGGCCGGTACTGCTCCGCCGTCCCCGCCCACGGTCTACACCATAACGATCGACGGTGTCGTGGGCCCTGCGACGGCGAGGTTCATATCGCGGGCGGTGCGCGAAGCCGAAGGTGCGGATGCCGAGGCGCTGCTGATCCTGCTGGACACCCCCGGCGGCCTGATGAAGTCGATGGACGAGATCACCAAGGCGATCCTCAACGCCGAGGTGCCGGTCATAGTCTACGTCGCCCCGAGCGGAGCCCGCGCGGCCTCGGCCGGGGTCTTCATCACCTACGCCTCCCACGTCGCCGCGATGGCCCCTGCCACGCACATGGGAGCGGCCACGCCCGTAGCGATATCGACGGGCGACGAGAAGAAGCCCGACCCAAAGATGCTCGAGAAGGTCACCAGCGATGCCGTGGCAGACCTTAGGGCGATGGCCCGGCGCCGCGGACGCAATGCCGAGTGGGCCGAAAGGGCCGTGCGCGAGGCCGTCTCCGTCACGGAAGAGGAGGCGGTCGCTCAGGACGTCGTCGATCTGGTGGCGTCGGACGTGCCGGATCTGCTTCGGAAGATCGACGGCCGTGCCGTCGAGACCAGACTGGGGCCCAGGACTCTGCGGACAGCCGGCGCCGCCACGGTCGAGCGGGAGATGGACTTGACCGAGCGGTTCCTGGCGATGCTGAGCGATCCCAACATCGGATTCATCCTGATGAATATCGGGATCGTGGGAATCATGGTTGAGCTCTACAACCCGGGGGCGATATTCCCGGGCGTGGTCGGAGGGATCGCACTGATACTGGGACTGGCCTCGTTCGCGATCCTCCAGGTGAACATCGCGGGGCTGCTGCTGATAGCGTTTGCCGTACTGCTGTTCATAGCGGACGTCCAAGCGCCCGGGCACGGCGTGCTGACAGCGGGAGGCGTGATAGCATTCGTCTTCGGAGCGATACTGCTCACAGAGCGCACCGCGCCCGTTCTCCAGATATCACTCCACCTCATCCTGGCCGTGGCGGTGCTGCTTGCCGCCTTCTTCCTCTTCGCGGTGGGGGCGGGGCTGCGAGCCCAGCGAACTCCTGCGCGCAGCGGCGGGGAGCGCCTGATTGGAGCGGTGGGCGTTGCGCGATCGCGCCTCGATCCCGAGGGTCAGGTTCACGTGCAGGGGGCGTGCTGGAGCGCGGTGGCGGCGGGAGGGCCCGTGGAGGAGGGGCAGGCGGTGCGCGTGGTGGGCCTGGACGGACTTCGCCTGAAGGTGGAGGCAGAACCTGCGCAGCGCTAGGCAGGGCCTGGCGCCGCGCAGAGCACTGTCCCCGGGCACAGGGTTGGTAGAGCCCCCGTCAGTGGTAACAGTGAGGACTGACTCCCCAGAGGCCACAGAGGCGCTCGGCAGAGTCCTGGGCGCGAGGCTCCTATCGGGAGACGTGGTCGCGCTGTGCGGCCCCCTGGGATCGGGCAAGACCGTCATGGCCAAGGGGATTGCGCTGGGCGCCGGAGCGTCCGGACACATGGCGAGCCCCTCCTTCGTCGTGATCAGGGAGTACCCGGGGCCGATCACGGTCTTCCACGCCGACCTCTACCGGATCGAGAAGCCCTCGGAGATCGACCACCTAGGCTTGGAGGAGCTCGCCGGCGGCGACGGGATCCTCTTGGTCGAGTGGGCCGACCGGTTTCCCGGCTTCCTTCCCACGGATCATCTGGAGGTGCGCTGCGCGTTCGGGGAGTCGCCGCAGGAGCGCCGCATCACGCTGGCCGCGCCTCCGTCGATGGAGGACCGGCTGCCTCCCGGGCTGGGAGTGACCGCATGAGGGTATTGGCACTGGAGACCTCGTCTCGCCTGGGCGGCGTCGCCGTCTTGGGCGACGGGGCGGTGCCGGTCGAGCTCTCAGCAGAGGTCCCCGGCGCTCACCTGGAGTGGCTCCTGGGAGCGATAGACGAGGCGTTGGAGCGAGCCCGCCTCCTGCCTGCCGACATCGAGGGGCTGGCGGTCTCCTTAGGGCCCGGCAGCTTCATAGGGCTGCGGGTGGGCGTAGCCACGGCCGCGGCCTGGGCGCACATAGCGCGGCGCCCGATCGTAGGCGTCTCAACGCTGGAGGTCGTTGCCGCGGGATCCGGCGCTTCGGGGCTCGTCCTGGCAGCCCTGGACGCCCGAAGGGGCGAGGTGGTCGCAGCGCTGTTTCGCTGCGACGGGGTGCCAGAACGGCTCTGCGGCGACCTGCTCTCATCCCCGCGGGCGCTCGTTGGGCGGCTGCCGGATCTCGCAGAGCCGCTCGTGGTCACCGGCGACGCCCTGGAACGCCACGCCGAGGAGCTGCTGGGGCCGCTCGCGCCGCTGGCCACGCCTGCCCCTCGCAGCCTGTGGGCCCCCCGGGCGGTCGAGGTAGGGAGGATAGGACGGTTGCGACTGGCCAGGGGGGAGCGCGACGACCCCGCGGCCTTGGTGCCGGTCTACGCGAGGCGAGCCCTATGAGGCAGATCACGCGCGTGCGGACGGAGCCGATGCGGACCTCGGATCTCCAGCGCGTCAGGGAGATCGAGGAGGCGTCGTTCTCTCTTCCCTGGCCCCGCGACGCGTACCGCGCAGAGATCGAGGACAACAGGGTGGCGCACTACATCGTGGCGCGTGACGAGGAGTCCCGCCTGGTCGGCTTCGCCGGGATGTGGGTGATCTTCGACGAGGCCCACATAACGACCCTGGCGGTCGACCCGTTCCGACGTCGCCAGGGAGTCGGCGAGCGCCTGCTGCTTGCCCTGGTGGAGCTTGCGACCGGCAGGGGCGCGCGCTGGATGACCCTTGAGGTACGTCCGTCGAACGCCGCGGCGCTCGCGCTCTACCGGAAGTTCGGTTTCCGCGACGTCGCCGTGCGGAGGAGGTACTACTCCGACAACGGTGAGGACGCCCTCATCATGTGGAGCGGGAACCTGCTCGAGCCCGGGACGCAGGCCAGGATTGCGACCCTGCGCCTCAGGTATCCGGAGTAGCCCAGGGGCCTCTGCCGATGCTGGTGCTGGGGATCGAGACCTCTTGCGATGAAACGGCTGCCGCGGTGGTGGCGGACGGGGTACGGATCCGCAGCAACATCATCGCATCCCAGGCCTCGCTCCACGGTCCCTATGGGGGCGTCGTTCCGGAGCTGGCTGCCAGACAGCACCTCGAGCGGCTCCTGCCCGTCGTAGACCGCGCCCTTGAAGAGGCAGGGTGCGGCTGGGATGGCATAGGCGGCATAGCCGTCACGAGGGGGCCGGGGTTGGTGGGGGCGCTGGCCGTGGGCGTTGCCGCGGCCAAGGCCGCGGCCTATGTGCGCGACCTGCCCCTGGTCGGGGTCAACCACCTGGAGGCGCACATATTCGCCAACATCCTCGGCCGTGGCCGGCCCCCCTTTCCTTCGCTGGCGCTGGTGGTCTCGGGCGCGCACACCGACCTCATCCTCCTCGGGGAGCCCCACCACTACACCGTGCTTGGCCGGACCCGCGACGATGCGGCCGGCGAGGCCTTCGACAAGGTCGCGCGCGCGATAGGCCTGGGGTACCCAGGGGGGCCTGCCCTGGACGAGATGGGCAGATCCGGCGATCCCTTCGCCGTGGATCTTCCCGTTCCGATGCGAGACGGAGGCCTCGACTTCAGCTTCAGCGGCGTGAAGACCGCCGCCCTGAGGGTGTTGGCAGCCAACCCGCGGCCCCCCGCGGGCTTCCTGGCGGACCTCGCCGCTTCGCTTCAGCGCGTCGTGGCGGAGTCGCTGGTCTCCAGGCTCGTTCGGGCCGCAAAGGAGCAAGGTCCGCGCACCGTGCTCCTGGCCGGAGGGGTCGCCGCCAACTCCGTCCTGCGAAGCCGGCTGACCGAGGAGGCGGGCCGTCTGGGGGTTCCCGTCCAGATCCCGCCGCTCGACCTCTGCACCGACAACGCGGCGATGGTCGCGGCGTGCGGCGCCTCTCGCCTGTCCAGGGGAGAGCGAGCCGGGTGGGATCTGGGCGCATCGGCCGACCTGTCCCTAGAAGGGACTTGAACACCGGCGGCGGCCCTTATAAGATGGGGGGTGGTTAGCACTCCCCCTACGAGAGTGCTAGTTCCCATCAAACACCCTGTAAGGAGGGACGCAACAGATGGTACTCAAGCCACTGGGCGACCGAGTGGTCGTCAAGCCTCTGGAAGAGGAGGAGCGCACCAAGGGCGGGATCGTGCTGCCGGATACTGCCAAGGAGAAGCCTCAGCACGGTGAGGTGATCGCAGTCGG